>NZ_JBALSN010000446.1:0-3115 GCF_036966985.1 Neobacillus drentensis | reverse complement strand
ATTTATATGTGTGACGGTGTCATCGAGTAACAAGGACCGCCTCATCAGCTATTCAGCAATCCAAATAGTGATCGTTTAAAAAGTTTTCTTAAAAGTGTCATCTAATCAAGTGCAGGAGGAGTGTTACTCAAGATGGATTTATTAGAACCGATTACGATACGTATGTTACATTCGGCAGAGGAATTGACAGCCGTGAGAGATTTAGAAAGTCTTATTTGGGCGGATGAAGATCCAGTCCCAGTGAATCATAGCATTGCCGTTGTAAAAAATGGCGGGCTGGTGATTGGCGCTTTTTCTGGAACACGATTAATTGGATTTCAATATAGCTTTCCTGGATTTGATGGGACAACTACTTATCTTTGCTCACATAGTATGGGAATTCACCCAGATTTTCAAAAAATGGGCATCGGTGAAAAATTAAAATTAAGGCAGCGAGAAGAAGCTCTTAATAAGGGCTACCGATTAATCGTGTGGACATATGATCCACTGGAAACGGTCAATGGGTATCTAAATTTAAGCAAATTAGGTGGAGTTTGTACGCAGTATATTGAAAATTGTTACGGTGAAATGCCTGATATTCTTAATGCAGGCTTACCGTCTGATCGCTTTTTAGTGGAATGGGACATAGCTGGAGAAACGTCGAAGCTATCGGAAGATTCTGCTATGGCTGAAGAAGTGTCCCTTTTGATTCAAGTGGAAGTGGATGCTCAGGGCTTCCCCGTTCCGAAAGCTGTGTTACTTGATAGCGATTGGAATGTGAATGTTCTGTATGTACCAGTTCCGAATCAATTTCAAACCATTAAAGCGAATGATTTAGAAACTGCATTGGATTGGCGACTGAAAACACGCGAGGTTTTTACCTATTATTTAAGCAAAGGATGGACGGTTACGGCATTACGAAAGAGTAATCTTCCTTACCTCCATCACTATGTATTAACTAAGAAACGTACTTAAAACGGAGTGGGGGATAAGATAAAATGGAAATACAACGAATCGTATTACGACATATGAAAATGGATCTTTTACACCCTTTTACAACAGCAGTTGGAACGGAATATGATAAAGATTTTATTTTAGTGGAAGTCCTAACGAAGGATGGCATTTCGGGATGGGCCGAATCCGTTGCTGCGATAGATGCCACATATAAGGAAGAGACAGTCAAAACCAATTGGCATATGATGGAGGATTTTTTGATTCCCCTTCTTCTGAAAGAGCCGATTTCTCATCCGGATGAGGTTTCCGAACGGTTCCATCATGTTCGGGGAAATTACATGGCAAAAGCTGCCCTGGAGGGGGCAATCTGGGATGCATATGCTAAACAGCAGGGAGTAAGTCTTGCTTCCGCTCTAGGAGGAAAGTTAGAAAAGATTGAAGTTGGCGTCAGTATTGGCATTCAGGATACGGTCGAAGAACTATTGAATTTGATAGAAGGTAGTCTGCAAGAGGGATATAAGCGTATCAAGGTGAAAATTCAACCAGGATGGGATTTAAATATTTTAGCAGAGATACGTAAACGGTACCCAGATATTCCATTGATGGCTGACGCAAATACCGCTTATACACTAGATGATCTCGATACTCTTAAGGCAATGGACCAATTCAACTTAACCATGATTGAGCAGCCATTGGGCTTTGATGATATCATTGACCACGCGCAGCTGCAGGCGCAAATTGAGACTCCGATTTGTTTGGATGAAAGTATCCATAGTGTCGAAGATGTGAGAAAGGCGATTCAATTGGGAAGTTGTAAAATTATAAACATAAAGATCGGCCGTGTTGGAGGCCTAACCGAGTCCAAACGGATCCATGATCTATGCGAGGCAAATGGAATTCCCGTCTGGTGTGGAGGAATGCTAGAGTCTGGAGTTGGCAGGGCACATAATATTGCGATCACAAGCTTGTCTAATTTTACACTTCCGGGTGATACAGCGGCCTCAGCCCATTACTGGAAGGAAGATATTATCGATCCCGAGGTAATTGTTGAAGATGGGTTGATTACCATTCCCAAACTTCCGGGTATCGGGTATGAACCAAATCGCGACAGGATTGAAAAGTACACCCTGTATAGCCGTACTTTTCATTCAAAGAATATAAAATAACAAAAATGCCAGTCCCCCTCATTTGGCAACCATGTGAGGGGGACTGGCATTTACTTTTTAATAAACTTTATCACCATTAAAGATGGAATTCTTTACGATGACATAGTCAACCGTACGGATGTCTTTTAACTTGTTACCACCGGCATAGGAAATAGAGGACTGAAGATCCTGTTCCATTTCGATCAATGTATCGATTAAACGGCCCTTGTGTTCTACGTACATTTTTTTACCTTCAACATTTTTTCGTTCGCCTTTTTGGAATTCCGAAGCGGAACCGAAGTATTCCTTCACACACTTTCCGTCCTTCTCAATCGTTTCCCCAGGAGATTCTTCATGACCTGCAAATAAAGAACCAATCATGACCATTGATGCTCCAAATCGAACGGATTTCGCGATATCACCATGTGTGCGAATGCCGCCGTCAGCGATAATTGGCTTGCTTGCCGCTTTGGCACACCATCTAAGTGCAGCTAACTGCCAGCCGCCAGTTCCAAATCCAGTCTTAATTTTCGTAATACATACCTTCCCAGGTCCAATTCCTACTTTCGTAGCATCTGCACCGGCATGCTCTAATTCCCTTACAGCTTCTGGAGTTCCGACATTTCCAGCAATGACAAAGCTAGTAGGTAAGTGTTTCTTAATATGCTTAATCATATTAATTACGGCATTTGAGTGGCCATGAGCGATATCAATGGTAATAAATTCAGGTGTTAGCTTTTCATCTGCCAATTGGTTAATG
The DNA here is from genome assembly GCF_036966985.1 of Neobacillus drentensis. Taxonomy (GTDB): domain Bacteria; phylum Bacillota; class Bacilli; order Bacillales; family Cytobacillaceae; genus Neobacillus; species Neobacillus drentensis_E. Next base: position 277 of record NZ_JBALSN010000446.1, on the reverse strand, counting down.
AAATCGTATTCTCCCTCTTTTACACCGACACTAATGGATGCGATAAGGCCACGTCCTTGCATATCTTTGATAAAGGATATCCGCTTTTCAGGCTGGAAACGGTGCATAATATAGAAGTAACCATTTTCCGCGAAGAAAATCGCAAGCTTTTCATCTATAATCGTCTGCATATTTGCAGGTACAACTGGCAATTTAAATGTATGACCACCAAATGTGACACTCGTATCACACTCAGAACGACTGTTAACGATAGATTTAGCAGGAATCAGTTGAATAT
>NZ_JBALSN010000445.1:1345-4386 GCF_036966985.1 Neobacillus drentensis | reverse complement strand
TGTTGACCTTCGTTCCAGGCACGAAGACTCCTGCGGGAGTACGGGTCAGGGGAGACCCCGCAGGAGCAAAGCGACGAGGAGGCTCCCCGGCACGCCCGCGGAAAGCGAAGTGCCTGGAGCGTCAATCAACAGACCTGTTTAAAGTTTATAAACCAATATTATACTGAAAAAATACAGGTGTGAAATTTTGAAGCGATTGAATAAAATTAAAAGGATGCCCCTATCCTTTTTTTTTCGTTCCTTTTTTTAATACCTCCAACACAGGTCCGAAAGGTTGAATCGATTTTGATTGAAAATAATCTGAAAAGGGATCTCCTTGTTGACGAATTCGCTTTAATGCATTGTCCATATTAAACGAAACAGGTTTGAGTTTTTCTGTTACTTCCTCCCAAAAAAGGGGCGTGGCAACACCAGCATGTTCATTTCCCCGCATCGAATAGGGGGCAACAATTGTTTTCCCTTCGCTATGTTGCACATAATCAACATAAAGCCTGTTACCGCGGTTTTTCTTCATTCGTTCAATCGTGAAGGAGTCTGGATCCTTTGAAATCAAATATTCAGCAATAAAGCTTGTAAATAATCTTGTATCGTCATAAGTAAATTCATTTTCCGGCAAAGGCAGGTAGATTTGCAATCCTTTGTTTCCAGACGTTTTAATAAAAGCGATTAAATTTAATTGATCGAGGACTTCTTTAATTAACAGTGCTGCTTTTACCGCCAATTGAAAGTGCTCCTTAGAGGGCGGATCTAAATCAAAAACAATCTCACTTGGTCCCTTGCTATCAATGGTTTGAAAGGGGATGTGGAACTCAATCGCTAATTGATTGCCAAGCCAAACGAGTGTTTTTAAATTATTGCAGAGGATATAGTCAATCCCATCATCTGTGTGTGTTTGCACAAATTCTGGCGCATATTCTGGACAGTTTTTTTGATAAAACGCTTCACCGAACATCCCGTGCGGATAGCGGATGACGGTTAATAAGCGATTGTTTAAAAAGGGCAGCATATAGGGTGAAATTTCTCGCAAGTAGTGAATATAGTCAGCTTTTTTAATAGCTAATTTTTCCCATAATGGTTTATCAGGGTGGGTTATATCTAGGTCTCCAGGCAGGTTTTTTTGTGCAAAGATAAAACGATCATATGTACACTCAGCGGGTTCTAAATCAAAGCGAAATCGGTCAAAATGGGGCTCGCGCAGTTGGTTTTCATATAGCTCTAAATATTTCACCTCTAGGCATATGGCTGGTTCCACAATCATTAGTTGTCCTTCTTCACGGAGCATATTTTGTTTAATCGTTTGCTGGAGTGCTTGTTTTTCTTCTGGTTTAAATCCGAAAAGGACCTGACCAATTGGATGGATTTTTTTGTCCTTATAAACACTTACATAAAAATATCCATTGGTTTTATCATAGGCGTTGATAAAACAACTTACATATTTCCAATTTTTATACTTTAACCACTGTAAGGAGCGTTTTCCTTCCTCCCAAAGACTGTTTTTTTGTTTGGCAATAATTCCTTCCCCGTCAGACAATACAACCTTTTCCCAAAGCGGCTCAAATTCTTCATGTGCCTGGACAAGTTGAAGAAGTTGTTCGTTGTAAGGGTCAGCCTCGAGTGTAAAACCGACTTTTTCGAACAATTTGATGAGTTCCTTTTTGCGTTTTTGAAAATTAAGTGAACGTAACTGTTTTCCAGCGCTCATGAGTATGTCAAACACCATTAGGCGACAGGGGGATTTTCTGGCTTGCTCGCTGATCTTTTTTTCTGATTTTAATCGCCCGCGTACTTGAATCATCGAGAAATTGGCTTTGTGTGTGTTTTCTAATAAGACTAGTTCTCCGTCTAATTGTAAAGGTAGAAACGGTTTAAATTGATCTTCGTGTTTTAATAAAAATTCCTTGATTTCTGGGAATTGGGGGATAAGAGATTTTTCATTCCGGCTAATTAGTTCAATTCCATGGGAACTCCACTCTAAAAGGGCGCGAAATCCATCATATTTTACTTCATAGAGCCATTCAGGATGAACAGGGAGATTAAATGTAAGGCTGGGCAGCATCGGCTTCATGGGAAATTGGTCCCTTCTTTTTCATATATTTTGCATAAAAATACTTAGATTCATTCTTTTCCAAATGTTTTTAGGAATGTGAATGTCTAAGTAATGCAAAATAATAACAAAAAGATTGGAGAAATACACAATGCATACGATGTGGAAGGGCAGTATCAGTTTTGGGCTTGTAAATATACCCATCAAACTCCATACGGCAACAGAAGATAAAGATATCAAACTTCGAACCCTGCATAACAAATGTCATGCACCGATCAAATATGAGAAAATCTGTTCTGTATGTGAGGAGGAAGTGAAACCAGAGGATATCGTTAAAGCGTATGAATATACAAAAGGGAAATTTGTTGTCCTTGACAATGATGAACTTGAGAAGTTACGAAAAGAAAACGAAGATAAAGCGGTTGAAATTATTGATTTTGTTAAAATGGACCAAATTGATCCCATCTACTACGATCGAAGTTATTATATGTCTCCAAGTGAGGGCGGAGGCAAGGCCTATTCCTTGCTAAGAAAAGCCTTGCTGGAGTCACAAAAAGTGGGCCTTGCTAAAATTATCATTCGTTCAAAAGAGCAATTAGCAGTCATACGTGTGTATGAAAATGTTTTAGTCATGGAAACCATCCACTTTCCAGATGAAGTTCGAAAAGCGGGTGATGTACCGAGTGTGCCTGCTGAAGATAAGGTGACGGAAAGAGAACTTGATACTGCGATCATGTTGATTGACCAATTGACAACAGATTTTAACCCAGAAAAGTATACGGATGATTACAGAACTGCATTGCTTGAATTAATTGAATCGAAACGAAATGGACAAGAAACCGTATCCGCAGCTACGAAGGAAGTTGCTTCAAATGTCACGGACTTAATGGCGGCATTACAAGCATCCATTGACCGGACAAAACCTCCAAAAACAGCTGCGCCAAGAAAGAAAACAGCACCTAGAGTCAAAAAACGAGCATAATGGAGAGTTCCCTCG
>NZ_JBALSN010000445.1:0-1326 GCF_036966985.1 Neobacillus drentensis | reverse complement strand
TTTAAATCGCATATTTTTTATAAATATAATTTATTGGAGGAGATACGATGGCACATAATGTGCTAATGATTACTGATCCAGGTATTGATGATTCTTTTGCCATAATGTATGCCTTACTAAATCCGAAAATAAATTTAGTGGGTATTGTCAGTGGTTATGGAAATACACCAAAAGAGCAATCAGTTAAAAATACTGCCTACCTCTTAACATTAGGTGGGAGAGCGGATATTCCAATAATAGCAGGCACCGCAGGACCTCTATCAGGTGAACCGATCGTGTATTACCCCGAAATACATGGCAAAGAGGGGTTAGGACCAATCAAGCCTCCAGATACGATTCAGAATGTAAAGGTATATGATATTAACAAAATCCTTGAAATTGTTAAGCAGTATAAAGGAAATATCGTCATTGTATCTGTGGGAAGATTGACCGAGTTAGCTTTGATGTTTATCTTATACGGGAATGAAGCGTTAAAGGGAGTAAGCGCTTTTTATATTATGGGCGGGGCTTTTTTGGTTCCCGGTAATATTACCGCTGAAGCTGAAGCGAATTTTTATGTGGATCCAATTGCGGCACATACCGTTATGGAAAAAGCACATAATATTTTTTTATATCCTCTAAATATAACAAATAAAGCCATCATCACACCCGATATTATTGACTTTCTTAGCAAAAACAGCCCTACACCTTTTCGGCCATTATTAAAACCAGCATTTGATTATTACTATAAAGCATATCAGAAAAATGTCCCGGGTATTAAGGGAGCACCACTTCATGACGTTGTTCCGCTCATGGCGTTAATAGAACCAGATTTGGTGAAATATATTCCAAGACGAGTAAGAGTCGAGGAATTTGGGGAAGCCAAAGGCAAGAGTATTGCAGACTTTCGGCCAAAACCAGATAAGGAACCCGTAGATTCGCTTGATTACATTGGTATGGAGGCTGATTTTCAGAAATTTATCGTCAATTTCATGGAGGTATTTTTACAAGGTAATTTTAATAAAGAATAATGAAACTCCCTACCTAGAGTTTCATTTTCTGCAAGTTTGAGACAAGTTTGGTAAGCTATTATTATATCTGAAATATTTTCTCTGAATTTCCTAGTTTTTGAAATTCAATTGACGATATGGCCAAAATCTGTTAAAATGAAGATACGCTTTTAAGTTAGTTAAATATTTATTTGTTTAGGTAGCCGTAACTGCACGAAGATGTGGGTGATGTCTATTACCCAAACGTGTCAGTACGTCTTTTTTATTTTCTTTTAACTGAATATTAAAGTGAACAATTATTTTGGAGGTTATTTCAATGAATAACGGTAAAGTTAAA
>NZ_JBALSN010000444.1:0-4206 GCF_036966985.1 Neobacillus drentensis | reverse complement strand
AAATAATTTTAATTTTTAAAAAATAACTTTTCTTTTCTTTTTTCTTTTGATATATTGACCACTATAAAGCAACCTAGTTTTACATAATGAAACAGTGGGTATGGGGAGGAATGAGTTATGGAAACAAAGAAACAGGAAGAAAATTATCTTTCTTCCTTAAAAAATGCTCTTCGGATCTTAAATAGTTTCTCGATGGATGAACCTGAAAAGAAAATTGGTGAAATTTCGACTTCTCTAGGATTAAACAAAAGTACAGTCAGCCGAACCATGGCAACCCTTGCAAGTGAAGGGTTCGTGCATAAAGATCCCGAAACTAAAAAATATCGCTTAGGCCTCTCTATTCTTACTCTTAGCGGTGTCGTATATAGTTCAATGGATATCTATCGTGACTCACAGCCGGTCTTAAACAAACTAGTTGAGACACTTGGTGAAACCGCTCACATATCTGTTTTAGATCACTCAGATGTCATCTATCTTCATAAAGTAGAATGCAATCATCCTATTCGGTTCTTAACTCATGTTGGCCGAAGAAATCCACCTTACTGTACTAGTTCAGGGAAAGTTTTACTAGCATTCTCTGATGAAGATGTGACGAAGAGCGTAATCGAAAAAAAAGGGCTTCATAAATACTCAAAAAACACGATTACAGACACCGATATGCTTCATGCTCACTTACGTGAAGTAAGGAAAAATGGCTATGCATCTGGTGTCGAAGAATTACTTGATGGAGTCACTTCTATTGCTGCACCGATTTATGATTACAAAGGAAAAGTAATTGCAGCCTTATCCATTGTGGGTCCAAAGCAGCGATTCCCAGCTCATAAAATTCAAAGTATAGCTAAAAAGGTTATTAGTGCTGGTTTAGATATTTCTAGAAATATGGGATATCGAAAAATAAATTAATATAATCGTATAGGAGTGATAGTTAATGCATGATTTTCATACTCATTTTATTCCACCGGAAGTGATCGCCTGGCTTCAAGACAATCAGAAGATCATTAATGCGAAATGGATCCAAAAAGATGGCACGAAAGAGCCGTTCTTAACGATTAATGAAAAATGGGGATTTGAGTTGAAAAAGGGCTTTATTGATGGTGAATATTATTTGTCCGAACAGGAAAAAGCGAGTGTTACTCATTCACTTATCTCACCAATCCCCCAACTGTTTCTCTATGATTTCCCTGAAGAAATAACCACTGAAATGGCTGCTTTATACAATCATGCATTAGCCAATTGGACCAATAAAACACCTCAGAAACTATCTGCCTTAGGAACTGTCCCTCTCACCAATCCAGAAAAAGCGGCTCAAGTATTAAATCAGGCGATGAATTTGGGATTAAAAGGAGTCATCATTGGTCCGGGTTTATCTGACTATATGTTATCTGATGACTTTTTTATCCCTTTCTTCGAAGAAGCCAATCGATTACATGCGATTGTTTTTATTCACCCATTACTATGTGAAGACCCGCGGTTAAAGCGAAGAATGATGCCTAATTTAATTGGTGTACCTTGGGAAACAACTGTTTGTGCAACAGACATTCTTTTAAGCGGAATGATTGATCAATATCCGAATGTAAAAATATTATTTGCACATGGCGGAGGTTTCCTGCCCTATCAAATTGGCAGACTTGATAAAGGTTATGAACAATGGGGGCTCGTCTCTTCCAAACTGAAAGCAAAACCATCTGAATACTTAAATCGCTTTTGGTATGATACCGTTTTATGGAGCCCTGATAGTATTGATTTTCTTATTAAAACAGTCGGAGAAGACAGAGTCGTTCCTGGTTCTGATTACCCTTTTGACCTCTCGATGTGGCCTCCGAAGGAATTTATTACAAAAGGTGCTAGTTCGATTTTCGTATAGATGAAAAAAGTTGACCCCTTTTATATAGGAGTCAACTTTTTGTTAATTCATAATGAATCGTTTTCTATCTAACTCGTTTACTATTAAATCAATAAAGTCTTGTCTTAAATTTAACTCAATTGCTTTATTTAGTGTTTCGAGCAATTGTTCCATGCTTAATTTCTGCATAATCATATCACTCCAAAAACTTTTTACGTAAAAATCTTATCTAGTAAATGCAGCAGGCACTCCGCCATCCACCGTTAACATACATCCAGTTGTTCTGTCTGATTTTGATGAAGCAAAGAATGCAATTGATTCTGCAATATCTGATGGATAAATATTTACGAGTAAGGTCGTGCGTTTACGGTAATGCTCTTCTAATTGATCCGGATCGATCCCATATGCCGCAGCACGTTCCTCACGCCATCTTGAACCCCAAATTGCTGAACCTTGAAGAACCGCATCCGGAAGAACAGAGTTTACACGAATTCCATATTCGCCGCCTTCAGCCGCAATACATCTTGCTAAGTGTGTTTCAAGTGCTTTCACAGAGCTGTAGGCTGCAGCATTCTTACCAGCGTACACAGAGTTTTTCGATCCGATAAACACCATGTTACCGCCAATCGCTTGATCTTTCATTTGCTTAAATGCTTCGCGGGCAACTAAGAAGTAACCTGTACCTAATACATTCATATTTAGATTCCACTCTTTGAGAGTTGTTTCTTCGAATGGACTTGATGTTGCAAGACCTGCATTGTTGACAATAATATCTACACCGCCATATGTTAGTGCGGATTGATTAAAAGCAGTTTGAACTTGCTCTTCACTCGTAACATCCATCTTAACAGCAATAGCACGATTCGCTCCGAATTTTTCGTTAATTTCAGCAGCAACTTTTTCTGCACCTTCTAAATTTAGATCAGCTAGCACAACATGAGCACCTTCTGAAACAAGACGACGAGCTGTTGCACTGCCAATTCCACCCGCTCCTCCAGTGATAAAAGCTACTTTTCTGGAAAATTCCGCCTCTCGTGGAGCAAGAGTTAATTTATATAGCTCTAATGGCCAATATTCCACGTTATAAGATTCATTCTCGCTTAAAGATACAAAGTTTCCTAATGTGGTAGAACCTTTCATAACAGCAATGGCACGATGATATAAGGCGCCGCTCACTCTAGAATTGTTAATATCTTTTCCAGAGTTCACCATACCAACCCCAGGAATGAGAATGACACGTGGAGCTGGTTCAAACATTTTATCACCTTGATTTTTGTTACTATCAAAATATTCTTGGTAAGCTGCTTTGAAACTGGCAACTCCTTCTTTAATACTAGCAATTAGCGCATCCACATCTTTTGATTGCGGATCCCAGTTGATATAAAGTGGGACCATTTTTGTGTGAACTAAATGGTCTGGACATGCCGCACCGATTTGTGAAAGCTCAGGTGCATTTTGGCTGTTAACAAATTGCAAAACATCTTCTCCACGGTCATAGGTTAATAGCATTTTCTTTTCTTCACTTACTGCACCGCGGATGATTGGCATTACTTTTGCTAAAATACTAGTTGCTTCTTCCTCGGAAAGAGATTGATATTTTTGTCCGCCAAATACAGACGCTTCATCGATTCTTTCATTAATATATTGTTCTGCTTCATTGATGATTTCAATTGTTTTTGCGTAAGACTGTTCAGATGTTTCTCCCCAAGTAACAAGTCCGTGTTTTTCCATTAAAACAAGCTCAGCATTTGGGTTATTTTTAACTCCTTCTGCGATCATTTTTGAAAGTGTAAAGCCAGGACGTACATACGGAACCCAGACAAAACGATTTCCAAAAATCTCTTCAGCAAGCTGTTTTCCGTTATCAGCACAGCAAAGGCTAATAATCGCATCCGGATGTGTATGATCTACATGTTTAAATGGCAAGAACGCATGCAATAATGTTTCGATCGATGCTCTTGGATGTTTGCTGTCAATCATACAATGTGAAAGATAAGCAACCATATCTTCATCTGTCATTTCATCGCGTTCAAATAATGGACGAATATCTTCTAAATTTAATCCAGTAAAGTTTTGTGCTTTCATAGTCGCTAAATCAGAACCGCTGCCTTTTACCCACATTACCTCGATATCGCGTCCACGGAAATCCTTTTCAATTGTTTTCATGGAAGTATTGCCGCCCCCCCAGTTACATACGGCACGATCTGTTCCAATTAAATTGGAGCGATACACTAATTCTTCTACCCCTTTTGAAACCTGTGAAGCTTTTTCAGTATCCCAAAGATTCTTTACCATCCCGATTCCTCCGTTTGTATGTATATATGTTTATTAACTTCTGTTTTAATTATATATTATTTTTGTTT
>NZ_JBALSN010000443.1:0-6051 GCF_036966985.1 Neobacillus drentensis | reverse complement strand
TTGTGCACCTGTATTAATAAAACCATTTGCCGTTCCTACAACCTCTTCTGATAACATTTTTAATGGAGCTGAGATAATTAGAATAATATTAAACGACATGAATACAGTAACCACACTTTGATAGACAGCAAACATAGCTATGTTTGGCGCAAAAGCCATTAAATAAAGAAAAACCGCCGTTAATACTGCAAATATCGCTGCAATTACCTTATCTTTTCCTTCAGGTAATTTATCTAAAATATAGCCGCTTCCAAGCATCGCGATAATTCCTGCAACCGCTGGAATAGCTGAAATATACCCAACGGATGTTAAGTCAAGATTACGTGCCTCTACTAAATAAGTTGGCATCCATGCCATTAATCCCCATTGCACAGCATAAATCGCAAAATAGGCAATGAACAAATTCCATATAATCGGGGTTTTCAAAACCTCTCGTAAAGGCGCTTTATCTTTGGAAGGGTTTTCAGTAATTCCTACAGTTGAACCTTTCCGCTCTTTTAAGAAAAAGACGTATAGCAAGACAAATATAATTCCAATGGCACCCGCAATATAAAAGATCATTCTCCAACCGACACTTTGCATGGATTGGGTACCAATGATTGGTGCTATTACTCCCATTATCGTACCGGAAGTGAGCATGAAGGACATAGCACGGCTCCGTTCATTTTGCGGAAACCAACTAGCAATACCTTTTGAGGCGGATGGAAAAAAGCTGCCTTCCCCAAGCCCAAAAAGAAATCGAATGAGGATTAAGGACATGAAGGACCATGCAATTCCTGACAAAATCGTGAAAACGGACCAAGCAAAAACAGCCGTGATAATGACTTTTCGGAAACCAAAACGATCTGCGAGCCATCCACCCGGAATTTGCATTAAGGCATAACCTGCAAAAAAGCTACTTAAAACAATTCCTGTCTGAGAGGCACTTAATTGAAGATCCTTTGAAATACCTAAAATCGCATAATTCATGAAAAATCGATCAAAGTTTCCAATTGACCATCCTAAAAATAGCAAGATGATAATGACATACTTCCAGTTCTGCGATAATTTGGATACCATATAAAACCTCCTAGCTTAATTTGTTGAATTCCATTTAATTATAAAAAATTCGAACTATTCAAACAATGTTCAGTCCTATATAATTAGAACATAAATTATGTTGAGTTCTACATAGTCCGATGGAGGGATTGTAAAAGTGGAGACATTAATGAAATTCAAACAATTTTTAATAGATGACTGTTGCCTTTCACAATTTCAGGTGTGGCAAAGTATAAAGGGATTAGATTTTTCACTTGTATTATCCCATCATTTTGACAAAGAAACTCCCACACCAGAAAGACTTTTCAATGAAAATATACGTACCGATGAAACTTTCACCGATCTTTACTACCATTATTCCAATCATACAACCATTGTCATTAGAATTAGTAAATCTTCCGTCCTAAACAATGAGAATGAGCAAAAACTTAAACCGATCATAGATTTACATTACTTGCAAGTAATGCTAGATCGAGAAAAATATATCAGGAACAAAATGATGGAAAGTATCCGTGATATCTCCATCCTCGAAGATTTAGATAACCTGTTAAAAAAAATATTAGAAAATGCCTTATCGGTTATTCCCGCAGCAGATATGGGAGTTCTATGGATGTACGAACCAAGCTTAGATGTGCTATTTCCTAAAGCATGGACGGGGGGGCCTAAGGAAGAAATCAAAAAAATGAGGATGAAGGTTGGCGAAGGAATTATCGGGAAAACATTTAAAGATAATAAGTCTTTTATTCTTACAAATATAGAGGACATCCTCTCAGAATCATCTGATATTTCATCTGATAATCTTTTTCATCTGTATAATTCTGTCCAATTGGACGATATGAAATCTATTATTTCAGTTCCAATAAAGGTTGAGGAGAGTACTTTATGTGTATTGATTGTTTACCAAAATGGTCCTTATCCCCTTTTAACGAAAGATGACCAACAAATGTTAGAAAGCTTTTCTGATCAGGTCTCGATTGTATTAAGAAATTCGAAACTCTACCAAAATCTCAAAAAACAAAATGATCTTTTAATTCAGCGAGATACCATACACAATACGTTAATAAAAATGTCGCTTCAAAGTAAGGGTTTACAAAAAATCGCAAATGAAATAAAAAAGATGATCAATCACCCATTAATGATCGTAGACTTAACAGATCATCAACAATACTCAAGTCCAACCCAGTGGAAAAGGGAACTGCCTTCAGAGATAAATACAAAATTAAAAACTCAATCTTTTTTTACTGAGTCTTTTAATAGTCAGTCATTGTATATTCACCCTATTATTGCAATTGACGTTCCGATTGGAATAATCGCAGTAGAAATGGAGGAAGATGATTTTTTCCCTTTAAATAAAATGATAATGGAACAGGCAAGTTCCGTGATTGCATTAGAGATTATCAGAAAACAAACATTAGTGGATTCTTATTATCAAAAAACAAATGATCTATTTAATGATTTCATTCAGTGCCGAGAATATAACCTGATACGAAAGAAGGCCATTGAGCTTAGAATTGATGATCATCCCTATTATATGGCAGTCACAATTCATATCCATCCTCACGCTGACTTTCACTTTCTTAATATGCAAATGCATAAACTAATTGCCCAAGTTAAAAAACTTTTAGGAATATATGTTTCAATCATTTTTGGGTATGGAAATAAAGTGACGTTGGTATGCCAATTTAATTACTATGCAGACCAAGATCATGTAAAAAAGAAGCTAGAGCTTATTCATTCCAACTGGATGAATGTTCATGAAGAATCGCTAAAAATGGGAATTGGTACTTGCTATCCGAGTATGGATAATTTAGCAAAAAGTTACTCCGAAGCGGATAAAGCCCTTTCTTTTCTTATCTCGAGGCAACTTAAAAGTATTGTGAATTATCAGGATATTGGCATTAATCATCTTTTTATTCATCAACCCATGGATGACCTGAACTCGTTTGTTAATGAAGTCTTTAATCCTCTCACATCTGATAAAGATGGTACTTTGGATTTGGAACAAACCCTGCTTGCCTATATGGGAAACGACCGTCAAGCGACACAAACAGCCAAACTTTTGCATATCCATGTTAATACTTTATATCAAAGGCTAAAAAGGATCGAAGAAAAGCTTCAAATTTCCTTTTCAAATCCAGAAGACATTTTAAAAGTTCAGCTTGCATGTTATTTAAGGAATTCAATTGTCTCACTAACTTGACTACCGCACTTACTCGGGTTAGTCTTTAAGCATCTAGCAATTAACAGCCTGATAGTTACGAAATATAGTAAAAAAGATCACTCAATTTAGGTTGGTGATCTTTTTTACATATAAGAATATTCCAAAGAACTCTAAATAATCTCTATATATCAGAACTAAGAGTTCAATGGTTTCCCCTCAAATGCTTTAGCATCTAAGACGATAAATGTCTCTAGATTATAGGTAATTATCAAAAAGACTTATCGATTTGGGTTTTAATAGTGAATAAGATTTTAGAGGTGATTAAAGAAAAATGGTAGAGAAAACATTTGAGCAAATAATAAAAAATTAATCACTAGCTAAATCTTCTCCATTTGTCGATATTACTTTCTTATACCAGTAAAAACTTTTTTTCTTGCTTCGCTCAAATGTTCCACTGCCATCATCTTGTTTGTCCACGTAAATAAATCCATAACGTTTTTTCATTTCGCCAGTGGTCGCACTAATCAAATCGATGGGGCCCCACATTAAGTAGCCAAAACAGTCGACACCATCTTCTTCAACGGCAGCCTTTAATGCTTCTAAATGTTTTTTCAGATAATCAATGCGATAACCATCTTGGATGCTGCCATCCTTTTCCACTTTATCGACTGCACCTAATCCATTTTCGGTGATAATAATCGGAATGCCATATCTATGATACAAATAATTCAACATATACCTTAAACCCGTTGGATCGATGGACCACCCCCATGATGACTTCTCCAAATACTCATTTGGAATTCCACCAAATAAAGAGGATTCAATGTTTTCATCACGTTCAGCCGAACTAACGTCACTGGAATAATAATTTAAGCCAATAAAGTCTATTTTTCCTTCCTTAAAGGCACTGTGATCACTTTCACTAATTGGTAATGTAATACCTCTCCGTTCATACTCCTTCAGTTTATATAAAGGAAACGCTCCATTGCACATCGCATCAACCTGGTATAGATCTCTTTCTGTATCCTTAAAGGCTTGCAATACATCAGCAGGTTTACTAGTCTTCGGATAACAAGGTGTGAGTCCAAAAACACAACCAACCTGATTATCGGGATCAATATCGTGTGCCACTTTAACTGCTTTAACACTCGCTAAAGTCATATGATATCCCATTGTCGCAAGTTGCGCATCTCTATCATGTAAATCAGAATACTGTAAACCAGTAATCATATAAGTAAAAGTATTTGAAAAATCACTCTGTATTTCTAAATGATTCAATTCATTAAACGTTACCCAATAACGTACCTTACCTTTATATTCCTTCATCACGGTTTCACAGAAACGAAGATATAACTCAACAGTATCCCTGCTTAGCCATGAATGGTATTTACGTACCAAGTCAATCGGCATTTCAAAATGACATAGAGTAATAATAGGTTCAATCTGATTTGCTCGAAGTTCATCGATTACATGATGATAGTAAGCCAGTCCCTTTTCATTTGGTAATTCATCATCTCCATGAGGAAAAATACGGGACCAGTCAATGGAAAAACGAAGAGCTTTAAATCCCATCTCAGCAAACAACTGAATATCACTCTTATAGCGATGATAAAATTCAATTCCATCATGCGATGGATACGCATTTCCTTCCTCAATGATCTTTGTGATTTTACGCTCCTTTTCATAGCTTCCCGTTGTTACTAAGTCCATATGGCCTAGGCCCTTTCCGTCAGCCTGATAAGCACCCTCACATTGATGAGCAGCAATACTGCCCCCCCATAAAAACTGTTTTGGAAATTCTAGTTTATTCATGATCTCAACCTCTCTTTACACGTAACGGATTTTTTGCCTGGGGTGGCAGCCTCCAGATTGATTCACCGTAATGGCATCTTCTAAGAAAAAAGAGCAGGAATTTAATCTGATAATCTCCTAAAAAGGGAAATGCCAGATTGTACGAGCCACCTGGCATTTTCTCATGATTATTTTCCTTCAAGCTTTTTTAATCGTTCATCGTACACTTCAAATAAACGAACGATATGATTAGCAGTATTCCACTCGCTCATAATGGTCATTAATGTGTCCTGTGCATGGGCAAACAAGAGGGAGAATGCAATCTTCTCTCCGCGAGCTTCACCTTGAATCGTTTCAGTCTGGGCAGAGTGTGCTGCGTTAATTTTCTTTTTCGATTCACCAAGCTTTTGCTTTGCCGCGTCAAACTCACAAGTTGCCACACAGTCCAGTGCTTCTTTAATGATTAATCTCGCGTCACCAGCATTTATGATGATTTTCATCGATACTTCATTGATATCATTCAAGCTGTTTTCGTTCATTTTCTAAGCCTCCAAATTCATTTCTACTGTTCCTGTTCCTTTTTAAACTGCTGCATGTCATAAACTTTGAAAAACGGAAACCAAATCAACCATGAAACAACCACAACTACAGCTACTAAAATCAACCCTCGGAAATCGGAGTTAATGAGGATGGAAGAAATCCCGACCGGCATATACCATAGTTGGAAAAGTCTCTCGGGAATTGTAACCCACTCTAAACTCAAAACAATGTAAGTGATTGCTGGGAGAATCAGTCCATTTAACCACATTGGAATCATTAGAATCGGGTTAAAAGCCACCGGAGCACCGAAAATGACAGGTTCGTTAATATTGAAAATAGAAGGCACAATCGTTACTTTACTTATTGCTTTTAATTGACTGGACTTTGCCAAGAATAACATCATCAGTACCAATGGCAGTGTGGAACCCATACCTCCAATCCACACCCAAGCTGTGAGCGTTTCCATTGTATGAATATTTTGGGCTGCACCATCGATATTCTCTTGAATAGCCTCCAGCCAA
>NZ_JBALSN010000442.1:0-2047 GCF_036966985.1 Neobacillus drentensis | reverse complement strand
ACCTAGTCGTGAATTAATGGTAAGTGGATACATATACAATTGACCCAGAAGATTTTTAGAACTATGTAATGACCCACGGAGATTTGATCCTACTAGTAATAAATTTGTATCAATTACCTGCGATGGAGTCAAATCTACCAGAAAAGTTTCTTCCCCATCTATAACTCTAGTTATAAGTTTACCATTACAATCATACTCTCCTGTCAACAAGATAGTCTTTTCATTTATCAAATAATCTTCTCTTATTTTCATAAGTAAGCCTCTTTCTAAGGATAAATATTGATTTTCTTCTGAAAAAGGGTATACTAATAAAGTTGGTATACCCGACAGAAATAATCCTCGGGAAATGTCTTGCCGGACTACGCCAGAGGTTTTCTCTTTAATGTTTTCTTATTTCCCATCCTCCTTTTTACCCTAACTACTAACAAGTTTATTAACATTAAATTATTCTTGTGTTTGTAACTTGTAATGTTTAAACCCTAATTCTAAAGTTCCACATTATCCCACTCGACAATATTATAGGTAATTCGACACATGAAAGTAAATTGTTATTTTGGAGTCTTATTCATTTAATTCTATCCCTATTTAATGACGGATTTCTCAATCCTAGCAGAATCTTTACAACTTTTCATTATTTAAGTATAATAAATAACTCTAATAATATTAGATACCTTTTCCGAGTGTTTTTTTTAAAATATTTTTATATTTTATTATGATAATTTGTTTTTTTAAACTTAAGATTAATATTTTATAAAACTATACTCTATTTTTAACTAAATGTTCAAAATTCAAGAATTATACATATTTAGGAATACTCAAGATTTTGCTCATATCACATGCTAATTTGTGTGTGCACTTTTTTTCAGTGATTAGTAGTCATTTTACTTTTATATTTGGTTCTTATGGGCTTTTCCCTCCTCACATCCATTCTCCCCTCTTAAAATAACCCGCTATAGCAGGATAACTCTCGAATTCCTTCCTCATGTCCCGAAACGAAATCCCATCATTTCCTCTATCGATCTGGTAATCTAGAGAATATTCGTGACAGTTCAATGGGTTTTGATGAAATATTTTTTCATAGAAATGAATGGCTTCTTGCTTGCTGGCTGCAAAGATAAAGACAAAATCATTCTGGTTCATCTTTAGAGAGAAGATGCCCACTTTATGAAAACCTAATACATTGTTTTGAATCAAATCCTTTACTTTCTCATGGTCCACTTGTTCTAAGTCTTTTATGGAAAAATCGTCCTCCAAAGAAATTTTCTTCTCTACAAGTAAATGGTAGATGTAATGGGCTAATGTTGATTCTTCATAACGGAAACAATCCATGTAAAGATCTTTCACACTCATGTGATTCACACCTCGTTATATGATTTTTTCGCGAAATAGCAGTCATTCTCCGGTTGGATTCCTTTCCTTCTGTTCCTCAATTCTCCCTGTATGCTGGTTATAATCGACTGTGATGCTTCCAACTGGACCATTTCGGTTTTTTGAAACAATGATTTCAAGAGATGTATTCTGAGATTGCTTGTTATAATACACTTCACGATAGAGAAACAAAATAACATCGGCGTCCTGTTCTACACTACCCGATTCTCGGATATCTGACATCATTGGCTTTTTATCGGCTCTGGATTCTACCGATCGATTGAGCTGCGCCAAACAAATGACAGGACAATTAAAATCTTTCGCCAGCGTTTTAAGAGATTTCGATATTTCCGTCACTTGGAGGTGGGAATTTCCACCGTAGGATTGGCCACAATTAATGAGCGTTAAGTAATCGATAAAGATAATTGGTTTTTTGTAAGGAAATTGATGGATCATTTTTCGTGTTTTCGCTCTGATTTCGGCTATACTTTGGCCAGATCCATCAAAAATTTGCATATGGGTTTCAGAGAGTAGACCCATCACATCTGACCAATTATTTTTTTGTTCTTGATTTAGCATTCGTTTCGGATCCCGCATTCTACTTCGATTGAAGTTCCCTGTCGAAGCAATCAGTCGAGAGGTAATCAGTCTTTCAGGCATTTCCAGAGAAAATACCAAC
>NZ_JBALSN010000441.1:276-9569 GCF_036966985.1 Neobacillus drentensis | reverse complement strand
TATTGTTTGTTTGCACGATTTTGTTTGTTTAGTTTTCAAAGAACAATACATCACTTTAATTAGCGACAGCGAAATTAATTTTAACACTTCGCCTCGTAGAAGTCAATTTCTTTTTTTAAAATTAACTTTGCCGCCTCAGCGACGAATAATAATATAACAAATAATCTGCATGTAAGTCAACTTCTTTTTGCAAAAAAGTTTAAACATCAATAAAGTTTTTAAAAGCATCATACTCTAACTAAATTGCAGCATAATTATATACTTTAGGGAAGTTCGTATTTTTTCGAATAAAAATGAACATTATTTATTTACAAGAAATAACCGCAACTATTCAAAGGCTATCCCGTTACAATGAAGAACGCTCTGATCGGGTTAAGGCTCAGACCTTTTTCCTTATATCTTTTTTCAAGCTCCCTAAACAATCACGTCTGTAATAAAAGTACAAGTTAGTGAAAAAAATCTTTAGCTCATCGCTTATCTTAAGTTCCTGCTCCTACCAAA
The DNA here is from genome assembly GCF_036966985.1 of Neobacillus drentensis. Taxonomy (GTDB): domain Bacteria; phylum Bacillota; class Bacilli; order Bacillales; family Cytobacillaceae; genus Neobacillus; species Neobacillus drentensis_E. The sequence continues at coordinate 9,068 of NZ_JBALSN010000441.1, read as the reverse complement.
CACTGAATGGCTAGAACAATAGTTCAACACACCATTGGGATATTCCTTCTTGCATTAACCTACTCCTTTAGTTGAACAAGAAAAAAGCCTTACTCCTTATTGAAGTACAGCTACCCGTTTGTTTAATAAGAGGGGTTTATTTTTTCAAGTTGACCCTTTAACCCTACTAACTTGTTTTTAATAAAAGAGTCGATTTCTTCTGGTAATTGATTGGATCCAAAAAATTGTGCTTCTTTTCCTTGATTGCTATCAGTTGTTATTTCTCCTTCGTACTCGGTACATAAATAGCCAATCGCAATCGTTTGATACTCATCTCCACTTTCCTCTACACGATTTATTAATTCCTTGCCTGAATAGACACCAAATAAATTTAAAGCATTTATCTTTATGCCTATTTCTTCTAAGACATTTCGTGTAATACACTCTTCAACTGACTCATTTAACTGCAATATTCCACCTGGAACGCCCCAAGTGGCACCTGAATACCTACTTAATAATATTTCTCCAAAATCATTAATAATAGCTACACTTGGTCGAACAATTATTAGCGGTGAATTTCCAATCACTTCTCTCATATCCTCACAATAACCCATAAATACCTCCGATGATAAAATTCTTTATTAAAGTGACCGTAACTTTTTCCTTGATTGAAATATGTATTCAAGGAGTAACCTACTCCTTTTTAGTTGGCATTTGTCAGCCACCTTCAATACATGTAGTAGTGGAACTTCCAACAACCAAATTTAATTCTTGTAGTAGCGAAGGTAAAATCTCACTTTTAACAACTGTTTCTAAAGTTTCTTTTGTAAGTGGTACATTATATTTTTTCAAAACATCTGCCGTTTCTCCCCAAACTTTAATAATTGCTTCAGGTGACATATTCGATTATATGACCATATAAAAACCTCCATTTCTGTCATTTATTTTATTTCAATCGTTAGTGTTTCAATAATGGGGCATTCGTATAAAGCTTTATCGTCTGTGCAACATTCCTTTAAATTTAACAGCATTTGTTCAATTCTTTTTAAATCCCAAATTTTCTTTTGTACTTCTACAATTTTACCGACAACAAAGCTATACATATCATTGCATCGTTCATCGTCCTTATCTACAACTCCAAGTAATTTAAAAATTTCAGCTAAAGTAAACCCCAGCTCTTGAATCCTTTTGATAAATTTTATACGATTGACACTTTCTTCTGTATACATCCTATATCCAGCATTCGTTCGAGGAGAATATTTAAGCAAACCAACTCTTTCGTAATATCTTATTGTTTCTTTATTGATACCGCACTGTTCAGCAAGCTCACTAATCCGATACATAACTAATTCACCTCATACCAATAATAAACCCTGTACCATAGTACAGGGTAAAGTCATTTTATTATTTTTTATTGAACTAACCTGCTCCGTTAGCGGAATAACCAAAAAAGGATCGCCGCAGCAATCCCTTTCTTCAACTCTTGCACCCCGTTACTTTAAGTAGAATGTTTCACAATCTTTCTAAATTACCTCTTTCGGAAAGGAGCGAGCTTTCTAAACAAGGAGCATTTCACATTCTAAGGGAAGAGTGGGAATTTGGGTTGTAAAAAAGTTTGGAAGACCAAGCTTTTTTTGTATGATTCAACAAAAATGCCAAATAATAAATGAAAGCACGGTTTTATTAATTTGAGGTGATATAATGCCAATCCTCGAACTTGATGAAAGTAGCCTTTACTACTCTGTTAAAGGAAAAGGGATTCCTATCATTTTTATTCATCCGCCTGTTCTAACTTCCACAAACTTCATATATCAGGAAGAAGAACTATCCAGTTATTTTCAGGTCATTACCTTTGATATACGTGGACATGGAAGGAGTCCTTTTTCAATCAAACCCGTTACCTATCCACTCATCGTAGAGGATATAAAAAAACTAATGAACCATCTAGACATTAAACAAGCCTTTTTATGTGGCTATTCAGCAGGGGCATCTATCCTATTGGAATTTTTGTTATCAACATCAACGGGGCGTATTTTAGGTGGAATCATTATTAGTGGAATGTCTGAGGTTAGTGACTGGCGTCTAAAAAACAGAATACTTCTTGCTAAAAACCTTGTAAAGATTGGAGCATTGCCTGCTTTGGCTTGGTCAATATCAAAAAGCAATTCAGATACAGAAGAGTTATTCGAAAAGATGTTACTAGAAGCTAAAAAAGGAGATGCAAGAAACATCTTGCAATACTATGATTACAGTTTGGACTATAAGAGTTCGAATCACCTTGAAAAAATCAATATGCCAATTTCCCTCATCTATGGCGAAAAGGATAAACCATTTTTGGGTTATGCACAACAATTACATAGTAAACTTCCTCAAAACGAAATAACCTTTGTTGAAGGCATTAAACATCAGCTTCCAACAAAAGCAGCAAGTGAATTGAATAAAGTTATTTATCAATTTATCGAGAAACAATCTAGCAAACGGGGTGAATAAGCTTGGATGCCAAACTATTTCGTGTAATAAATTTACTTTCCGGACGTTATTTGGTTATCGATAAATTAATGATACTTATTTCCAACAAGGTCAAATTTGTTTTCTTGTTTATTTTAGTGATTCTGCTTTTTAGAAAAAGGAATGTATTTAATGAAGCAGTAGTGTCTATGGTGATTACGTTATTCATGCATTTTATAACTAAGTTATTTTATTTTAAGCCACGTCCATTTATCGATAGGAGAGCACATATACTTATTCCCTCTAAATTCGATTCTTCCTTTCCAAGTAAACATACTTTACTAACTTTTGCCGTTACAACAATAGTCCTCTTTTATCAGCGCATCGTTGGTTCCATTCTGTTTGGGTTTTCGGTTTTAACGGGATTGTCACGAATTTGGGTAGGACACCATTATCCCTCTGATATTGCAGGAAGTGCAGTTTTAGGTTCTTTTACAAGTACGGTCATTCATAAATTATTAAAAATTTCAAAAAGAAAATAGAGCTGACGTTTCGCTTTTCTAACCACAATTGGATTCTGTTAAAATTTCAGTCCAATGTATCCGTTAAATATAGCAATTAGTAAAGCAATAATTATCATACTGATTCTAGTATTATCAGCCGTAATAATCGGTTTAAGTAAACCAAAAGATATTGTTATTCCAAGCCAAACAGCAGTAAACAGGATAGTCATAATTATTCACCTCTTTTAAAAGTATCGTCTCCCAAGTTTAATGATATTCCTTTTGCAACTATCCTGCCCTTTAGTACAATAAGAAAAGAGTTGCGTAGCAACCCTCAATCTTTAACTCAAGTACCCGTTAGCTTAAGACAAAATATTTAATCTTTATTGAGTTCAAATACATCACAATAATTTAATTGATGTTTTTTTAATACTTCGAATGCAGTTGTAGATACGACAAGGTATAAATTTTGAGACAAACAAAAGTCCTCTTGTAACCAATCAAGGTAATTATTTTCTTCAACAAAAACCTTGCCAAGTGGTATTAGCCGTTTAAAATTTGGAAGGGTTTCGTTTGGATAAAGTTCTTTAAATTCATCTGAAAGAGTTATCTCAACTTCATCCAACAAATAACCTTTTAATGGACTGGTCAAAATAGCGTGTGCAAGTTCTTCGGTAACAATAAAACAAGGAGTCGATTCTAGTAATTCATCTCCCAACCAACCGTAAAATTCATAGTGTAGATGAGATATTTTTTCTACTCCATTTTGATATGTATCGTCCAGAATAGTAGTATTTTCGCCAAGCTCACCTGCTACTTCTGGCTGTAATAAATATAATTTCATTTTTGTCACCTATCCTAGCATTTTTTATCATTATTGAATTAAACTGCCCCGATAGCTAAATATAATCCTTCACAATCTCTCCTATATTACTCATTAATCCTTATAAAAATATGGTGTATCTTATTACCATTCGCTTTGGAATTACGTACTATGAAAAACCTCTAATTTACCCCAAATCGATTTCCAATTCCTTTTTGTGATGCGATTTTCGTAGATTTCTACTCTTTCTTTCGTCTCTGTAAACAAAGGCGTCGGCTTTACCACTAAATTTACGACATCATCAATGCCCCATGGAGCTGTTAGGATTACATGGTCCTCTTCATCCAATTTCACTCCTAAAGCTGTCGCTGTTTCCGGAAATTTGGATATTGCATCAACAGAGGATGTATAGGGCGCCACATTGCTTTTCATGTGCATTCTAGCTTCATTTTTTACAGACCATTGAATGGTAGGGTTCAAGGATTTGAGTCTTTCTTCCAGTCTCTTTTCCTCTAATTTATCAATAGTAGTAGGATCAAAATATATGATATCAATATCTGGGATCGGCGTTCTTTCCTCAAAATGGTGTAAAGTATCCCATATTTTCGAACGAACAAAACCAGCACAAATCCACCAATCCGGTAAATCTAATGATTTTTGCACATTTCAATATATCCATCATCCATTGATCTTCTTTAATAAGCATCGTAATTCTTTCTTCATCCATCACCTAAACTGACTCCCCATATATGTATTCCTTTCAATATTCTTTAACCTACGATGCTAATCCTTCCCAATCTGCTTCGCTAGCGATCAAAACTTTTATTTTGTGTTAAGAAAAAGTTAAGGCTCGTTAGGCATAATCATTCTTGTAAACAAGAAAACAACAAATGATAAATCATAAATTACAGTTTGGGAGGAATTTTAAAATGAAGAAAAAATGGTTATTTTGGCTTCCAGTTGGAGCAGCTACGATTTGGGCAGGTTCACATCTACTTACGGGGTTTGGCCACTTTGGTCACTTCGGTGGCCATGACATGATGCAGGCAGGTTCCGGCCAAGGGATGATGCAAGGCGGTCGAGGTCCTGGCATGATGGGACCTGGAGGCAGGCATGGATTTGGATTTGACTTTGGTTGGACAAGAACCCTTATCGGTGCGGGTATTGCACTCCTTGGTATCTCCCTTCGCAGACATGCCGGAGATAAAGTATGGAAAAAGTGGGCTGGTTACGGATTAATCGGTGTTGGCCTTGTCACAGCTTTAAAGGCAGCCCTTCCGATACTAGCGATTGGTGCGGGTGCTTACTGGTTGTTTAAGAAAGTTGGCTCATCTAAACCAAAGGAGTTCAGCCCAATCGGCTACACGGCACCTGTGGTAAACAACAACTCACATATTTTGGATACATGGGAAAAGAATCTTTCTAAGGAGGAAAAGTAAAATGGGTATTTTTAATCGAGTAAAAACAATTGTGATGGCAGATATACATGAAGTTTTGGATAAGGTAGAAGATCCAATCCGTTTAATGAATCAATATATGCGTGAATTGGACGAGCAGGTCGATAAGGCGAAGGATGCATTAGGGCAGCAGTTGTACTTAGAAAAACGCCATGGACCGCTGGTGGCAGAGGCGCAAGTTTTGGTTGCGAAACGTACTCGCCAAGCAGAGCTTGCTGTCGCAAACGGTGAGGACACCATCGCAAGGATTGCTCTTCAAGAAAAGTTGAAAGAGGAGGCCAAGCTGAAGCTCTATGCAGAGCAGTATGCGGCAATGAAACAACAGACGTCTGCACTACGGGATCAAATTGATGTATTACTGGAAAGATACAACGAATTAGCAAACAGGCGTCTTGTGCTCCTCTCACGTGCACATGCAGCAAAAGTGCAAGAGCAGTTGCAAGCAACAATCGCGTCCTTCAATACGGACAATGCCTTTAAAGGGTTCAACCGTGCAGAAGATTATGTTCAGCAATTAGAGGCACAGGCGTTGGCCGCTTCCTACTTTATCCCTTCTGCCCCATCTGTAAACTTGGAAATACAGGAAGCGGTAGAACGTGAATTGGCCCTGCTAAAGGAAAGTAAGTAACATCATGAAGGAATCGAAAAAGAAGAGGAAAGGTTGGCGTTGGCTGCTTGGGGCTATTGTTTTAGGTGTTGTTGTATTTCTTGGCTTTCAATATGTCAAACCTGGTGGAGTAACCCAAGCCTTTATTCAGGACATAATCAACCAAGGTACTGATTTGATGAAAAACTTGGGGACCAATCTGAAAACTTTTATGATTGAGCAGGGACAAGGTTACGTACCAGGCATTGTAGCGGCAATGGTGTCACCCTTGAGCACACTTATAGGGATAGGTGCTGATGAGTTCGTGTTGTTCAGTATTTTATTCGCTGCTTTCACACTCGCTGCTTTACTAGCAGGCTGGTACCTTCGTAAGTTTGGCAAGAAAAAATGGTTAGGCTATTGTCTTAGCTTCATCGGCTTTCTTCCCCTCTTACCGATCATGATCGCTGGCACGCTTGTTTATTGGATGGGTAAAAAATATTGGATGAGTGGTAGAGTCCATTCGAAGAAGGGATCAGTAGAACCACGAAAACATCCGACACCCGGTAAAGGGTCCAGTCCTGTTGATGATTGGGAACAAGCTTTTAAGAGAATGGAGAAATTACAGGCATAGTGAATCTAAAAGGGCCGAAATAGTGCTATATAGAGGTCTTCCGGCTGTCGAAAAACTTTCGGCAGCCTTTTTATTATCCTCCGTATTACATTTCATGGAAATTAATTAAAAGTTGTTTCAATTTGAAATTACTTATGACAAATTCAGGGTCTAAGATTAAAAACAATCCCATCAAAGCTTCATTTCTGTGTATATCTACCTCTTAAACAATAATCTCATGATTTTTTTAAGGACCTAACCAGTCTATTGAGCGAATTATGACGTTTAATGAGTCAATTTTCGGATTCTATCAGCGAATTTACTGGCTCAATCGGCGAATTTCTTAGTTCAATCAGCGGATTTCTTAGTTCAATCGGCGAATTTTTGAGTTTAATCAGCGAATCTAAGAAAACAACAATCCTCTAGAGAATGCTAAATATATGAGGCTAACTTTTTTTACTGAAGAGAAAGTAAAGTCATTTGCTGACCCCGTTTCCCCTCAAGGGTTAAAGAAACTTTTTGCCCAAAATGTTCTACTAATTCCCTTATCAACCTTCCTGATGCTTGGGCAGTATACGTGTTTCCATTAGCCGTACTAAAACGAAATGTTCCATTAGTGTCAATGGCTTGAAGTTGCGCTGATACCTTTATTTGATTCGTAGTGGCCGCTTCACTATTGGCAGGGATGTTTATTTTTTGCCCGATTTTCAACTTTACTGGATCAACGGTTGGATTTAGCTCCTGAATGGTTGGGACTGGGATTTGTAAGGCTTTACTGATTTTCATAAACGTATCACCGGGCTTAATCACATACATGGATGAACTTGGTTTTGTTGTTGCTGGTTTGTTCATAGTTAAGTAGGTTTCACTGACAAAGGCCGCTTTGCCGTTGAATTGAATCTGAGCCCACCCTTTACTAGACGATTTCACCGACACATGATCGTTTAATTTTAATGTACCTATTACCGCACCATTCGCAGTGGCAGTGTCTCTCACTCTTAATGTTGTCGCAGTTACATACATCGTTTTGGATTGAGTGATAGCTGGCTTCGTCGTTTCACCTGGTGTGGTAAGATAACTAGCACTCACAAAACAAACTCTTCCTTTGATCAGAATGCCTGCCCAACCGTTTTCGACGAAGGAAACCTTCACTACTTCCCCTTTTTTATAGACTCCTATGATACTACTTTTTGTCGTCGGATTTGTCCGAACATTTAGGGTTGTGGCATTCACCGTTCTATAATGTACTTTTGGTAAAAGAATTTTTTTCCCGTTAATGGAAGTCAGACCATTGGCCTCTAAAATTTCTTGTACGGTGACTCCATGTGCCGCCGCAATCGCTTCGATTTTTTCGCCGCTTTTTACCTGATATGTATATTCCTGAATAAACGCCGCATTAGCTGTGCTTGAAAAAAGGCTGAGGACAATGGTAAAAATCCCCGTCACAACTAGTTTCTTTACTGGGCTATTTTGAATCATTTGGTTAACCTGTGACACATATGTATTCCAATTTGCACGAATATCTTTTAGGAATCCTTTGATATCTAATACATTGCGAATATCAAAATAGCTGATTCTTTGCTCATATTCACGTTTTTCCATCCTCGAAGTGAACTCTGGTGCACTTTTTGTTTGCTTGCTTTTTCCATGAGTCTCTTTCCTGTTCCGAGCTAATTCACCATTCACAAATAAATCATTCGTCATATTTACTATTTCTCCTATTCCCTCTTTTTGCTGTCTTTACGGGAAGATCCTGTGTCTAACACTAAATGCGGCCCATGACCATTTACCCCCCTCTGTAAGATTCGACAACATCCAGCATTTTTTGACCATATTTTAGCGGTATATGAAAATTTTGGACTAAAAATAAAAAGAACCGATAGGAATATCGGTTCACGCATGTGATTTTCATATGGTTAACTATTCTTTGCTCTATGGTAAAGAGCAACAATTATATCAATATTATTATCAATGAAGTTCAGTCGTTCTCTTGAAACCTGGGACCATTCACCAGAAAGATGGCTTGCCGATAAGATATGTCTGATGCTAAATGTATAGGTGTGATGCAATTCTGCAATCACGTAGCTAACGCCAGCATGTGGCTCCTTCCGCATAATGCTTTCGACATCATTTTTTAACCATTCTGGTGCTACCTCAATAGATTTCTTTAACAATAGTTCATACTCTTCATTTAACATGACTTCACCTCCTGATATAACTTTTCATTATGATTTTTATCATACAACATCTAAAGTTATACTCCTAATAGGTATCCTTTTACATCAATCATCTTAAGGGCGTTCCGGTGGCTTTTCTATTTTTTATAATTCCGACTTGACCGATTGGAATAATCATATTATAGTATTTTTTAAATATAAAAAAT
>NZ_JBALSN010000441.1:0-212 GCF_036966985.1 Neobacillus drentensis | reverse complement strand
TGGGAATTGTTTTTGGATTTATCATTCATCTTATTTATGGAACAACGTCCAACATTACAGTTAAGTCCATCGATTGGTTTGCGATCGTTGGAACGGGGTATGTAAAACTACTGCAAATGGTTGTTATGCCTCTTGTGTTTATTTCGATTGTTGGAGCGTTTACGAAATTAAAGTTAACTAAAAATATCGGAAAGATTAGTATTCTTGTAATT
>NZ_JBALSN010000440.1:0-17742 GCF_036966985.1 Neobacillus drentensis | reverse complement strand
TCCAATAACTGAAGAAGACAATGTCGGAACACTTTTCGCCAAACTAAGTGACGCAGGGGCTAAGTTATTATCTGAAACCTTGCCGCTTCTTCTGGAGGGGCGACTTACGCCAAAGCCGCAGAACCATGCAGATGCGACCTTTGCATCCAACATTAAACGAGAACAGGAAAAAATTAACTGGACAAAAACCGGTGAAGAAATTTATAACCATATCCGTGGATTAAACCCTTGGCCTGTTGCCTTTACCACCTTAAATGGCCAGGTGGTAAAGATATGGCAAGCTAAGAAAGAGGCAGGGCGAAGCGGAGAAGTACCTGGTACTGTCCTTAAGGTAGAAACTGATAGCTTCACTGTTAGTACGGGAAATGATACAGCCATTAAAATCATTGAACTTCAGCCTTCTGGGAAATCAAAAATGCTGTGTGAACAATTCTTAAGAGGTTCTAAAATTTCAGTAGGCACGAGACTAGGAGAATAGCAATGACATCAACAATAAATAATGTACGAACCATCGCAATGGACATGTTAGTTGCTATTGAGAAGAATCAGGCCTACAGCAATTTACTTCTAAATTCTACCATTGAAAAAAATGAGCTGCCTGCCAAAGATGTCGGTCTCTTAACAGAATTAGTCTATGGAACATTACAAAGAAGAATGGCGCTTGATTATTTTTTAGAGCCTTTTGTCAAAGAAAATAAAAAGTTAGCAAATTGGGTTCACCATTTATTAAGGCTCACGCTATATCAAATGGTTTACCTTGATCGAATACCTGACAGAGCTGCAATATACGAAGCAGTTGAAATTGCCAAAAAACGTGGTCATAAAGGAATTGGCAGTTTGGTAAATGGAGTTTTAAGGAGCATCCAAAGAGAAGGGCTCCCGTCACTTGCGGAAATTGAGAATCCAAATAAGAGACTCGCGCTTGAAACTAGTCACCCGGAATGGCTTATTACTAGGTGGGTAGATCAATTTGGATATGATAAGACAAAAGAAATGTGTGAGGTTAACTTAACCGCACCATTGCAAACGGCACGAGTTAATCTCACAAAAATTTCAAGAGACGAATGTATTTCCATATTAGAGGAAGATGGTTTTCAAATCGAAAAAAGCCCGATCATTCCTGAGGCCATTCGTTCGTTAAAGGGAAATCTTGCTTCAACCATTTCCTTCAAATACGGAATGTTTACCATCCAAGATGAAAGTTCGATGCTTGCTGCCTATGCATTAGGTGCATCGCCGAACGAATATGTCCTCGATGCCTGCGCCGCACCAGGTGGTAAAAGTACCCATATTGCTGAAAAAATGGACAATACCGGTGAAGTGATCTCGGTAGATCTTCATCAGCATAAGGTAAGATTAATCAATGACAACGCCAAGCGGTTAGGTTTAGAAAATATAAAAACAAGTGTCTCTGATTCAAGACATTTACAGGAAAAGTTTAAGATTGAATCATTTGATCGAATTCTTCTCGACGCTCCGTGCTCCGGCCTCGGCGTTATGAGGAGAAAGCCAGATATGAAATATACCAAAACAGAGATGGATATAAAGCGGCTAAGTACAATTCAACAAGACTTATTAACGTCCGTAACTCCTTTACTGAAAAAGGGCGGCATTCTTGTTTATAGTACATGTACAGTCGATAAAGAGGAAAATGAATATACAGTTAAAACATTTTTAGAGAACAACCCTGAATTCGAAGGGGATGTAACATTTAAAAACCGAATGCCAGAAGCGATTCGGCCATTAATTACAGGCTTTGATTTGCAAATATTCCCACAAGATATTGGTTCGGATGGTTTCTATATTGCAGTATTAAGAAAAGTGTAAGCGCCTTGTACAGGGGCGACAGGCATAAGACGAGCCGGCGTGAAGGTTGCTTTTTAACCTTTATGACGGATTGGCTTATGACCCGAGCCCCTAGGCGCTGGAGCTAGACAATAAGAAAGAAGGTGTAACAGTTGGAACAATTAAATACAACTGAGACAAACACAATAGCGGAAGTAAAGAAAAAATCAATTTATTCATTACAATTACAAGAATTAAAGGATTGGCTTTCTGAAAATGGTGAAAAGCCATTTCGTGCCGAACAAATCTTTGAATGGCTTTATAAAAAAAGAATTACAACTTTTGAGGATATGAGTAATGTCTCGAAGGGGCTTAGAGAAAAGTTAGAAAGGAATTTTGTACTAACTACATTAAAAACGGCGATTCAACAAACCTCATCTGATGGAACCATTAAGTTTCTTTTTGAACTTCATGATGGATATTCGATTGAGACCGTATTAATGCGTCATGATTATGGGAACTCCGTTTGTGTCACGACCCAGGTAGGCTGTCGAATTGGTTGTACCTTTTGCGCTTCAACATTGGGCGGATTAAAAAGGCATTTGGAAGCAGGCGAAATTGTTGCCCAAGTCGTGAAAGTCCAACAAACACTTGATGAAACTGATGAGCGTGTTAGTTCAGTGGTTATTATGGGTATTGGAGAGCCGTTTGATAATTATGATAATATGATGTCATTTTTAAAAATCATTAATCATGAAAAGGCGCTTAACATTGGGGCACGTCATATTACCGTATCAACGAGTGGAATTGTGCCGAAGATTTATAAGTTTGCCGATGAAGACACACAAATTAATTTTGCGATTTCTCTGCACGCTCCAAATACAGAATTACGATCGAGGTTAATGCCTATTAATAAGGCATATAAACTTGATGACTTAATGACGGCAGTAAGGTATTATATCGATAAGACAGGGCGTCGAATCAGCTTTGAATATGGTCTTTTTGGCGGGGTTAATGATTCAGTTGAGCATGCCGAAGAATTAGCTGAATTATTAAAAGGATTGAAGTGCCATGTGAATCTAATTCCTGTCAACTATGTTCCTGAAAGGGATTATGTACGAACGCCAAAAGATAAAATTTTTGCCTTCGAAAAAACATTGAAAAACCGCGGAATAAATGTAACGATTCGCCGAGAGCAAGGGTCAGATATAGCTGCAGCATGCGGGCAACTTCGTGCAAAGGAGCGGAAAGAGGAGACGAGGTGACAAAAGTGAAAGCTGTTTTTAAAACAGACCAAGGAAGAGTTCGTCAAAATAATGAAGATAGTGGTGGTACTTTTGTAAATCGGGACGGACACCGCCTTGCCATCGTAGCAGATGGTATGGGCGGTCACCTTGCCGGTGATGTTGCAAGTAATATGACGGTAACACATTTACAAGAAATGTGGGAGAAGTCTGAAGGGATTCAAACAGCTGATCAAGCGGAAGCATGGTTAAAAACGCATGTTCTTCAAGTGAATCAATTGCTTTTTAATCATTCCAGAAGCCATGTGGAGTGCGAAGGGATGGGCACAACGATTGAGGCGGTCATAGCATCAGAGAATTTTACAACCATTGCCCATGTTGGTGATAGTCGTTGTTATATTTTAAATGATACGGGATTCAAGCAGCTTACGGAGGACCATACGCTTGTCAACGAATTAGTTCGGACCGGACAAATCTCGAAAGAGGATGCGGAGCATCACCCAAGGAAAAATTGGATTTTAAGAGCCTTAGGAACGGAACAAGATATTAAAATCGATTTTAAAACAATCATGTTTGAAGAAGGAGATTATCTTTTACTATGCTCTGATGGATTGTCCAATAAAGTAAATGAAAAAGAAATGATTCAAATTCTCCAAAATGAAGATTCTCTTGAACAAAAGGCATCTACATTAATTAATATTGCCAATGAGAATGGTGGAGAAGATAATATTACCCTAATTATTTTAGAATATGCTAATGATCATGAATTGGGTGATCATCAGTGATTATTGGGAAGAGAATAAGCGGCCGCTATAAAGTCCTTGAAATGATTGGCGGAGGCGGTATGGCTAATGTTTATTTAGCACATGATATGATTTTAGACAGGGAAGTTGCTGTTAAAATGCTCCGCCTTGATTTTGTGAATGATGAGGAATTTATTCGCCGTTTTCATAGAGAAGCACAGTCAGCTACCAGTCTTACCCATCCCAATATAGTCAGTATATACGATGTAGGTGAAGAGGATTCTCTTTACTATATCGTTATGGAATATGTGAATGGGCAAACATTAAAGCAATACATAAACCAACATGCATCACTTCGTGTCGAAAAAGCTTTAGATATTATGATGCAATTAACTTCTGCCATATCTCATGCCCATCAAAATCATATTATTCATCGTGATATTAAACCACATAACATACTTATTGATCGGAATGGCAATGTAAAAATCACTGATTTTGGAATTGCAATGGCATTGAGTGCAACAAGCATTACCCAAACTAATTCGGTTTTAGGCTCGGTACACTATTTGTCACCAGAACAAGCTAGAGGCGGTATGGCAAATAGGAAATCAGATATTTATTCTCTTGGGATTGTTATGTTTGAAATTTTAACAGGAAGGCTTCCATTCTCTGGGGAATCGGCTGTTTCGATTGCATTAAAGCATCTTCAATCAGAAACGCCCTCTGTAAGAAGGTGGAATTCAAACATCCCACAAAGTGTAGAGAATATTGTTTTGAAGGCAACTGCAAAAGATCCATTTCATCGTTATAACAGTGTAGATGAAATGGAAGAGGATATAAGAACAGCACTGGATCCAGAAAGAATGAATGAACCTAAATTTATCATTCCAATCGATGATGAAGCAACAAAGGCAATACCCATTATTACCGATGACCGTCCTCATAAAAATCTTGATGAAACATTAGTTCATAGTGCGGACAAAATTGTCCAAACCAAAAAAGAGACACCTGAGAAAGAAAAAGAGACTAAGAAAAAGCGGAAAAAATGGCCGACTGTCTTAATTGTAACTTTTCTTACCCTTGCTGTTCTAGGGCTATTAACTATAACCTTTTTACCTGGCCTATTGTCTGCTAAAGATATCAAAATCCCGGATGTAAGTGGGATGGAATTGGATGATGCGATTTCCAAGCTTAAGTTAAATGGGTTAGAGGTAGAGAAACAAATCGAAATTCCAGATGATGTGATTGATGAAGGAGAAGTCATTAAGACAGATCCAGAAATTGGCACAACAGTCAAGGAAAACACAAAGGTTAACCTATATGTAAGTACAGGCAAAGAAAAAACGGAACTCTCGGATTATGTCAGAAGACTATACGATGATGTTTTTCCTTTATTAGAGAATCGAAATTTTAAAGATATTAAGAAGACAGAAATATATGATGAAAGTGAACCAGGAACGATCCTTAGTCAATCACCTCCTGGTGGTGAAAAAGTTGTCCCTGAAGACACTGAATTAGAGTTTGAAGTTAGTAAGGGACCAGAAACAATCGACCTTAGGGACTTAACACAATACACCCTAAAAAGTGCAGAGGACTATGCCTCTTTAGTAGGGCTCAAGATCAAGACTGAAGAAAAATATGATGAAAAAGTTCCTGCCGACATGGTGATTTCACAAAAACCAAAACCTGGAACGGTAATGACTAAGGGCGATACCATAACCGTTATTATTTCAAAAGGTAAAGAAGAAAAGCCGCCAAAAACGGTAGTGAAGGAAATAACCATTGATTACGAACCAACCGTTCCGGTTACGGGTGAACCTATTCCTAAACAGGAAGTTCTTATTTACATCGAGGATATGAATCACAGTATGACGGAACCGGCAGAAACCTTTTATATTACCGAAACAACCAAAAAACAAATTGAGTTAACAATACCGTACGGCGGAAAAGCTGGCTACAGAGTAATCCGGGACACCAAGGTAATAGCGGAGGATGTAATTAACTATTCTGAAACAGAATAATGATAGTTGAGGTTTTCTAATTGAAAGGCAAGGAGTGTGGCTATGCCGGAAGGAAAAATTGTTAAAGCACTTAGCGGATTCTATTATGTACTTGGAAACAATAAGTTAATCCAATGTCGTGGAAGAGGGGTATTTCGAAAAAATAAAATTACCCCTCTAGTAGGGGACGAGGTAGTTTTTCAAGCGGAAAATGACTTGGAAGGATACATCATGGAGGTAAAGTCTCGCAAGAATGAGTTAATACGTCCACCGATTGCAAATGTTGACCAGGCCATTCTAGTGTTTTCAGCTGTTGAACCTGACTTCAGTACGGTCCTATTAGATCGATTCCTAGTACTGGTTGAATTTAATCGAATTGAACCACTTATATGTATTACCAAAATGGACCTTACCAACGATGATGAGCAAAAGATGATTAAGGAATACAAAGAGCAATACACAGCAGCAGGATATAAAGTAATCCTTACTTCTTCCGAAACTGAAGCGGGAATTGAGCTGCTAAGTCCGCATGTCGATAATAAAATATCTGTTTTTGCCGGTCAATCTGGTGTTGGGAAATCATCGTTATTAAATGTCCTTAGACCGGACCTTGAATTAAAAACAAATGATATTTCATCGCATCTAGGCAGAGGAAAGCACACGACCAGACATGTGGAGTTAATTAAGATTGGCAATGGACTAATAGCAGACACGCCAGGGTTTAGTTCATTGGAATTTACCAATATTGAAGCTGAAGATTTGACTTTTTGTTTCCCTGAAATTCAAACAGCTAGTGAGAATTGCAAATTCCGAGGCTGTTTACATGTAAGCGAACCTAAATGCGGTGTGAAACAAGCCGTTGACTCAAATGAAATCCCAGCATATCGTTACGAACATTATTTGGACTTCCTACAGGAGATAAAAGATAGAAAGCCGAGGTACTAAACATGGTTAAAATAGCACCATCCATACTTTCAGCCGATTTTTCAAAATTAGGTGAGGAAATTTTAGCAGTGGAAAAAGGAGGGGCTGACTACATTCATATTGATGTTATGGATGGTCACTTTGTCCCTAATATTACGATTGGACCCCTGATTGTTGAAGCAATTCGTCCAATCACCAAACTTCCACTAGATGTACACCTTATGATTGAAAACCCTGATCAGTATATAGAGGCATTTGCTAAAGCTGGAGCTGATTATATTACTGTCCATGTTGAAGCATGTCGTCACTTACACCGCACGATTCAAAATATTAAATCCTTTGGTATTAAGGCGGGTGTAGTATTAAATCCAGCAACACCTGTTGAATCGATTCAACATATAATCGGTGAAATTGACATGGTCTTATTAATGTCAGTCAATCCAGGGTTCGGCGGGCAAAAATTCATACCTGAAGTTCTTCCGAAAATAAGAAAAGTAAAAGAAATGGCAGAACAAAAAAGTGTAGCCATGGAGATTGAGATTGACGGCGGTGTTAACCCAGAAACGGCAAAGCTTTGCATGGAAGCAGGTGCAAATGTTCTTGTGGCAGGCTCAGCTATTTATAATCAAGAAGATTATGCGGAGGCAATTTCGCTGATAAGAGGTTAATGCAAAAAGCCAGCTTACATGCTGGCTTTTTGCATACTGAAAAAAAGGAGAATTTTTATGATTATCAATATTGTAGCCGGAGGCCCTGAAGACCTTTTGCCAGATTTTACGGAATACATAGTAAATGATGCAATTTGGGTAGGAGTCGATCGAGGCGTCTATCATTTATTAAAAAGAAACATTTCTCCCTCTATTGCTTTTGGTGATTTTGATTCTGTGTCATCAGATGAGTTACTATATATTGAAGACCGGGTTACAGAATTGAAAAAGTATAAACCGGAAAAGGATGAAACTGATATGGAGCTTGCCCTTAATTGGGCACTTAATCAGCATCCAAGCACCATTCGTTTATTTGGGGCAACTGGTGGCAGGCTGGATCATTTATTTGCGAATGTTCACTTATTGCTCACTCCGTTCCAAGAAAAAAATGAAGTGGATATTTGCATAATTGACCGTAATAATATTGTTTTTATTAGAGAAGCAGGCAGCTATAAGATTGAAAAAATGGATTCAAAAAAATATATTTCCTTTGTTCCTGTAACACTAAATATCCGCAATCTTACCCTAGAAGGCTTTAAATTCCCTTTGAAAAATCGTCATATTTCAATTGGTTCAACACTATGTATTAGTAATGAACTTATTGATGATTATGGTACTTTTTCATTTTCTGAAGGCATATTAATAGTGATAAGAAGTCATGATTAATATGTTTTAGTAACTAACTCAGAATGGTGCCTACAATGTTTTTGGTACTGATTTCGTTCGTTTGAATAAAATGGTAGGGCGTTCGAAAAAAGTTGAGTTGAAATAAGCTGGGGAGATTTGTGAGGAGGGACAGTATGAAATTTTATACGATTAAACTGCCGAAATTTTTAGGCGGACTTGTCCGTGCGATGATTGGAGCGTTTAAAAAGAACGAATAGCATAAGTATGTATGTTGATATCGTTTTACAATGGCACCCGTTTAATTTGGGTGCTTTTTATTTTGTTAGTTGGGGAATACTATACAAATAGTTTCCTGAAGAGAAAAGTGCTTTTTTGTACAAAAAGAAAAGACACCCTTAACGGATGCCCCTTCTAAACGGTTTATTAAACGCGTTCTACTTTACCGGATTTTAACGCTCTTGCAGAAACCCAAACACGCTTAGGCTTTCCATCAACAAGAATACGTACTTTTTGTAGGTTAGCACCCCATGTACGCTTGTTTGCGTTCATAGCGTGAGAACGTGCGTTACCAGTTGTTGTTTTCTTTCCAGTTACAACACATTGACGTGGCATAATGATTTCCCTCCTTAACTACCAAAAGCTTTATACAGCAATCTTTTAAGATCCTCATCTGGAAAAAGAAAATTGTTTGAACAAATTTTCTAGACTTGAGATACCTTAATAATTTATCATACAACTTATTTGATTGCAATAGTTACCTTTCAAGAAAAAAGCCTTGACATCACTTTATATAAAATACTCTGATAGTAAACAGACAGGAATAACTTTCAATATTGCAGTGACTATAGTAAAATGACTATAGTCAAGGAGCAATTTTTTCAGGAGGGGGAACGATTCATGTCCATTGAATTAAAAACAAAGTTCGGACAAATTGATATTTCTAACGAAGTAATCGCGACCATTGCCGGAGGAGCGGCGATCGAATGTTATGGAATCGTCGGTATGGCCTCAAAGAATCAAATTAAAGATGGAATTACGGAAATACTACGTAAAGAAAATTTCACTCGGGGCGTGATTGTCCGCCAAGAGAACGAGGCATTACATATTGATATGTATATTATTGTTAGCTATGGAACGAAAATTTCCGAAATTGCCCACAACGTGCAATCAAAGGTTAAATATACCCTCGATAAGACTGTTGGACTTGCCGTTGACTCGGTCAATATTTACGTTCAGGGAGTTCGAGTGACGAACCCGTAAGTTTGTGTTACGAACTCTCGTAGAGGAGGAAAGTTTGTGTCAATAACAGCTTTAGATGGAAAACGTTTTGCCGAGATGGTGATCCAAGGTGCCAATCATTTGTCAGCAAATGCGAAAATGGTTGATGCTTTAAACGTTTTTCCCGTGCCCGATGGTGATACTGGAACTAACATGAATTTATCAATGACATCCGGGGCAAAGGAAGTAAAAAATAATGTTCAAGATCATATTGGAAAAGTAGGAGTAGCCCTTTCCAAAGGATTGCTAATGGGAGCGCGCGGCAATTCAGGAGTAATCCTATCACAGTTATTCCGTGGTTTTTCAAAGGCGGTTGAAACGAAAGCGAAAATCTCAGGGACTGATTTTGCCGAAGCCCTTGAGGCTGGAGTAGAGACAGCCTATAAAGCAGTAATGAAGCCTGTTGAAGGAACCATTTTAACTGTCGCCAAGGATTCTGCTAGAAGGGCCGTCCAAGCTGCCCAGCATTCAAACGACGTCATTGTGATTATGGAAGAAGCCTTAAAAGAGGCTAAGGCTTCATTGAAACGCACTCCCGACCTGCTTCCTGTTTTAAAGGAAGTTGGCGTGGTTGACAGTGGCGGTCAAGGTCTTGTATTTGTGTACGAAGGATTTCTTGCGGTCCTAAAAGGTGAAAAGCTTCCTGATACACCTACAGCAGCTCTTTCGATGGATGAGTTGGTCAATACTGAACACCATAAAAATGTCCAAGGACATATAAACACAGCAGACATTGAATTTGGGTATTGCACGGAATTTATGGTGAGATTTGAACAAGAAAAGACTACAAAACATCCTTTCGATGAAGGTATATTCAGAAACGACCTTAGCAAATTAGGCGATTCTTTATTGGTCATAGCGGATGAGGATGTGGTGAAAGTTCATATTCATTCCGAACAACCTGGAGAAGTACTTAGCTATGGGCAAAAGTATGGAAATTTAATTAATATGAAAATAGAAAACATGCGTCAACAACATAGCAATATTGTTGGCGAACACAAAAGTGAACCAGTTGCAGACCAGCATAAATCAGCAAAAGAACAGCAAGAATACGGAATCGTTGCCGTATCAATGGGCTCCGGGATTGCAGATTTATTTAGAAGTATTGGCGCACATGCAGTGATTGAGGGCGGACAAACGATGAATCCGAGTACAGAGGATATCGTCAAGGCAGTGAAAGAAGTGAATGCTAAAAAAGTATTTATCTTACCGAATAATAAAAACATCATTATGGCAGCTCAGCAGGCTGCAGATGTTTCTGAAGAGGACATTTATGTGATCCCTTCCAAAACGGTTCCGCAAGGACTATCTGCTTTGTTAGCATTCAATCCAACTACTGATCTTCAGACAAATGAAGACTCTATGAATGAGGCACTAAAACATGTGAAAACTGGTCAAATCACCTTTGCTGTTCGGGATACCCAGATTGATGGCTTAGAAATCGAAAAAGATGATTTTATGGGAATTGCTGAAGGGAAAATTGTCGTTAAAAACAAGGACAAAGGTAAAGTTGCCGAGGACCTGCTTTCGCAAATGCTGGATGAGGATTCAGAAATATTAACCATCATTTATGGGGAAGACATTAGCGAGGAAGATGTAAACCAGCTTTCAAAATATGTTGAAGAAAATTATGGAGATGTTGAAGTGGAAATCCATTATGGACGTCAGCCGTTATATTCATATATCTTTTCAATTGAATAATGAAAAGCTAAAATAGAAGGGAGCATCCCTTCTTTTTTTGTGCAAAAAAAGCAAGTGGAAAAATACGAAAATAAAAAAAGGTTTAACGATGGCAATTACACTAAGAGAAACTGGGCAGGGAGGGTTGGCGGCAGCACCGACAGATCGTAAACTGGAAGCTAAGATCTTCGGTAAACCGCAAAGTAATAGTGAATCCACATCTTAATCAATCAATCACCGTCATAAAGGGAATTGGTGAAGAAACTGCTGAAATTTTTTCAGAAATGAAAATCTTTACGATAAAAGATTTATTGGAGTATTTTCCTTATCGTTATGAAGATTACCGACTCCGTGAAATCACAGAGGTGCAGCATGATGAGAAAGTAACAGTGGAAGGGAAGGTTCACAGTGAGCCTTCTCTTAGCTATTTTGGCAGGAAGAAATCAAAACTTATGTTCCGGCTTTTTGTTGGAGCACATTTGATTAAGGTAGTCTTTTTTAACCAACCCTATTTAAAAAATAAAATCATCATCAATGAAACCATTACGGTCACAGGAAAATGGGATGCCCATCGGCAAACGATTACGGCAAATGAGATGCAGATGGGAACAAATGCAAAAACAAAAGATTTTGAGCCCGTTTATTCATTAAGAGGGAAATTAACGACAAAAGGAATACGGAAATTTATCAGCATTGCTTTTCAACAATATGGACAATTTATTGAGGAAACGCTGCCAATCGCTTTTTTAAAAAAATATCGATTATTAGATAGGCAGGCAGCATTCAAAGCTATGCACTTTCCAGATAGCCAAGAAGAGGTAAAACAGGCTAGAAGGCGTATTGTTTATGAAGAATTTCTTCTGTTTCAATTAAAAATGCAGGCATTAAGGAAATTTGAACGCGAGCATTCGCCTGGCATTTGCCAAAACTATGATGTAACAAAAGTAGAGGAATTTATTAATAGCCTCCCTTTTCCGTTAACAAATGCCCAAGCACGTGTGGTAGATGAAGTATTAACAGAACTAAGATCACCACTTCGCATGAATCGATTGCTGCAGGGAGATGTTGGTTCGGGGAAAACAGTGGTTGCGGCAATTGGCTTATATGCCAGTGTTACGGCTGGTTTTCAAGGTGCGCTTATGGTACCAACAGAAATTTTGGCAGAGCAGCATGCAGAAAGTTTAAATAGAATGTTAGAACCTTTTAATGTCAGGTGTGAACTTTTGACGAGTTCGATAAAGGGAAAACGAAGAAAGGAAATCCTCCAACAACTAGCGGATGGGAACGTTGATATATTAATTGGTACACACGCACTAATTCAGGATGAGGTCACCTTCAAGAGGCTTGGTTTTGTCATTACGGATGAACAGCATCGCTTCGGCGTGGAGCAGCGAAGAGTACTGAGAGAAAAAGGGGAGAATCCAGACGTTTTGTTTATGACGGCGACGCCAATCCCTCGGACACTCGCAATTACAGTATTTGGTGAAATGGATGTTTCAATCATTGATGAGATGCCAGCAGGAAGAAAAACAATAGAAACCTATTGGGCCAAACCAGAAATGCTTGAACGGGTATTGGCTTTTGTTGAAAAAGAATTACAAAAAGGCCATCAAGCCTATGTTATTTGTCCGCTCATTGAAGAATCAGAAAAGCTTGATGTTCAAAATGCCATTGACGTGTACAATACATTAAGTCATTATTTTCAAAATCGATTTAAAGCGGGTCTTATGCATGGCCGCTTAAGCTCAGAAGAAAAGGATTCGGTAATGAAGGCATTTAGTGCAAACGAAGTACAGGTCCTAGTTTCAACGACCGTTGTAGAGGTGGGAGTAAATGTACCGAATGCGACCATGATGGTTATTTATGATGCTGAAAGGTTTGGTCTTTCACAGCTTCACCAGCTGCGCGGCAGAGTTGGACGCGGCAGCGATCAATCCTACTGCATTTTACTAGCAAGTCCAAAATCAGAAGTGGGCCAAGAACGAATGCGGATCATGACTGAAACGAACGATGGCTTCGTGTTAAGTGAAAAAGACTTAGAGCTTAGAGGGCCTGGCGACTTTTTTGGCAGAAAACAAAGCGGGGTTCCTGAATTTAAAGTGGCAGATATGGTTCATGATTATCGAGCCCTTGAAACCGCACGAAATGATGCAGTGATGTTGATTCAGTCTGAAACATTTTGGACAGCCCCAGAATATCAATACCTAAGAAATATCCTCGATGATTCAGGCGTTTTAGAAGGGGAAAAACTAGATTAAATCAAACTTTTTCCACTTAAAAGGTTCTTTGATGGAAAAAGCAGAGGCGCAGGATAAAAACTATTTCTTGCAATCTGCTTTTTCAAATTTTATACTACTATTAGTACCTAGTCATAAGATCGCGGACGGTGTTAACATACATGAGAAAAAGTAAAAAAGAGCGACAACAATTGTTGACCACAACAATTCAAGATAATCCTTTTATTACGGATGAAGATTTAGCAGAAAAGTTTCAAGTAAGTGTACAAACCATTCGTCTTGACCGTTTAGAATTATCGATTCCTGAACTTCGTGAACGGATTAAGACTGTAGCTGAGAAACGATTTGATGATGAAGTCCGCTCATTACCGCTTGAAGAAGTGATTGGTGAAATTATTCATATAGAATTGGATCAGAATGCCATTTCGATTTTTGATGTAAAAAAAGAGCATGTCTTTATTCGAAATAACATAGCACGTGGCCATCATGTATTTGCTCAGGCTAATTCTTTAGCTGTAGCTGTAATAAATGATGAACTGGCGTTAACAGCCAAAGCGAATATTCAATTTAAACGTTTGGTAAAACTGAATGAGCGGGTTATTGCCAAGGCTAAGGTTACAAAAATTGATCGGAATCAAGGTAGAACGAGTGTCGAAGTTACAAGTTTTGTAAATAATGAACTTGTTTTTACCGGAGAATTTGAAATGTACCGTTCGAAAAATCGGTAGAGGATGAGGAAAATGAGATTAGCAATCGATGCCATGGGCGGCGACAATGCTCCCAAAGAAATCGTATTAGGGGCACTTAAAGCTGTACAAGCATTTTCAGATATACATATTACCCTTGTCGGGGATGAAAATAAAATTAAAGAAACATTAACAAATCATGAACGGATCTCTGTCATCCATACAACGGAAGTAATCCTCGGAACAGATGAGCCTGTTAAAGCGGTTCGCCGCAAAAAGAATGCTTCGATGGTGCTAGCCGCTGGGCAAGTCGCAGATGGATTAGCAGATGCATGTATCTCAGCAGGGAATACAGGTGCGCTAGTAGCTGCTGGACTTTTTGTGGTAGGAAGAATTTCAGGGATACACCGCCCAGCCTTAGCACCTACGCTGCCTACCATAGGCGGCGAGGGATTCTTGTTATTAGATGTCGGCGCTAATGCGGATGCCAAGCCAGAGCATCTCCTCCAATATGGACTAATGGGTTCGATTTATAGTGAGAAAGTAAGAGGCATTTCCAAGCCAAGAGTCGGTCTTTTAAATATTGGGACTGAGGAAAAGAAAGGGAATGAACTTACCAAGCAAGCTTTCGAATTGTTGAAAAATGCTGATATTAATTTTGTGGGAAATGTGGAAGCACGGGATCTATTAGATGGTGTGGCGGATGTGGTTGTGACCGATGGATTTACGGGAAACATGGTCCTAAAGACGATTGAGGGCACGGCACTTTCCATGTTTAAAATGTTAAAAACGGCATTGATGAGTAGCTTTACAAGTAAATTAGCGGCAGCTGTGCTGAAGCCGAATCTTAAAACGTTAAAAAATACAATGGATTATTCTGAATATGGTGGTGCGGCTTTGTTTGGATTGAACGCTCCTGTGATTAAAGCGCATGGTTCATCCAATGGTCAGGCTATATTCAGTGCGATCAGGCAAACAAGGGAAATGGTAAGTAACGATGTTGTCGGTCTAATTAAGATGGCATCTGAAGAAGCAAATCAAGAAAAAGTAGAACGGTAAAGGAGTTATAAAATGAATAAAATAGCATTCGTGTTTCCAGGACAAGGTTCACAAACGGTCGGAATGGGAAAAGAATTAGCAGATAAACACTCCGAGGTTATGGATTATTTTAGAAGAGCCGATGAAAAGCTAAATATTCCACTGAGTAATCTAATTTTTGAAGGACCGAAGGAAGAATTGACTATTACCTTCAATACACAGCCTGCCCTATTAACAACAAGCATTGCTATTTTAGATTACTTTCAAAAATCTGGGGTTAGCGCTGATTATGTCGCTGGTCACAGCTTAGGGGAGTATACAGCGCTTGTGGCTGCAGGCACACTTTCTTTTGAAGAAGGAGTGTATGCTGTCAGGAAACGGGGCGAATTCATGGAGAATGCCGTACCAAATGGAGAAGGTTCTATGGCTGCGGTATTAGGGCTTGACCGTGATCGTCTTTATGAGGTAACAAACGAGGTAAGTGAATCAGGGAATCCAGTATCATTAGCTAATCTAAATTGTCCTGGGCAAATCGTCATTTCTGGATCAAGAAAAGGGGTCGAAATTGCAGGTGTAAAAGCGAAGGAAGCAGGCGCAAAAAGAGCTCTTCCATTAGATGTTAGCGGTCCATTCCATTCCGCGTTGATGAAACCTGCTGCAGACCAGCTTCGTGAAGTCCTTGATGGACTTGAAATGAAGGATGCACAAGTCCCAGTTATTGCAAACGTTACAGCAGAACCAATTACTTCTGCTTCAGAAATAAAGGATAAATTAATCGAGCAGCTTTATTCACCTGTACTATGGGAAGATTCTGTTCGTAAAATGATTGATTTAGGTGTCGATACATTTATTGAAATTGGTCCTGGCAAAGTTCTTTCAGGCTTAATTAAAAAAATTGATAAATCAGTTACCACTTTCTCTGTATCGGATGAGGAAAGTGCACAAACTGTTATAGATGCATTAAAGGAGGAGAAAGTATGAATCTTGAAGGGAAAGCAGCCCTTGTAACAGGCGCATCAAGAGGGATTGGACGAGAGATTGCTCTTGAACTTGCACGACAAGGTGCCAATGTAGCAGTAAATTTTTCAGGCAGTGAAGCAAAAGCAAATGAGGTTGTTGATGAAATAAAAGCTCTTGGCAGAGAAGCATTCGCAGTAAAATGTGATGTATCCAACACTGAAGAAGTTGCGGCAATGGTAAAAGGTACAATCGACACCTTTGGTAAACTTGATATTCTTGTCAATAATGCAGGGATTACAAAAGATAATTTGTTGATGAGAATGAAAGAGGAAGAATGGGACGATGTTATAAATATCAATCTTAAAGGTGTGTTCCTTTGTACCAAGGCTGTAACAAGACAAATGATGAAACAGCGGGTAGGGCGGATCATTAATATTGCGTCAATTGTTGGCGTTAGTGGGAATCCAGGACAGGCCAACTATGTGGCTGCCAAAGCCGGGGTCATCGGATTGACAAAAACAACTGCGAAAGAACTGGCGTCCCGCAATATTACTGTAAATGCAATCGCACCAGGCTTCATCACAACAGATATGACTGATAAACTATCAGAAGAAGTAAAAGCTGAGATGTTAAAACAGATACCATTGGCAAGATTGGGAGAGCCTAAAGATATAGCTAAAATCACTGCATTCCTTGCATCTGACGATTCTGCCTACATGACAGGACAAACTCTTCATATCGATGGCGGCATGGTAATGTAATTTTAATAAAAACATGGTGTATTATTTTGATAAAATACTCTATAATAGCTTGAGGGGAGGTGAACAGGCATGGCAGAGGTATTAGAACGTGTAACAAAAATCATCGTTGACCGCTTAGGTGTAGATGAATCTCAAGTTAAACTTGAAGCTTCATTTAAAGATGATCTTGGTGCTGATTCCCTTGACGTAGTTGAACTAGTTATGGAATTAGAAGATGAGTTCGATATGGAAATTTCTGACGATGATGCTGAAAAAATTAGCACAGTTGGTGACGCTGTTAATTACATACAAAGCACAAAGTAATCGTTGGATTTATTCACAAAAGCTCCGTTTTCAAACGGAGCTTTATTCTGTAAAATAGAACTTGGCTTCCAACAGTGATGCCAAGTTTCTTTGCGTTTTGCGAAAAACTTTTTTAAACTAGAACGTAGTAGTGTGTAAATTATTTGATGCAAGGTGGAGAAGTTTTATATGCGCAAGAACAATAATGAAAAAGAGTTGAATAATCGCGCAAAAGAAAATCTTTTTAAAGGTTTTCAACATACGATTGGTATTTCGATGGAGAACGAAAAATTATTAAAACAAGCATTTACTCATTCATCCTATGTGAATGAGCATCGCAGAAAGCCTTTCGAAGACAATGAGAGACTTGAGTTTTTAGGGGATGCGGTTCTAGAACTAACTGTTTCACAATTCCTTTACAAAAAATATCCAACGATGACAGAGGGCGAATTGACGAAACTTCGAGCAGCCATTGTTTGCGAGCCGTCTCTTGTATCTTTTGCCAATGAATTACATTTTGGAAAATTAGTATTGTTAGGTAAAGGAGAAGAGATGACAGGTGGAAGAGAACGTCCAGCTTTATTAGCAGATGTTTTTGAAGCATTCATCGGGGCCCTTTATTTAGACCAAGGAATTGAAACAGTGATTAGTTTTCTTGAGAAAGTAGTCTTCCCTAAAATAAATGCTGGTGCTTTTTCTCATGTGATGGATTATAAAAGTCAATTACAGGAACTCATTCAGCGAGATGGTACCGGGACAATTGAATATCGTGTACTTCAAGAAATAGGAC
>NZ_JBALSN010000439.1:0-3714 GCF_036966985.1 Neobacillus drentensis | reverse complement strand
TTACAGCGCTTTCATTTTATCTGATTATGCATTCTTCCAATCATTTTTAAG
Source organism: Neobacillus drentensis (assembly GCF_036966985.1). GTDB lineage: Bacteria > Bacillota > Bacilli > Bacillales > Cytobacillaceae > Neobacillus > Neobacillus drentensis_E. Next base: position 3,663 of record NZ_JBALSN010000439.1, on the reverse strand, counting down.
AAACATTAGCCCACAATCATCGTTTCAAAAAAATAATCTTCTTATCGGAGGAAAATTCCCCCAATGGAAAACTAGCATTTTCAACTCCCATAACCCATCCCTTTTGTCATGATAAGTTTACTTCAGATAATATTCTCTCTAAGACTTCTTCCTCTAAACTCTTAACGTATTCTTTTTTTCACTGTTAGAGGAATAAATTATCCCTAAACTCAATGTGTTAAAGAAAACATTTCCAAAAAATTTCATCTAGAAGAAAAAGAAATATTTTAATTCATATGACCTCCTTTTGTTATTAGAGATAGTAATATTGTAAAAAGAATATTTTATGTAGTAAATATTACTAACCAATAATTTTTTGTAATTTTTTTTACAACATCACTTAACAGTATGGTATCACGCTTATAATTAAGAGTAAATAGATTTAACAAAAAAAATAAAATTTTCAGAAAATATACGAAGGTCCATTCTTAAATCCAAAAGAATGATCACGGAAATATACAATATATTTACCCGCCATCCAAATGGTTTAGTCAATGTAATTACAATGGACACTTATACACACGTATTACCAAATTCGCATAAAAAAAGCTGCTCTTAAATTTGAGCAGCTCGTCAAATAACTTATGTAAATGCTAATAAAATTTGGGCACCGGGCTAGTGGGTCAGTCCCCCACTACATTAACGCATTAATTTATCGGGGGACTGACCCTGGATTTCCACTAGAAATCAATTAAAAACAATCGGAGGCTTAAACTATAGTCAAATGATTTCAATATCGAATTCCATGTACTTGTTTAAATTATGACTTAGTGGACCGTCTTCCGTAATTAAGTAATCAAGTTCTGAAACGGGACCAACCAAGTAATTGGAAATAGTATTAAGTTTACTTCTTGTAACTAGGGTTGCGATCTTATTTGAACTTTTAATCATCTGCCGTTTAGCATAAGACTCTTCTATATGAGGGATGCTGATTCCAAAGTCAGGGTGCAGGGAATACACTCCTAAAAAACAGAGATCGGCTCTAATATTTTTAAGCACATCAATTACATCCAATCCTACTGTCACAAAAGATTCCTTAAAAAAGGTTCCGCCCAAGAGGATGATATCTGTATTTGGATGTTTTGATAATGCCAAACTAATAGATGGACTATTCGTAATAATGGTCCCTTTAAACTCTATTGGAATTTCTTGAGCCAGAAAAAGATTTGTTGTACTTCCATCTATTAATAGAACTTGTCCATCTTTAATAATCTTCACTGCTTTTAAGGCTAATTCTTTTTTTGCATCTATATTTTCTTCCGTTCTTTCAGAAAAGGTTAAAGCGCTAGCAGAAGCAGGAAATGCTCCGCCATGTACTCTTTTGAGCAGACCTAATGAATCCATTTCCCTTAAATCCCGTCTAATTGTGTCCTCGGAAACATCCCATTTCATGCTTAATTCTTTAGCAACGACTTTCCCTTCTTTCTCTAATATTTGTAAAATTTTACTTTGCCGTTCTTTTCTTAGCATGACAATGATCAGCCTCCGTGTTTTTGCATGTTTTTTCTTATATTATATTATTTTTTCTTAAATTCACCAATTTTTTTAAAAAAACCGGCAAAATTCTTCTTGTTTTTTCTTGTTTATAAAGATAAAATATTCTTAAATACGAAAAAACTGGCTTTAATATGCAAAAACAAGAAATCATTTGAGCCAAGAAACCAAATACTCACATTTTGTACCAATTTAAAAATCACACGAAATAAAAGGAGGAAAAAATGATGAATAATAGTATTGAAACACTAGCTGTAAATACGATTCGCACCTTGTCAATTGACGCGATCAATAGTGCTAATTCTGGTCATCCAGGCTTACCTATGGGGGCTGCTCCAATGGCATATGCACTCTGGGCGCATCACCTAAATCATAATTCTGCAAATGCAAAATGGTTTAATCGAGATCGTTTTATTCTTTCTGCCGGACATGGCTCTAGCTTGTTGTATAGTTTACTTCATTTAGCTGGGTACAACGTATCTTTAGAAGATTTAAAAAGTTTTAGAAAGCTTAATAGTAGAACACCTGGTCATCCCGAATTTGGTCACACAGATGGTGTTGAAGCGACAACTGGACCTTTAGGGCAAGGAATTGGAAATGCAGTAGGAATGGCGATGGCTGAAGCGCATTTAGCTGCAAAATTCAATCGGGATGGATACCCTGTAATTGACCATTATACATATTCTTTAGTTGGCGATGGAGATTTAATGGAAGGCATCTCTTATGAGGCCATGTCTATGGCCGGCCATATGAAACTAGGAAAATTAATTGCATTATATGACTCAAATGATATTTCTTTGGACGGTGAATTAAACCTTTCATTTTCAGAGGACATTCAAAAACGAACAGAATCTGCTCATTGGCAATATTTACGAGTAGAAGATGGCAATGATGTAGCAGAAATCTCAAAAGCTATTACATTAGCTAAACAAAATACAAACCAACCAACCTTGATCGAAATTAGAACCACTATCGGTTATGGAAGTCCCAAAGTTGCAGGAACAAACAAGGCACATGGAAATCCACTTGGAGCAGAAGAAGCTCGTGCAACAAAACAGGTATATGGCTGGCAATATGAAGAGGATTTCTTTGTACCGGAAGAAGTTAAAGCCCATTTTGAAGAGCTAAAACAAAGAGGAATTAGTCAAGAACAACAATGGAATGCATTATTCCAGTCTTACCAAGAGTCATATCCTGAATTAGCGAAGGAACTAGAACATGCCATCACGGGAGAAGTTTTAATTAATGCGGAAGACATCCTGACATTTGAAACAGGTAAAACAATCTCAACCCGTGTAGCCAGTGGAGAAGCCATTAACCATTTTGTAAAATCAGTTCCATCTATTTTTGGAGGAAGTGCGGATCTTTCTCATTCCACTATGACAGATATAAAGGAAGACGCAGCATTCGCGGTAGAATCATTTAGCGGAAGAAATATTTATTTTGGTGTCCGCGAACACGCGATGGGAGCAGCTGGCAATGGTTTGGCTCTACATGGCGGGGTAAAGCCATTTGTAAGCACATTCTTTGTTTTCAATGATTATCTCAGACCATCAATTCGTCTGGCAGCCTTGCAAAAGCTTCCAGTCACTTATGTATTTACTCATGATTCGATTGCGGTTGGTGAAGATGGTCCAACTCATGAACCAATTGAACAGCTTGCTTCTCTTCGTGCCATCCCAGGGCTAACCGTAATTCGCCCATCAGATGCAAACGAAACTGCAAGTGCTTGGGCTTATGCACTAAACCAAACTGACGGTCCTGTTGCCATGGTGCTGAGCCGTCAAAACCTGCCTGTGTTCCAAGAGACACAAGCCAATTTAGACAACCTTTCAAAAGGAGCTTACGTATTAACACAAACAAATGACCAACCAGAGGTTATTTTAATCTCTACCGGTTCAGAAGTGTCATTAGCCTTTAACGCGAAAGCTGAACTTGAAAAAGAAAATGTATCCGTTCGTGTTGTCGCTATGCCAAGCTGGGAATTGTTCGATCGCCAACCGAAAGAGTATAAAGAGCTTGTTCTGCCTCCTTCTGTTACAAAGCGCGTGGCACTAGAAATGGGTATCTCCCTTGGATGGGAGCGCTATGTAGGATCAGAAGGGAAAGTATTATCTATTGAAACATTCG
>NZ_JBALSN010000438.1:0-15246 GCF_036966985.1 Neobacillus drentensis | reverse complement strand
GGGCAACCGGGAAGTCATTGCACCAATGTAATTTTAAGCTATGTTAAAACATATTGTTATATATTAAGCACCCTGCTGATTGGAGCGGAAGGCACGATGACTCCTGCGGGAGAACGGGGCAGGGGAGACCCCGCAGGCGCATGCGCCGAGGAGGCTCCCCGGACCGCCCGCGGAAAGCGAAGTGCCTGGAGTGGAAATCAACAGCCAAGTTTAACAGAGCCTAAAAATTAGGGATAAGGAGGCTAAACATTTGAGTGCTCTTCTTCTACAATTGATGAATGGATTAAGCTATGGAGTATTACTTTTTATTATCACAAGTGGGATTACCATAGTTTTTGGTATATTGGGCGTCTTAAACCTGGCACATGGTTCCTTGTACGTACTAGGTTCCTATATAGGATACTCGCTAATCATGGCAGCAGGCTTGCCATTTTGGGTCGCCTTAATGGCAGTACCGATTCTAATTGCGATCATAGGCTTAGTATTGGAAATTGTTATGCTCCGGCCTACATATAAGCTCGGGCATCTTTCGCAGGTGTTATTAACCTTTGGTTTGGCGTATATTTTTCATGACATTTTTGCAATGATGTGGGGAAAAAATATTCTAGTTGTCAACCCGCCGGCTGCACTTAATGTGTCTGTGGAAATTGCTGGTCATGCCATTCCAGCGTACCGCCTAGCCTTAATTTTGATTGGAATCGTAATGGCTGTTTTCTTATGGTATACCCAGGAAAGAACAAAATGGGGAGCTGTGATCCGAGCAGGATTGTCCGATAAAGAAATGGTTGGTGGTTTAGGAGTTAACATACACTTTGTATTTACGTGCGTCTTTTTCTTAGGAAGTTTAATGGCTGGTTTAGGCGGTGTCCTAGGTTCACCGATTTTAGGAGTTTTTCCAGGAATGGAGTTCCAAATTCTCATTTTGTCTCTAGTCGTACTTGTAGTTGGCGGACTAGGTTCGGTTACGGGAACGTTTATTGCCAGTTTACTAGTAGGATTTGTTGAAACTTTTAGCCGTTATTTCGTACCTGAATTAAGTTTAATTATTACGTTTGCGTTAATGGCATTGGTACTAGTGGTTCGCCCGCAAGGTCTTACTGGCAGGAGGGTGGCGTAATGAAAAAGGGTCCAGTCAAAGGAACACTATTATTTTTGTTAATGGTTCTTGTTCCATTCTTTCTATCTATTTATTACGTAAATATTTTATCGGAAATACTTATTCTTAGTGTTTTTGCTGTTAGCTTAAATATTTTAGTTGGGCAGACAGGTTTGGTTTCATTAGGTCATGCCGCTTTCTTCGGTGCTGGTGCGTATGCAACGGGCTTAGCTGCACTAAAGTTCAGCACCAACATTTTTATCACAATTGGAATAGGGCTTATATTTGCCCTTCTATTAGCACTCATCATTGGCCTGCTTTCTACTAAAGCACATGGATTTTATTTTTTAATGCTTACACTTGCCTGTTCACAAATCTTTTACTCTATTGTTTATCAATGGACAAATGTTACCGGGGGGTCGAACGGATTATCAGGTATCGCACCGGTAGATTTAGTTGGCGGCCTCAGGCTTTCAAATCAAGTGTTTGTCTATTACTTTATCCTTGTTGTGATTGCCATTCTTCTATTCATTTTGAGCCGATTTTTACATTCCCCATTAGGAACTGTTTTTATTGGTATTAAAGAAAATGAAGAACGGATGAAATCAATTGGTTATAATACGGCGTTATATAAGAACATTAGCTTTTTAATTGCTGGTACCATTGGCGGGTTAGCTGGAGGTTTATATGTTGTATTTAACGGATTTATCTCGCCAAATGACGTTTATTGGACGGCATCTGGGTCTGTGTTAATCATGGTATTAATCGGCGGGGTTGGAACGTTATGGGGTCCAGTCATTGGAGCAGCCTTTATCGTTATTTTAGAAACCATTATTAGTTCTTATACAGAAAATTGGATGATGATTATTGGGGCTGCCTTTATATTATTTGTTATATTTGCCCCTAATGGAATTGTCGGTATTTTTAATAGTCTAAAAAGAACTTTACTTAAACGCCAAAAGCTTGAACATGAGACATCGAAAATAATCCAAATGAAGCAAGAAACTAAAATGGATGGATAGGTGAAGCTGGATGAAGAAGGAAAAGATTCTTTCGCTAAAAGGCCTTTCAAAACATTTTGGCGGAATTAAGGTGATCGAGGATGTTACATTAGAAGTCAGCAGAGGAGAACGAGTGGGGCTGATTGGACCCAATGGTGCTGGTAAATCAACTTTATTTAATATGATTGCCGGAGATTTAGAACCTTCAGGGGGAACGATTAGCTATTATGAAGAACCGATTAATCGCTTGCCTAATTATAAACGGACAGAGCAAGGAATTGTCCGGACATTCCAAAAAAACAATTTAATGATGGGCTTAACTGTAAAAGAGAATTTGCTGCTAGTTTTACAACGAATCAATAAAAAACATACCCAATGGTGGAAACAAGTGAATAAGAAAAATTATCCTTCCCTATTTGAAAAACTAGAAAAACTCCTTTATGAGTGGGGATTGCAAGAATATAGCCATTTGAAGGTCAAAGATTTATCTTATGGTGTCCAACGGCAAATTGAGATTATTATGGCCATTGCGGGTAAACCTAAGCTGCTTTTATTGGATGAGCCGACTGCTGGGATGTCTCAAGTGGAAACGGATCAAATCATTGCTTTAATTAATAAATTATCGTCAGAGGTAACAATTATGATGATTGAACATGATATCGAGGTGTTATTTGGTAATATGGACCGAGTGATTGTACTTCATGCCGGGACATTAATAGCGGACGGAAGCCCTGAAGTGGTAAGAGAAAATCCTGACGTAAAAGAAATCTATATGGGAAAGGAGGAAATGACCCATGCTTAGATTACATGGTGTTCATAGTTACTATGGTGCCAGCCATGTCCTTCATGGAGTCAACCTAGAGGTGAAAAAGGGAAGTGTGGTAACGCTGCTAGGCAGGAATGGCATGGGAAAAACAACGACTATTCATTCAATCATTGGCTTTGTCACCAAAAAAGAAGGTGATATCGTATTTGAAGGGGAAAATGTTATAAAATTGAAAAGCCACCAAATTGCCAATAAAGGCATTGGGATTGTACCCCAGGGACGAAGGATTTTCACCAACCTGACTGTACATGAAAATTTAAGTGTTTTCGCTAATAAAAACCATGGGGATTGGAGCTTGGAACGGATTTTTGATCTATTCCCGCGGTTAAAGGAAAGAGAAAAGACACATGCCGGAAATTTAAGCGGCGGTGAGCAATCCATGCTATCCATTGGCCGGGCGTTAATGAGGAATCCAAAAATTCTCCTCCTTGATGAACCGACAGAAGGGCTCTCCCCGTTAATGGTCGGAGAAGTAATGGATGTTCTTTTAAAATTAAAGGAATCAGGTATGTCGATGCTTTTAGTCGAGCAAAACATTTCTACCGCCTTAAGTATTGCTGACGATGTTTATATTCTTAATAAAGGTGAAGTTGTCTATCATAATCACCCTAATGAACTTAGGAAAAATATGAATATTGCTTATCACCATCTGGCTATAAGTTAAGTTCTGTTTCATAAACGGAGGCCTCCTCAAAAGGTCATCAAGTAATGAACTTTTGAGGAGGCCTTTTCTATGACTTTTTGTTGTTGTTTATTACTAAGCAGTCGGCCATGGGCTAAGCACTTTTTTCTTCGACTTTTTCCATTTTAACTGCATGAATAAGGTAATCACTCCGATGATACCAAGAAAAGCCAAGCTAATAAAAAAGCCAGGTCTGCTTGTTTCATGAAAAAGAGTACCGCTGACGGCAATTAAAATAAACAGGGCGCCAATGGAATACATGATTTTTTCCTTCAGCTTTAACTCTAAGATTTTTCGAGAGGATGCCAGAATAAAGAGCCAATTATAAAGGAGCATTAAGGCTGCACCCGTGGTAACCCACTCATAAATTTTATTAGGCAGAACTAAGGCTGAAACAACTGAGGCAGAAATTCCTAACATGGTAATAAGAAGGGATGCCAGCGGGACCTTTAATTTCCCTGGCTTTGAAAAACATGCAGGTGCATCACCCTCTTCCCCTAGAGTAACAAGCACGCTTGTTACGCCGTAAAGAGAAGCAGTCATTGTTGAAAATCCTGCAATAATTAATGTTGCATTAAAAAAATGAGGAACAAAGGAAAGATTGTATGCATTTAAAGCGACAACAAAGGTACTTTCCTTTGTGTTAAAATGATTCCAAGGGACAATAATGACTGCAAGACCAATCGATACTACATATATGATCATGAGTGTAAACAACATGACTTTTCCTGCTTTTGGAGCTTCCTTGGGATCCTTTAAATTGGTTGCCATTAATCCAAGAATTTCAATACCCCCGAAAGCATAGAAAGCAAAAATGACTGCTGACCACAAGCCTTTCAGTCCATGGGGCATAATTTCTTTTTGGGTATTCGGATACTGAATAGGACGATCACCATCGATCACCCCAAAAATGGCGAGAAATGCAATCACAATAAACATTAATATCGCTGAGATTTTTAAGACTGCAAGTATATTTTCGAGCTTATTTAAGACCTTTACTCCAATTAATATCACTACTAGTCCTAATACTGCGTAAATAGTAGCAAATATCCATAAGGGGATTTTTGGAAGCCAAAATTGGGAAAAAATCGAAAGCGCTGTCATTTGGCTTCCCATGATTAACACTTCTGATGACCAGTAGACCCAACCGCTGCTGAATCCGGCCCACCTGCCATAGGCTTTCTTCGCATACGATCGAAACCCGCCTTGTAAGGGTTCTTGGGACGTCATTTTGGATAATGCATCATAGACGAAATATGTCCCAAGGGCAGCAATCATAAAGGCAACTAAGATCGATGGACCTGTCATTTTAATTGCTAAGCCTGAGCCAAGGAAGAAACCTGTTCCAATCGTACAACCCACGCCAAACAAAGAAAGTTGCCACCATTTCATGTCGCTCTTCTCATTCCCGCCGGATTTACTCATCGAAACCCTCCTTTTTCTCTATATATCTCTACCCGTCGCGCCTGGTGATTTGTCGGTATTATCTTGATTATTATATTCTGCATCATTAAGCCCGGGTTTTTGGTTTCTGTTTCCTCCTAAATAAGTTGATTGATGTTCCTTTTGCTCTTGTCTGAATTTGTCAAAGTTTTCATTAACCACATAATCTCCTCATTTCTCCTAGTTTGGATATTTCTTAAGATACACTCCTGTCCATTTCTTATTCAGTTAATAAACAATCCTGCAGTTAGGTTTTTGATGGAATTAAATTTTCATTACATAATCAACCACGAAAAAAATGAAAATAGAAGAGAAAGATAAAAACAATAAATATAAAGGTGAAATAGATGGAGCAAGATACTTAGCGCTTTTCATTGAAAGGGGTTTAGCACATGTTATCGACACAGCAATTAGCTGAGTTACGTTTACAATTGTTACAAGAAAAAAGTGAGGTAAAAGAACATATCGAACAGAATGACCATTTTGGTTTAGAAAGAGGTCATTTTCATGAGTCGATGGGGGAATTATCCAGTTATGATAACCATCCAGCAGATGAAGGGACAGAATTATATGAGCGGGAGAAAGATATTGCTTTAAATGAACATTATCAATTTCAAATTAGAAATATAGATCACGCATTAGAAGCAATGGAAAATGGCACGTATGGAACCTGTGAAGTATGCGGTAAGGAGATTCCTTTAGAACGTTTACAGGCATTGCCAAATACAACCTATTGTATTGAGCACAGCCCCGATCAGGTTACTTCACACAAACGCCCCGTGGAAGAAGGCGTTTTGATGCCGCCATTTGGTAAGTTTGATATGGATGAAAAAGATGAGAACGTTGCTTTTGATGCAGAAGATTCTTGGCAAACTGTTGCCGNNCCACAGGATAGTTATAGTGATATCTACACTGAAGCAGACGAAAATATTAGCTATGTCGAGGACTATGAAAATTTTGTTGGAAATGACATGTATGGAAATAATATCAAGGTTTATCCAAATCCGCAGCATGAAAGTTACGAAGATGCCCTAGACGAAGAAGGCATCATGACCAGTTTTGGTGATTTACCCGCCTTTGAACACGATCCTTACGTAGATGATGATAAATAATGGGGACACAAAAAGAGAAAACAGCTTCCATAGCGAGAGCTGTTTTCTCTGATTTTTATTATTTATCGTAGCCTTTTTGTGGGATCGGTATATCCTTACCGTTTACATCATCAATGACCGCCCCAATTTCACCTTCAGTATATGTGTCACTGGCTTGCTCATGTGTAGTTGCTATCCCGGCAGATAGATCATCCGTTTCTTGATAATAACTGGGATGATAGAAACTGCCTGCCAATTCTTTCTTAGGATTTGCTTTCTGATTCTTATTGTCCATCCTGTATTCCTCCCTTTCAATGTTTGATACAAGGGTATTTTTTTCTTTTTTTAACAGGATTACTCCTAATAAAAAATAAATCTAAATGGAGGTACCGTAATGAACAAAAAAAATGAGTTTCCATCACGAGAAGAATTAGATGAGGCGTTTCATTTTCTTCATGATCAAATTAACAAAATATCTGTAGTTGAAGAAGTGGAAATGGTGAAAGGAGAAATAGAAGGCCAGGAAGGATAAGGACATACATATTTTGACTGACTGCAACATAGCTTGAAGCGGGCAAGACTTTTTCTCTAGACCCATCATGGATGCATTTGCTATGATTTCTAGAGGTATTTTTAAAGGTGGTTTACTTATTATGGAAATGAGAGAAACTTTGGCTAAAAAAGTGGCCTGGATTAGTGTAATTAGTAACATTATTCTTACATTAGGAAAAATAATCATTGGATTGGTTGGAAATAGTGACGCAGTTTTCGCAGATGGGATTCATTCAGCGGCAGATGTGTTTGCTTCAGTAATTGTCCTATTAGTCATAAAAATTGCTAATAAGCCAGCCGATGATGAACATCCATATGGACATGGAAAGGCAGAAGTCATTGTTTCTGGGATTATTGGGATCTTGCTCTTTCTTGTTGCCATTTATGTGGTTTATGAAGGGATTAGCGGTTTCTTTCATGAAGTGGAATCACCGAGCTTTGTGGCGATGTGGGTGGCCCTCTTTTCCTATGTGACTAAGGTTATTTTGTATCGAAGTTCGTTAAAAGTAGCAAAAGAAAATAAAAGTAAAGCCATTGAGGCCATTGCATTTGATCATAAAGCAGATATTGTGGCATCAATTGCAGCTGCAATCGGGGTGCTCCTTTCGATTGCTGGCAGCCGGTTTGATATTCATTTTTTATTATACGGAGACAAGGCTGCCAGTATTTTTGTCGCTTATTTAATTTTTAAAATTGCTAAAGAAATGTTAACCGAGGCATTTGATATCTTACTGGAACGGAACATTAATACAGAGACACTGCAAGAATATGTGGCAGTTGTGAAGGAATTCAATGAAGTAAAACGAATTGACCGCATTAGAGCGAGGGAACTTGGTCATTATGTATTGGTGGACTTACGCATCTCGATTGATCATTATAAAACCATCAAACAAGGACATGATTTAGCAAAAGCAATCAAGCAAAAACTGATGGATAAGAACGATAACATTCAGGAAGTTTTGATTCATTTAAATCCCTTTTTTGCAGAAGATGAATAAATTCAGAAAAACTCCTTTGTACTTTAAGTGATTAGGGTTTATGATAGGATAGGAAATAAAAAAAGTTAGAGGGAGTTGATATTTTTGAGTTATTCCGTAGACCCGGACCCAAGTAGTAGGTGTGGGGAAGTCAATGTGATCTTTGAATGGATTGAAATGAATAGCAAGAATATCAACTCTAGAAAAGGTTGTTGGCTTCCTCGAACAAAGTGAGTGAGGAGGTTAAATCATGCTGGAAATTTTTAAAAGTACAGAGACAAAAGTTTTAGAAACAGTTGATGTAATATCAAAAGGGTGCTGGGTTAATATGTATTCCCCAACCCAAGAAGAAATCAATAAGGTGTCAATGGAAGCCCAAGTCGATGTAGATATCATCAAAGATGCTCTCGATGATGAGGAACGTCCAAGGATTGAACGAGACGATGGCCGCGTGTATATCATTGTCGACTTTCCTTATATCGTTCATGATGAAAATGGCTTTGCTGGATATGAAACCATCCCAATCGGTATTATTCTAACAGATGACTGTATCATAACGGTTTCATTAAAGGATACCCCCATTTTAGAAGAATTTCGGAAAAACAGAGTAAAAGAGTTTTTCACGTTTAAAAAGACACGTTTTGCTTTGCAAATATTATTCGTTATTTCTTCGTATTATTTACGTTACTTAAAACAAATTAACAAGAAAACAAATGAAATTGAACATGTCGTTCATCAGTCATTAAAAAATAAAGAATTGTTCGCCTTTCTTGCATTAGAAAAAAGTTTGGTTTACTTTACAACTTCCTTAAAGTCAAATAAAGTTGTCCTCGATAAGATCCTGCGATTTAATTATCTAAAAATGTACGAAGAAGACAAGGACTTATTAGAAGACGTAATTATCGAAAAAACCCAGGCGATTGAAATGGCCGAAACCTATCGGTCCATTTTAACCGGAATGATGAATGCCTTCGCATCCATTATTTCCAATAATCTAAACATCGTCATGAAGTTCTTGACTTCGATTACGATTATCTTATCCTTCCCAACAATGGTGGCGAGCTTTTATGGGATGAATGTTGATATTCCTTTGCAGCACGCTACCCATTCGTATGCCATACCACTAGTAATCTCTGCATTTTTAACGAGTTTAACAGCTTTTATTTTTTGGAAAAAGAAATATTTTTAGAAACCAGTCCTTTCAGTGGGCTGGTTTTTTTATTAAAAACTAAAAATTTTCCCAACTTTTTAGTTTGCTCGTTTGATATGTAATCGTGATATTTTGAATAGTATTAAGTATCAGCGTTGGCTTTTACTTTGGTTGGAGGAGGAATGTTTTATTGAAGAAAAAGAGAATAGTAGGATCTGTATTACTTAGTTTCATCATGGGAATTTCAATGTTTGCGACCGCTGCATTCGGACAGCAAACAAACGGCCAAGAAACTTATCGGGTGTTAATTCAAGGTCCCGCTTCTGAAAAGGCAAAAGCGAAGGCTAGCTTCGGAACCCGCTGGGATTTCGCAAGCAAAGGGTTTACTACCACTGTGAATGCCCAACAATATCAAGCCCTACTAAATAACAAGAATTTATCCATTGAGAGAATACCAGAATTACAATTTATATCTAAGACAGAATTAGCGGCAAAGCCAGGAGGGACAGCAGTTTCAGGTCCTAGTGATCAAACACCATGGGGCATTCAAGCCATTTATAATGATCAAGCGATTGCGAGAACTTCAGGTGGAAACGGAATTAAGGTAGCGGTCCTTGATACGGGTGTCAATGTAAATCATGTGGATTTAAAGAGCAATGTTGAACAATGTAAGGATTTTTCCCAAAATAAAGTCTCATTGGTTGAGGGAAGTTGCGCGGATGGAAATGGGCACGGGACGCATGTTTCCGGAACGGTTTTGGCCAACGGCGGAACTGGTCAGGGAATTTACGGGGTAGCACCTGAAGCAGAGCTCTGGTCCTATAAAGTGTTAAACAACCGTGGCAGTGGCTATTCCGATGATATTGCAGCGGCCATTCGAAAAGCAGCAGATGAAGCAACACGAACTGGATCACATGTGATTATATCGATGTCGCTTGGGTCTAGCGTGAAAGATTCCCTTATCTCAAGTGCAGTTGATTATGCCTATGGAAAAGGTGTATTAATTGTTGCTGCTGCGGGAAATGACGGACCTGGAACCAACACGATTGGCTATCCTGGGGCACTAGTAAATGCTGTGGCTGTTGCCGCCCTGGAAAACGTTCAGGAAAATGGAACCTATCGTGTAGCCGATTTTTCATCACGTGGAAATCCGACTACTGATGGTGACTTTGTAATTCAAGAGCGGGATGTGGAGGTTTCTGCACCAGGAAGGGCAATTGAGTCTACTTGGAATGATGGAAGTTACAACACCATTAGTGGCACATCGATGGCAACGCCGCACGTATCTGGGCTTGCTGCAAAGATTTGGGCTGCTAATCCTTCCCTAACAAATAGCCAGCTTCGATCAGAGTTCCAAAATCGTGCAAGGAGTAATGATATTCTGGGCGGGGGCGGATCAGCAACAGGTGATGATTACGCATCAGGCTTTGGCTTTCCGAGGGTTAAGTAAATCCTTGAAAGGGGTCATCAGGGCGTTGTACCTGATGGCTCTTTATCGTAAAGTCTAAATTTTTGAAATAATATGAAAAAAACTATCGGGAGTACACTGTTTGATGTAAAATGAAAGAAAAAGAAAGAAAGGTTAGTCTGGTGGCAATATGGAATATGGAGCCCTGATTAAATTTTATCGAACGCAAAGGGGAATAACACAAGCAGAGCTTTCAAAGGGAATTTGTTCTGTCCCGCATTTAAGTAAAATTGAAAACAACTCAAAAGAAGCAAATGAAGGGACGATCTCTCTTTTACTAAAGCGTCTAAATATCGGCCTGGAAGAGATAGAGGAGCAGGAAGAAGAAATCAAATCCTTATTAAAAGGTCTTGACGAGAAGATTAACTTTTATCTTAGAAATGAAATAGAAGAATATTATCAAAAACTTATGGAAATTGAACACCTAATTCCATTCTCTCAATATATTTATATCTACGAACTATATAAGTTCCGCTATTTAATTTTTAAAGGCCAAGTGGATGAAGCTGATGGTCAACGTGCACTTTTATATAAGCAAAAGAAAAATTTTTCCCAACATGAAGACTATTTATTTCGCTATTTTAATGCGATATTCTTAATGTGGAAGGGTCAATATCAAAATGCAGATGAAATCCTCGATACCTTACATACAGAAAACAATAAAGAAACAACCAGTGGTGAATTTCTGTACCATCGATCTCTTGTAAAAAGTTCTCTAGAGCTTTCAGGACATGCCATCCATTTCGGAAAAATGGCACTGCAAATATTCATGAGCCAGCACAACTTCATCAGAATACTCCACACACTTATGCTGTTAGGTATTAATTATACCCATTCCAATATTTACGAAGAAGCACAAGAGTGTTTTCAACATTTAATCCGCAATGCAGAATTACTAAGAAAAGATAAGTTACTTCCCCAAATTTATCACAATATGGGCCATTTGCAATTTAAAATGAAAAATGCAAAGGAAGCACTATTCTATTATGAAAAGAGTTTGGCCCTGCAGCCAAACAAAAACCAGCATTACCTAGTAACTCTATATGCAATTGGGGAGCTTCACCATTCTCTCAAATCATTTGATAAAGCGAAACTTTGTTTCCAAGAAGTAAACCTACTATCAAAAGAACTATCCGTCAAAAAATACCGAATCTTAGCAGACTATTTTCTCCTTCATCTAACATCTCCTGTAAAAGCATTCAAATATTTAGAAGCGAAGGTCATTCCTTACCTGGAAGAGGAAAATGAACATAGCGAAGACTTAACGCATTTTTATAAAATGCTTGCCGACTATTACACTCAAAAGGGTATGGTTATTGATGCAGTAAAATATTTAAATAAAATAATTTAAGTTTAGGAGGCAATTTTGATGAAAAAGTTTGTTGTCCTATTGTTTTCGATTTCATTGGTTGCACTTTTCACTACTGCTAAGGATGTGAAAGTGTCAACGTCAAATAGTGATGTGGCCATTTCGACAGAAGATAATGTGTTGAATCATCCAATTCAACCCCCGATTGGCTGATTGTAAATCCCTGAAATTATCAGGGATTTTTTTATGCTTTGAATGTTTTCAATAATTACGGAGACAATACTAGGAAAATATGATTATGAAGAGGTGCGTAGTATGAAAAAAGGGGAAAAACTGCAATCTCTGACCGAATATGAAAGTAAAACCTCCCAGGACCTTTATGGACTTGAGCCAATTATGAGTCTACAGTCAGTGAATTTTGCTCCAAGTGAAAATCCATTCCTAAATGAGCACACTGAAGTAGAAGATAAGCATTGTGATTAATGCTGTTTTATAAATTTTAAGATAGAAAGAATGAAACCAACTAGGAGTAGGGCAAGATAAAAGCATGTGTTGTTTTTATTTCTGTGAAGTTTTAAGGAGGAAATCATGAAATCATTTGTTGTCGGATTCCATCAAGAAGATAATGTAGATAGTATGCAAATTCAAAAACTAAACCAGGACGATTTTACGAAAGCAACAGAAGGTGGGACTAGGCATTTATTCGAGCTCGACACAAACATTGGCCTATTTGTGTTTTTTGATGCAGAAGATGAGGACGGGGACCTCTCATATATGGTATTGCATTATGAAGAAGACAATGAAGACCCAGTCGGTTGCTATTCCTTCCAATTGAAGGACTTTTACGAATTCATGGCACTGTTCTTAAATGACATGGAATTTAACGAGGAACCTGATGATGAAGACCAAGAAGAATATGGCCCAATTCATCATTTAGCCCATTTATTGTTCCATGTTGTTGAAGAAGGGAAGGACATTGAGGTATAAAAAGTGGAGTTATTGATTGAGGACACCTAATTTAGGTGTCCTTTAGTGGTTTTTACGCAAATTTGATACCTGAAGTAGTATCAATCAGCGAATTTTTATAATCAATCTGCGAATTTGTGGTTTCAATCAGCGAATATATGTGTTCAATCAGCGAATTTTGCCATTCTATCGGCGAATGATATATTTTATTGATTTTCCACTGAAAACTAATACCAGGGGATCGTCTTCGGAAAGTAAAAACGGTATCTGTTATTCCCAGAAAATTGCAGGTTACAGGATTGCAGTATTCTTTTTGCTGTATCTTGTGATTTTATATGAGCAAATTCCCGAAACTGCTTATTGGTTATCGTCGGACCAAATAGCAGAAAATAATCCTTCAGTGCGTTAATATGTGCGTCTTTTGAAAAAGCATCGCAGGAAGGGCAATACCAATTCTGTTTTTTACGAATAAGGGAATGATTAGAGTTGGTAGGACAGTGGACACCAGTTAACAAGTCTGATGTGTGAATATCATATTTTTTCAATACATAGCTTGTCGGAACGGTGTTCATCTTCACTAGGAGGCGGCAAAGCTTCTTGATTTCCTTGGAGGTCAAAAGCGGTTTCGAATTTTGTTTTTCTAAAAGGGTAATTTTGTTTAAGAAGACATCGGACTTACAAACTCGAGGTTTAACTTTGTGGGCATTTTTTCCTGTTACAGCATAGGAAGTATAACTATTACTGATGACCACTAAATATTCAACCGGAACGGGAGGGAAATGATGTGCAGCAAGAAGTTTCTGTAAGTACTTCTGATGTCTTTCTGCCTGCGTAATCGGATAGGGGTATCCTTTTTCATTCCCATTGTTGATCTGAATAAACTGTTCATTATCTGTATCAAAAATTAACTTTCCAGCCATATTTTTGACATCAATCGCAAGGGCGAATTCAGGTGTTAAAAGTAGGGTGTCAATTTGGCAGTTGTAGTCACCATCAGGAAGGTTTAAATCGTGGAGGATCATATATTTTTGATGTGGAAGTTCGCGATAATAGTAATCGAGCGATTTCTCACCGATGTAACCGGCCTGTCTCCTCCCATGCTCATCTAGTATCTGTTGGTACTTTTGGTGACTGCAGGGAAGACGCCGGAGTAAAGCCTCTAAAATAAGCAAAATCAATGGTTTTGTCCTTTCTTTTATTACCAAAATTATCACTCCTCTCATTTTAAGTATAAAATTCTAATATGTTGATTGAAATTCCTGCCGAATTTTATCGATTCCTGTAAAATATTTTTCGAATATAATTCAATCAGCGAATTTCTCTAGTCATTCGGCGAATTTGGGTTTTCAATCAGCGAATTTATCTGTTCAATCAGCGAATTTTGCTTTTCAATCGGCGATTCACCAAATCCGTCGGTTTCCGAATTTGTTAATTTGATAAAGCTTCCCAATCACGATACCATTATCTTGAAGTTGCTAGGGAGGTTACAGAAAATGAGCGACATTTTTCAAAGAAGTATGGAGCGTGTGTGGACAGTAGAGCATCACCAGCATAGTCCGATCCATACAGCTGGAATGGTATTAGATCCGAATAAAATGAAAGAGTCCCCAAGAACCCCTTCGTGTATTGCTATATGCAGGAAAACCACTTCACGAGCCAATCGTTGCTAGAGGGCCTTTCGTCATGAACACCGAAGATGAAATTCGTCAGGCCTACCGTGATTACATGGCCGGTAAGTTTGCAGAATAACAAAAATAAGCACTTGGGGCACGAAACGAACAACGCCCAAGTGCTTATTTATTATCCTTTCGCAGACTTCTTACTAACTACTACCCGGGCATTGCCCATGAAAAAGATTGTAACCGCCGCAATCCCAATCGGAATCAGAGTTAGTAAAAAGGTATGTGTAATCGAAGCGGACATGGCATGAATAATTTTATCCAAGATAAAGTCAGGAATTTTCGAGCGTTCACTCGCTTGGAAGATTTGGCGTGGATCGCCCATTTTAAAATCTCCCGCCCCTTGCATACCTTTGAATGCTTCTTTTAATTTATCAGCAAACAGGTTGTTTTGCAGGGAGCCATAAACCGTTACGCCAAGTGTCATTCCAAAAGACCGCAAAAATGAATTCGTGGAGTTGGCAGTGCCGCGATTTTGCGGTTCCAAATTGTGCATAGATGCCGTCGGCAACAAGGAGAATGAAAAACCGACCCCAAAGCCAACCAAAATCATATAGATGGTCAGCAGCCAGCGGGCTGTATCCACCGTCAACGTTCCAAGGAAATACATGCCAAGAGCATAGGAAATAATCGAAACAATCATTAAATTACGGTAGGAGGTTTTCGTTAAGAAAATCCCTCCGATAGAACTCCCCGCAACAGAGCCGAGCATCATTGGCGTCAAAATCAATCCTGCATTTTTAGCTGACCCGCCGTAGACCGCTTGAACGAAGATTGGGATGAATACCGTTAGGATAATAAACGTTCCGCCATATAAAAATGATAAGATTTGCGAGGTGGCAAATAAGCGTCTTTTGAATAGCCAAAGAGGTAGAATCGGTTCAGCAGCCTTTATTTCTGCAATAAAGAAAGCTACAAAAAAGACGAAGAAGCTTGCAAACAACCCGATGATCGGAGTAGAATCCCAAGCATATTCTTTTCCTCCTAGTTCAAGCGCAAACATTAA
>NZ_JBALSN010000437.1:0-4581 GCF_036966985.1 Neobacillus drentensis | reverse complement strand
TCGCTACGATAATTTTAGAATTAGACATCCCAGCCAAATGCTGAACCGCACCTGAAATGCCGCATGCAATATATAAATCGGGTGTTACCACTTTGCCGGTTTGACCTACTTGCATTGAGTAATCACAGTATCCTGCATCACAAGCTGCACGGGATGCACCAACAGCCGCTCCCAGTGCTTTTGCTAATTCATGAATTGAGTTGAATCCTTCTGCACTTTTCACTCCCCGGCCACCCGAAACAATAATTTTAGCCTCTGTCAAATCAATGGTGCCTGCTGTCTTTCTTACGACATCTTTAATGACCGTGCGAATATCGGTAATGACTGCTTTATGTTCGATTGTTTCTGCCGTACGCCCCACATCCGGTACGCCTTTGTCGATATTATTAGAACGAATGGTGGCAAAAAGAATTCCATTAGTGATTTTCTTCTTTTGAAACGCTTTCCCTGCGTATATCGGGCGAACAAAGACCACTTCATCCCCTTGAACTTCAACCTCGGTACAATCAGATACTAATCCAAATCCCAGACGAGCTGCTACCCGTGGTGCCAAATCACGCCCCATAGCAGTATGACCGAGTAATACGGCGTCAGGCTTTACGATATTAAATACTTCTGTGAACGCTTGCGCGTAAGCATCAATTGAAAAATCATTCAATTCCTCGTTGGTAACCAAGTAGACTTGATCCGCACCATATTGCGCCAGCTGCTCCGCATCTCCGATATCCCCTTGCCCAAACAATACCGCCGTGCCTTTTCCCCCGTCAGCTATTTTTTTGGCAGCAGCAAGCGCTTCAAAAGAAACATTTCTCAAATTACCATTGCGTTTTTCAGCAACAACTAACACATCTTTACTCATTGATGCCTTTCCCCCTTAAATGTTTAAGATTCCAAAATGTTTAATATCTAATGAGATTATTGCACTACCTTCGCTTCAAAGCGCAGCGATTCTACGAGCTCAGAGACCTGTTCGGGCAGTTCCCCTTGAAGAATTTTTCCAGCTGTTTTTTCGAGCGGCAAATATTGTTCTGATACTTCTGTTTTCGAAAGAATCTCCTCAATATTCAGATCTAGGTCAGCAGCTATAATCCGTTCAATCGGTTTTTTCTTTGCCTTCATGATTCCCGGAAGTGAAGGATAACGTGGTTCATTTAAACCCTGTTGTGCAGTGAGTAGTACAGGTGTAGCCGCTTCAATGATTTCGGTATCTCCTTCGACGTCTTTTTCCACTCTTACTTTACCGTCTTCGACTTCAAGATTCGTAATTGTAGAGATATGAACGATTCCTAACTCTTCCGCTAAGCGTGGTCCCACCTGAGCAGCTCCGTCATCAACCGCCATATATCCACCTAATATCAAATCATAACTATCTCTTTTCGCAACAATAGCTAATACTTTGGAAATCATATATTCATCACCGAAAACAGATTCATCATCCACGATGATCGCCTTATCAGCTCCCATTGCCAAAGCCGTACGGAGTGCAGCCTCAGCACGTGGCGGGCCAACCGTCACAACCGTTACTTCTCCACCGTGTTTTTCCTTAATCGCCACCGCCTCTTCGACAGCGTATTCATCATAAGGATTAATGACGAATTTGACTCCTTCCTCGCTTACTTTCCCATTCTTTAGTACAATTTTCTCTTCTGTGTCAAATGTTTGCTTGAGCAATACCAAAATTTTCATGTAAACCTCCTGAAAGTAAAATTATCATATTTCTTCCCAAAAATTATTTTTGAATAATCTGTATATTTAAAATTTAACATAAGATTTAACATATTACTAATATCTATTAAATAGACTTCCCATATGATATAAATATGGGAACAAAGAAATTCTTTCGAAGAAAATAAACTACAAATGCTTTCGCTGATTCTTCGTCTTTTCAACATAAATTGGTAAGGGGCGTGTCACATATCCAAAGGCCATAAGAACGAGACCGCTGCCCCAAAATATAGCTGAAACCCCAATCAAACCGCCTATTCCGCCAAAGATGACCGGAATGGCAAATTGGGAAACGCGATTAATCATCATCTGGAATCCTAATACTTCTCCACGGCGTTCGGATGAGGATTCCTCCAAAAGAGCTGCAGTGCTGAGCGGCTGAGCAAGACCAAGACCAGCTCCTAAAATACCAACCCACACAAACAGCACCACGATCCAAGGGGAAAACGGAGTAACTAGATAAATGACACCAGTAACGAAAAGAGACCACGTAAGTATTCTCATACGCCCAAAAGAGCCAACGAGAGACGTTTGGGTAAATCGAATAACGAGCATGGCCAGACCGAGGAATGAGAGGAGAAGTCCTGTCAAGGTTGGAGTGATGCCCATATTGTCGGCAAGCAAAGGAAAATACACGCTAAACAGCTCTCTATAGGAAAATATCAATCCTCCTATAAGAATCGCATTCCGCATGTCACGGTTTCGCATGAGGGCCCAAATCGATTCTCTTCCCTGCAAATTTGCTTGTTGTTTCTCATCCGTTTTTTGAATGTTCTCTCCATCTAAATTCCTCATACCCATCTCGCTGCTCAATGCGATGGCAATTAGCACCATATTAAAAAAGATACAAATATGGTACCCGTAGTGATCATACAAAAAGGAACTAATAACTGGGCCAATCATTGCGCCAACTGAGCCAAACAGACTGTAGTTGGCCACCGTCCGATCGATGTCACCTCCTAAGCTGCCAATTCTCTTCTGTAAGGCGAGCATCAAGCAGGTAGAAGCAATACCAACCATAGCTAGCTGAATTAAAAAAATGAAAAAGGATGGGAACATGACAGTTAACAATAAGGAAATCAAATACATGACATTCCCGATGATTACCATGGGACGTGTTCCTATATGATCAACCCATTTGCCAATATGCAAGGCCAAAAGGGCCGGACAGATAGCAGAACTAGCAATAATCATGCTGATTTCTTGAGGTGAAAGACCTAAGGAATAGGCGTATAAAGAAACAACAGGTTTGATTCCCGTAATCGTCGTGATAAGGATCGTATTCATCAGAATAATAATGTAATAATTCAATAGATTCACCGCCAAGATAGAGGTACAAAGCCAAAAAGAATGGTAAATAAAAAAGGACTCCCCAAATCTGGAGAGCTTTTTTTAAACTAGCAAACATTAATTTTTTTATGGAAATTGATCCCATGATATTCAATAAATTCATCAAAAACCTCGATGGACTTTTCTCTACCAATACCACTTTGCTTGATTCCACCAAACGGGATGTATTTTGAACCTAATGGTGTTTGTCCATGACCATTAATGAATGTCATTCCCGCTTCTATTTGGTTCGCGACTTCTAATGCACGTTCAAAATCAGAAGACCATACGGAAGAACCCAAACCGAATTCTGAATTGTTGGCCAAATGAATAACCTCTTCTTCCGTATGATATGGAATCAGTGGGAGCACTGGACCAAATTGTTCACAGGTCACAATCTCAGCGGTAGGATCGACATCCCGTACGATAACTGGCTGAAGATAGTATCCATTATCCCAATTTTCAGGTTCCAGTTTCTTTCCTAACTTGACTAAATTTGCCCTGCTATGTTCAAGTCTTTCAATCAGTTCACTTATCCTTTGATATTGAAGTTTGTTGTTAATAGGACCCATTGTGGTCTCTTCATTCAATTGATACCCAATTTGATAGGAGTCTGCTAATTCGCAAACTTTTTCATAGAACTCTTCATACATACTATAAGGGACGTAAACTCGCTTAATCGCAAAGCAGAATTGCCCTGTTCTTCGAAATGCTCCTTCGACGATTTTTGGAACGACTTCATTCAGATCGGCGTCGTCTAGTACAATGGCCGGATCGTTCCCCCCTAACTCAAAGTGAACCCCTTTGAGTGTTTCAGCTGCCGATTTCATGATCGTCACTGCAGTATTCCCTCCGCCAGTAAATGAAATTTTACGAACTAGCGGATGAGAGGTTAAAGCACTTCCTACCTCGCTGCCGCCAAGAACAACATTAATCACACCTGGAGGGAAAAATTCTGCCATAATTCTTAATAACGTTACTACGCCCATTGAAGCAGTTGGAGACGGTTTTACTACAATTGTATTGCCCGCAAGAAGAATTGGCGTTATTTTTTGTAAGGTCAGAATGATAGGGGCGTTCCAAGGAACGATACAAGCAATCACCCCCATCGGCCTCTTCACTACGCTCACCCAACCGCTTTCATCCTCTATGATCCGATTTTGAAAGGCAGAAGGCGCCAATTCTATCATATTTCTCATATCCATCAAGCCTAATTTGACCTCATCAACCGTTCTGCCAAGCAGAATGCCGTTTTCTTTAGCCGTCACACTGGCGATAAAAGACGCATTTCTCTCAATTTCTTCAGCAGATTTCAATAGGATTGACATTCTTTCTTCAAGTGAAGTTTGACTCCAGGACTGGAAGGCTCGATGCGCAGACTGCACAGCTCCATCAATATGGCTTGCATCTCCTCTGGCGATATAGCCAACTACTTCACTTAATCTGCCTGGATTCCTCACTTCATCATAATGCTCTGTTGTCACATCTTCATTGTTGATAAACAAGTTCACCTTCATGTGTTTCACC
>NZ_JBALSN010000436.1:3750-6925 GCF_036966985.1 Neobacillus drentensis | reverse complement strand
TTGGACGAGAAAAAATGTCAGCAGAAGCAAAATCATATTGGGAAAAAACAATTGATAAATTAGTCCAATCACCTGAATGGAAGAAGGAAGTCGAGACACAAGGGTGGGAGTTAGAATATAAAAACGGTGCAGATTTTAAAAAATTCTTAGAAGACCAAGAAACACAAGTTCAACAATTATTAGAAGCTTTAGGAATGCAGAAGTAATCAAAGAGGGAAGGAAGGACTTTCTCCTTCCCTTTCATTTTTTATTATAAACGGATTGGAGGGATTCAGATGGACATTAAATTTGATCGCATTGCTGCTATATTGTTTCTAACTGTAGGAACCTTATTTATTATCGGAAGCAGGAATATTGCCAGCTCCTCTTATGGGAGTGTAGTTGGTCCGGATATCTTTCCATTTTTTCTCGGGGGTCTGTTAGTGATTTTAAGTATTCGCTTATTCTATGAAACCTTTAATGGAAAAAAGCAGGAGAAGGAAAAAGAAAAATTGCAGTACAAGCCTTTTATCATCATATTTATAGCTACTCTCGTTTATATTTTGACACTAGAATCCGTAGGCTATGTAATCACAACCTTTCTATTTCTTTTTGTCTGCTTTCAGACAATGGAACGAGGAAAATGGATTACCTCGCTACTCATTTCAGGAGGTTTCTCTGCCTTTGTCTATTTCATATTTGTCGAAGTACTAAAAGGAACACTTCCAGGTTGGCCTATTTGGTTTAATTGATTAGATCATGGTGTCAGCACCATATTTTTTAGAGTGAAAGGGGGAAATAGAATGAATACTCTGGATTATTTGTTGCACGGTTTTGGTTCTGCACTTATTTGGTATAATTTGATTTTTGCTTTTGTTGGGGTATTAATTGGGACTGCTGTTGGTGTGTTACCAGGGATTGGTCCGATGAGCGGTGTTGCCTTGCTTATTCCTGTTACCGCTTCCATTACGGGAGGTCTTCCTCCTGAGCAGGCGGCCACGAGTGCTATTATTCTCCTTGCTGGTGTATACTACGGGGCTATGTATGGAGGATCGACTACTTCTATTCTATTAAATACTCCTGGAGAGTCATCGTCCGTAGTGACCACATTAGATGGTTACCAAATGGCTAAGAAAGGAAGGGCAGGGAGTGCTTTGTCAATTGCCGCGATTGGGTCGTTTGTGGCGGGAATCGTGACATTAATTGCCCTTATTGTTTTGGCGAAACCATTGTCAACTCTTGCTCTTAAATTTGGTCCTGCTGAATATTTCTCGCTTATGCTCTTAGGACTTGGAGCTGTTAGTGGGTTGGCAGGTAAGTCCGTTACGAAAGCATTGATTATGACGGTATGTGGGCTGCTGCTTGCTACGATCGGAATTGACAATGTTTCAGGAATTGGTCGGTTTACCTTTGACATCCCTTGGTTATATCAAGGAATTGAATTCTTGACGATTGCGGTAGGCTTGTTTGCCTTAGGTGAGGTTTTCAAAACGATCTTAGAAAAAGAAGAAGAAGATACACAAATGGCAAAGATTAATAATTTAATCCCCTCAAAAGAAGAGTTGAAAGAATCAGCTGCACCAATCGTCAGGGGCTCTTTCTTAGGATTCTTTATCGGGATTTTACCCGGAGCGGGAGCGACTCTAGCATCCTTTTTTTCTTACATATTAGAAAAGAAAATCGCTAAAGACCCATCTAAATTTGGAAAGGGGGCCATTGCTGGTGTGGCAGCGCCAGAATCGGCCAACAATGCGGCCTCTGGCGGAGCAATGATCCCATTATTAACATTAGGAATTCCAGGCTCGGGTACAACAGCCATCCTAATGGGGGCACTGATGATGTACAATGTTCAGCCAGGTCCGTTATTATTTGAAGATCATCCCCAAGTAGCATGGGGGTTGATTGCAAGTATGTTTATTGGAAATATCATGCTTCTCATACTTAACCTTCCGCTCGTAAAGGTGTTTGCAAAGATCATTCAGACCCCGAAGCGGTATTTAATCCCTATTATAATTGCGATCTCTATTTTCGGTGTTTATGCGGTTCAAGTCTCAATATATGACCTTTTACTATTATTAGCCTGCGGTGTCATTGGCTATTTTTTAAACAAACATGATTATCCGATTGCCCCGTTAGTGTTAGGACTTGTTCTGGGGCCGATGGTTGAGAATAATCTTCGTCGGGCCTTAACTATTTTCAATGGAGATTTTGGACCATTTTTCACTCGTCCGATTTCATTAGGATTCTTAATTATGACGGTTCTTTGGCTGGCTATCCCGGTAGTAATGAAGATGAGAGGAAAGAATGTTGTCATAAACGAAGAAGCTTGACATTCAAAAAGTTCTGATTATTGCAAAAAACTCCTTTTTTTAAGGAGTTTTTTTCTATATGATAGAAGTAGAGGTGCTTGTATGCGATTACATACGAAATTAATGCTAGGCATTTTTATAGTAATTATCCTCATTGGCGGGATTTTCGAACTAACTTTTAAAAATATAATGGAGTCCAATCTAAAGCATGAAAAAGGAACGAAGGCTTTATCCGTGGCTCAGTCCATTTCAAATATGCCAGAGATACAAAAAGCTTTTTCTAGTAAAAACCCCGCTGCTATTATTCAACCAATTGCCGAAAAAATTCGAAAACAGGTTGGTGCGGAATTTATTGTTATCGGTAATCGCCAGGAGATTCGCTATTCTCATCCCGATCCTAACCGTTTAGGACAAAAAATGGTGGGCGGAGATAATGAACGTGTCTTTAAAGGGGAATCGGTTATCTCTGAGTCAATCGGAACCCTTGGTCCATCCCTAAGAGGGAAAGCGCCTATTTTTAGTGATGGAAAAGTAATTGGTGTCGTTTCAGTAGGCTATCTTCAAACGGATATTGAAAAAGAAGTAGCAAAGATACGACGGAAAATTTTTATTACCACGATGATTATTTTACTAGGAGGATTACTGGCGGCATTATTAATCTCGTTAAATATTAAAAGAGCTATTTTTGGCCTTGAACCGAAAGAAATCGCATGG
Organism: Neobacillus drentensis; assembly: GCF_036966985.1. Taxonomy (GTDB): domain Bacteria; phylum Bacillota; class Bacilli; order Bacillales; family Cytobacillaceae; genus Neobacillus; species Neobacillus drentensis_E. The sequence continues at coordinate 3,923 of NZ_JBALSN010000436.1, read as the reverse complement.
ATGTACCAAGAGAAACATGCCATCTTAGAATCAATTCATGAGGGAATTATTGCCATCGATACGAATGGACGAATAACCGTCGTCAATGAAACAGCACATAAAATTCTCAATGTTCCGAGTAACGTTCTTCTTCGTGGAAAGAAGATTGAAGATGTCATTGAAAATACGTATCT
>NZ_JBALSN010000436.1:0-3725 GCF_036966985.1 Neobacillus drentensis | reverse complement strand
GGAATATGATCGGGAATTTACGATTTTCGGTGAGATATTTTTGGTGAATCGTATCCCGATTTTTAATAAAAAAGACGAAGTAATTGGAGCAGTTGCTAGCTTTAGAAACAAGTCAGAGTTATCCAATCTGATTCAGGAATTGTCCCATGTCAAAGCATATGCTGAAGGCTTGCGTGCTCAGACACATGAGTATTCCAACCGGCTCTATACACTCCTTGGTTTGATCCAGCTTGGTTCATATAAGGAAGCGATTGATTTCATTTCAAGGGAAGTGGATGTTGCTCAAGGATTTATTAGCTTCTTAATGAAGGAAATTCCCGATCCGATCATTGCAGGATTTATTTTAGGAAAGGTTAGTTTAGCCAGTGAATTGAAAATTTATCTTACAATTGAACGTGACAGTAGTTTTAGAGATTTGCCAGAAGAAATTAGCAGGGATACGTTAGTGACGATTATTGGTAACCTAGTTAATAATGCTTTTGATGCTGTGAGAGAAAATGGGAAGGTAGAGAAAAGAGTTTCTCTGTTTCTTACCGACTTAGGAAAAGATCTGATCATCGAAATTGAAGATAATGGGAAAGGCATAAACAACAGCATTAGTGAACAAATTTTCCAAAATGGCTTTTCTACGAAAAACCGTCAAAGCAATTCCGGAATCGGCTTAAGCCTTGTAAAAGAAGCAATCGCAGGTTTAGGGGGATATATAACTTTTTCCTCGAATGAAGGGGAAGGGACGATTTTCACAGTTGTGATTCCAAAACACAGGGGGTGTTTAAATGAATCTGAAACCCAATATAGAAGTGTTAATAGTTGAGGATGATTTACGGATTGCAGAAATTCAAAAGCGGTTTATTGAACAGATTCCTGGATTCCAAACAGTAGGAATTGCGGCAAGCTATTTAGAGGCAAAGACGTATATCGATTTATTACAGCCAGACCTACTCTTGTTAGATGTCTATTTTCCGGACATGAATGGAATTGATTTGCTTAAAGAAACTAAGCAGCAAAGTAAGCAAATGGACGTGATCATGATCACCGCCACAAAAGAGATTCATAAGGTGCAAGAGGCGATTAGTATTGGTGTGTTCGATTATATTATTAAACCTGTAGTGTTTGAGAGGTTTAAACAATCGTTGCTGAGGTATCAAGAATATTATACAAAGTTGGCAGAATTGAGGAATGAAAATCTCCATGTCACACAGCAACAAGTGGACAAGCTGCTGCGAAAAGAAATAGAGGGATCGAAAAGCGACAAACCTTACCTGCCAAAGGGAATTGATCCACTGACGCTGGAAAAGGTACTGGAGGTTCTGTCGAAAGTTGCTGATGGCTTAACGGCTGAGATTGTTGCCAAAGAAATAGGTGTAAGCAGAACGACGGCTAGAAGGTATCTTGAGCATCTTATGTCTGAAGAAAAAATTGATGCAGATTTAGCCTACGGAACGGTCGGGCGCCCTGAACGTGTCTATTTGGTTAAGAGGGCAATAAAACAGCATAACCACACTTAAAGAAGAAGGCTCAAATGGGGCCTTCTTCTTTTTGCAGGAGAGTATTGGAAATTTTCTCGGGTGAGATCGACAGAAGCCCTATATTGTTTTGTGTTTCAATGATTGAGTGATTTTTCAAATACTGGTACCTTAATTGATCCTTCCAAAGAAATGGACGCTGATCAGTCTCTCCGTCAACATGGGTAATATTATAAGATGGATCACAGATTCGGTGGATATCATTATTTTTTCTTTTTATAGAATTGATGCTAATGACCGTTTTCATCATCAAGCCCCAAACTCCAGAAAAACTCATATTTTTAAAAGGGCTGCTCGTAAACTGGTGGACAGTTAGCTCGCGACCATCGGTAAATGTAACGGTTGCTTTGACGGAAGAGGCATAATGAACATCACCTGATAAAAAAATACACAGGGAGGGATTCCAGTCGGCAACTTGATTAAGTAATTCTGTAAAGCCTTTGCCGTTATATTTCCAAGCTTCGAAATCAAAGGATGTTTGCACATCAACCCCAAGTATTTTAAAAGGATAAACAAAATCGTGTAAAAATGATTCAATCAAACCCATCCCGTAAACAGGTGTGGCGGAAACAACAATTACGGGTGTTTTATTTTGCCAGCCACTGGTTATTAACTTGTTTGTGACGAGTGTCCAGCCATTTTGACTAAGGAGTTGTGGTGGATTTGTTGTTTCTTTAATAATTTGACCGATTTTTACTGATTTGGGCTCCGAATTATAATCGCGTAGTGTTCGTGTGTCGAGAAAAACAGCCTTGGGGTAGGTTGGTGCAACAAAGTGCCAGGAATTGAAGTTCCATAGGTTTGTTACCCATTTTTCATGGCTTGAAGAGGTGAAGTTGCCATTCCTTATTTTTTTCAAATAGGACTTCATGGATTGAAGAAAATCATCCCCAAAGGCATCAGGTTCGTTTCCCCAGCCTTGAAAGGCCCAATATGCGGTGAGCCCATTGGCAATCACGTGCCTGCCTAATGGAGCATTAAAAACGTTGGTTTTCCAATTGGCTGTTAGATTCCAATCATCGGTAATATCGTGATCATCAAATACCATATAGGTCGGGATATTGGCAAGCAGCCGGCGAACCGAATAAAGGGAATGTTGGACGGGTATCAATGCTTCCTCTTGTTCGAGATAGCGGTTTTTAAGTTGCTTATGCTCACTCTTATATTCCTTTGGAGTAATTTTATCATTCGAAAAGGAAAAATGGATTAAATTGTTAGTTTTTGCTTCATCAAAGGATTGAAATAAATGTTGCTCTTGTGCTGCCTCCCAAAGCGCAGGGCTCCAAGATAATAAGTACATAGCGGCAAATTCGCCTAGTTTCATCAGATGGTTTTGTGATTGTGAGGAAGTAAATTGGCAAAAGTTTTCGATGATATATTGTCTGCCGTTTATCTGGTTGATTGTAGTCCGGAAGGGTTCCTCACCAAGATGGCTGTCAACTTGTTCAAGGGGTTCTGATTGTCCTATTAATGCATCACTCAATCTAGATATAACCCTGATGATTGGGTCTGCAACATCATCGGCATATATTTGGTCACCCATGAGAAAGAGAGAGTCGGGACGATTATTTATATTTTCGTACTCTTTTTCAAGAATTGAGTCAGCAAAAGCGAGAGTATCTTCACCTTCACCATGGAGTTTTCGACAAGAGCCATAGATGATATTGCTTTTACCACCACTTTTAATCAGGAAAGTAGGATATTTAAGTTTACCAAACACAATGGATTGAGGGGAGCCAGGAGTAAGCAGTTGAAGACTTTCTAAATCGTGCTGCTCAGATTTGCGAGTAAAATGTAGATTGTAACCAATCAGAGTGTCAGTAGGGAATAATCCGGTCAAGGGAGTTACTTTAATGAGATTTATATAAAGTTGTTTTCCAAACTTGACAGTGGAAAGTTCAGATGTAGTTTCAAGTGATTCGTTATGAAAGGTCTGACCCTCGCTTTGATGATCGATCTGATACAAATCAGCTTGAATTTGAAATCTCCTACTAGTGGCAAGCCAAAAATAAATCCGTGTTGGTTCCACCCTTCGAATAACCGGCCCGGATAAAATCATTGGAAACTCAAAAAAATCCATATCTCCACCCCATTTATTAGTTCCTACATTTTATTCACGAGGGCGGTGCCTGACACCGATAGGAAATGTTCACATGGTGTCAGGCACTATGTTTAATAATTCACATGGTGCCTGACACC
>NZ_JBALSN010000435.1:2188-2334 GCF_036966985.1 Neobacillus drentensis | reverse complement strand
CACTAGGACCGTGGCTTATGGAGACATAAATGACAAGCAAAAGGAAATCTATGACACCGTATTAAAAGCACAGCTTGCTGCTATTGAAGCCAGCAAACCAGGCGTAACAGCGGCAGAAGTAGACTTGACTGCCCGTCGAATAATTG
>NZ_JBALSN010000435.1:0-2165 GCF_036966985.1 Neobacillus drentensis | reverse complement strand
TATGGAGACTATTTTCCACATAGACTCGGTCACGGACTCGGAATTAGCGTCCACGAGTACCCATCACTAACAGAAACAAACCAGCTCATTATTGAAGAAGGTATGATTTACACAATTGAGCCAGGTATTTATGTACCGAATGTGGCCGGTGTTCGGATTGAAGATGATGTATATATTACTTCAGACGGGGCAAAAGTTCTTACAAAATTCCCGAAAGAATTACAGATCATAAAATAATGTAATTTGTATTTTTTTTACATTGAAATTCAGAAAGAAATGAGATATTATACTTATACAAGCTGCGTTGTTCGTAGTCATAATAAAGTTTTAACCTTTAAGCTGTAAAAGGGAGTTTAACCATTGGAACTGGAATGACAAGCCTCTGTCTATAAGACTTGGAGGACATGCAGGAAGGGTTTCTGAGAACACCCACTTTGAGGAGTGGTGGTTTAAAACTTTCTTATATTAATACGGCAAATGCGGCTACATAGTATGTATTTTAAACCAGTTCCTTTTAGGAGCTGGTTTTTAATTTATAAAAGGCTAATGTTTCTATTTTCAATAGGATTCGAATTAGTAAAACCATTTTACGTAACCGATATTTCCTATTTTTATTAGTTTTTAACACATAGGATTTTGCTACGTTACCAATTATTCCTATTTCAACCGGTTTCGGGCACGTAGATCCTTTCTACGTTACCGATTACTCCTATTTCAATCGGTTTCGAGCACGTAGACCCTTGCTATGTTACCGGACGGTAATTAACCATCCAGTTCAAAAGAGCAAAGAAAAGAAGAGGAACATCCACATCCCTCCTCTTCGTACTTAATTATTATTTTTCCAGCAATGTTTTTGTATCTAAGAATTCAAGCCCGTGTGCTTCTCCGACTGCTTGATAGGTTACGTAGCCGCCAAGTGTGTTGATTCCTTTTAACAATGCTTCATTGCTGAGACAAGCTTGTTTGTAGCCTTTGTTGGCAATTTGCACGGCATATGGAACAGTTACATTTGTTAAGGCGATGGTAGAAGTCCTTGGGACCGCACCCGGCATGTTTGCAACAGCATAATGGACAACATCATGTTTCACATAGGTTGGATTGTCGTGCGTGGTAATCCGGTCAGTGGTTTCGAAAATCCCGCCCTGGTCAATCGCTATATCCACAACGACACTGCCTGGTTTCATCGATTGAATCATTTCTTCCGTTACAAGCTTTGGAGCTTTAGCCCCTGGAATTAGCACTGCGCCGATTACCAAATCGGAATCCTTCACAGCTTCAGCGATATTATAAGGATTGGACATAAGAGTCGTCACATCTGATCCAAAAATATCATCTAATTGTCGAAGACGATCTGGATTTAAATCAATAATGGTCACTTTGGCTCCCAAACCAATCGCCATTTTAGCTGCATTCGTTCCAGCCACACCTCCGCCGATAATAGTAACCGTTCCTCTTTGAACCCCCGGGACTCCAGAAAGTAGAATTCCCATTCCCCCATGAACTTTCTCAAGAAATTGGGCTCCAATTTGCGGTGCCATTCTGCCAGCCACCTCACTCATCGGCGTTAACAACGGTAAGCTTCTATTTGGTAACTGAACTGTCTCATAAGCGATGCCTATTACTTTATGATCAATTAATGCTTTAGTTAATTCTGGTTCAGGTGCAAGATGTAAATATGTAAATAAAATTAATCCTTCACGAAAGTATTTATATTCGCTTGGAAGCGGTTCTTTCACCTTCATCACCATTTCCATGGACCATGCTTCTTCTGCCGAATCTACTAATTTCGCACCTGCTGATTCATAATCCTCATTTAAAAAACCAGATCCAAGCCCAGCTCCATTTTCAATAAAAACATCATGACCAAATTTAACCAGGTTGACTACTCCAGCTGGTGTCATGGCTACACGGTTTTCATTATTTTTGATTTCTTTAGGTACTCCGATCCGCATGTGCTTACCTCCAAATAAATTCAAATTAGTAAAATTAACCAAGACAGTTTTATTATAACCTTTTTCCCAATTAAGATGTAACCTCGTAACAATAACTAAGGAACATTAGATTTCGACAAAAAATAAAGCAAAAGCCTTGCCAGATGGCAAAGCTTTTTTTCCATTAATACCAAGGATAATAAGGGTATGGGTATGGGTATGGGTATGGGTATG
>NZ_JBALSN010000434.1:0-3764 GCF_036966985.1 Neobacillus drentensis | reverse complement strand
TTTGCGGGTAGCCTCCCATTTGTGGATAGCCCATTTGCTGGTAACCAGGTTGTCCCGGAAATCCTCCAAAGAATTGTCTTTTTTCCAATATTATCGCCTCCTAAACCGTCTCCATGCTAGTGTATGTCCACTATTAGGATAAGCATAGATCCCTACCTATTTATAAGAAAAAAATTCAATGAAAAAGGCTATCACACGTAGTTGATAGCCTGCCAAGTAATAATATCTCTCATCCTGTCTTCTATTGACCCACTTTTTTATCTTTTGTAATTTCACCACAGGCAATCCTTTTTCCAGAATCCCCCGAAGGCGGTGTCATGCCATCATCTTTTCCTTCATCGATGACGATCGTGGTACCCTCTTTTGTAAAAAGTGATGTCTTTCCATCTTTTAAGGTGACATTAGGTGCCATTAAATCTGCCTTAACTGCCCCATCATCCTCAACAATTAGGTTAGGCAGATCGCCTGCATGAGCACCTTTTGGGTGAAGAAGTCCATGTTCCTTTTTATCGGGGTTAAAATGGTTTCCTGCTGATTTAAAATCTGGAGCTTTACACTTTCCCTTGTCATGGATATGAATCGCATGCTCCCCAGCAGGCAGGCCTTTTAAATCTACTGATAATTTTACACCGCTAGATTGCTCAGCTACCTTTATTTTGCCAAGAGAATCGCCGACAGCATTATACATCTCCACATCAATCTTTTTGACATTCTCTTCCGTACATCCTGTTAGAAGTAGCAGTGGAATGATCATCCAGCTTTTCTTCATATGTATCCCCCCACACTAGACAATTTGCCCTTAGTATGAACAATCCCGCTCTCCTTTATCCAATGAAAAAGGAACAGTATTTGGGTTAACTGTTCCTTGGTGAGTGCTCTTGATTTTTCAATTGTTCTTCTAATTCTTTTGCCTTTTTAGCCTCGCGTTTGGAGACCAAAATGATGACGCGCATCGTTAGAAAGGCTCCAATTAGGAAAATCACAAAGGTGATCGCAGCAGGTATATATTCCGATTTATCTTCCGGAAAGTATAAAAATAATGAAAGTACCGATGGATGAAACATTTTTCTTCTCCCTTTCTCTAAAGGAACTGCTCTAATAATTCATTATAGCAACAAAAAACATTTCATACCACTTTCTCAATTTACCTATAACTGTTATTCTTCTATCACCTTTATTTTCTTAATGATTACATCTTTTTCAGGTTTATCCTGGGCGCCAACAGGTGTGTTAGCAATTTTATCCACGATATCCATGCCCTCAACCACTTGTCCAAAAACAGTATGACGATGATCAAGCCATGGTGTACCACCGTTTTTATCATATGCTTCAATAATTTCTTTTGGATATCCTGCTTTTTCCATTTGTTCTTTCATGGCTGGATCCAGTGACGAGCTTTGCACAATAAAAAACTGACTTCCGTTTGTATTGCTGCCTGAATTAGCCATTGATAAGGCACCGCGGAGATTGTAAAGGTTTTTTGAAAATTCATCTTCAAAAGGCTGGCCGTAAATGCTTTCCCCGCCAGTACCATTGCCATTCGGGTCGCCGCCCTGGATCATGAAATCTTTAATGACCCGATGAAAAATTAGTCCATCATAGTAGCCTTCTTTACCATGTTCAATAAAGTTTTCAACTGCTTTTGGGGCATATTTAGGAAACAATTTGATTTTTATGTTTCCCATTGACGTTTCCATTTCAACGACCTTTTCATTATCTAGCACCTCTGTTGAAAGCTGAGGATAGACAGCATTTGACACGGTTTGGTCCCCTTCCTTCTGTTCCGTCTTAGGCGTGGTCTTTTTGCTTGTTGCATCTTCTTTCTCCGTGCTTGTCCCACATGCTGCCAAAACTAGAACAATTGTAAATAATGTTAGTAAGAATTGCAGATTCTTTCTCATATATCATTCCTCCAATTTTTTCACTTTAACCGAAATAAAATTATTTCACACATTGTTTTTAATTTACTATGTTTCATATTAAAATAAAAGGGGAAAAGTGAAAGGGGTGTTTTTTTGTGTCAGAATTACAAATTGGTAGTATTGTAACAGCTATTTATAAAACAGGGAAATATATTGGTGAAATAACAGAGGTACGCCCGCAGCATTATTTAGTACGAGTTCTAGCTGTACTTAAACATCCCATGCAAGGAGATTTACATAGTCCTAAGGATGCAGATGTACTTATTTTTCATGAGAGAAAAGCACTCAGTTATCGTGAGCAAGCAAATATTCCCCTCAAAATGGTCAAGCCCTTTGAGAATGAGGTTCCCGATTATAAGGAGTCATTAAAAGAGGCGTTAGCGAAAATGAAACAGGAGTTAGCGGAAGCACCTTCAGAGTGGGCTGAAATGAGTCTGAGAGCCTTGGAATCGCTTGAAAAAGATTATAAAATTTAAAACGCTAAAGGCCAAATCAGTTTGAATGATTTGGCCTTTTATGCGAATTCATTTAATAACTTTGAGAAATCAATCCGATCCCCAATTGTCGTTGGTTCTGGTTTTTCTAAATAACGTTTATCCTTTTCAACGAGTTTGAATATATTAAAGGTAGTCAACGCATCATCAAGTGCACGATGATGTTTGCCTGTCCCTTCTTTCCCGTATTCCTGAACTGCCTTCCAAAGTCCCGTTTGATTTTGATCACCAAAGAATCGTTTATATTCCATGGAAAGATCCAACTCCGAAGCCTTTAGCGGAAATGCAACCCCTGCCTTTAAACAATTATGACGAAGCACCTTCATATCCATATTTCCCCAAGTAACAATGGTTGTTTCATAATTATGCTTATTGAATTCCTCCAATTTCTTAACAAGTTCAAAAATAGATAAACCCTTGTCTACCTGCTGCTGAGAGATATGTAAAAAGGATTTACAGCGTTCAGTTAGTTTTGGGAATTTAAGTGGAGTAACAAAGGATGAAAACTGTTCTGTTACTTGATCATCAACGACTGCAACAATTCCAACTTCGATAATTTCCGCATAAAAATCCTTCATGCGAACATTCCGTTCAGGCATTGTAAACTCAAAATCGATAAATAAATGTTGCCGCCTTGCCCTCATCAATTTCACCACCTTTACGTTTACTCTTACTACATTATATAAAGAAACATGTACAAAAAATTGTGCTTTTTTTCTATTTTTTTTATATTATAACATGAAATTAAAGTAAATTTTTTAAATTTTAAATCAATAATATAGTTAAAAGGAATATCATTATTTTTTTAGCTTAATGACAGCCATCGTACACCTAGACACACAAATCATGCGGTCTTGCTCATCGGTAATTTTAATATCCCAGACTTGAGTTGATTTTCCTTGATATAGGACAGTTGCAATTGCTGTAACCTCTCCCTCAGTTTTTGGCCGAACATGATTGGCATTAATCTCTAGACCCGCGACAGCCTCCGTTTCTTTATCTACCAATTCATAGGCTCCTACGCTAGCCACTGTTTCGGCCAAAGCAACAGATGCACCGCCGTGCAGTAATCCAAATGGCTGGCGAGTCCGCTCATCCACAGGCATGGTCGCTATAACCCTTCCTTTTTCGACTAAGGTAACCTCAATTCCTAGAGAATGTAGCAATGTATTTTCAATCATTTAAGTTCCTCCTATATGTAAACAAATGTCATCTATATAAACTATTCGCCTTTTTAACTAATTTTCCTTTAATTCATCATTTTCCGCATAAAAAAACAGCCCAAGAGCTGTTTTTTCATTTTAGTAATAATAAGGGGCACCGTAGCCGGGATAAAAAGCCCCAGGGT
>NZ_JBALSN010000433.1:0-1278 GCF_036966985.1 Neobacillus drentensis | reverse complement strand
TTTCTAAGTTATCCCATGAAAAGTTTGACCTTACGAAGAGGTCGTCCCATCCTTCTGTCACAGGAAATTTAACATGATTCTCCATCCACGAAATAACATCCCTCGAATGAAAATCACCAAGATGGGAAAGTGCTTCATACCCAGTAATCTTTTTATTAGATTCTTGTTCAAGAAAATTAATTACTAAAGATAGTCCCTTATCCTTACTTATACACATAGAAGTTAGATAGGAACGTAATCGAGTATCCATATTATTTTGTTTAGTTTCCCATAAGCTTCTAACCCAGGTTTCTGCGTAAATTCCTAAAACTCTTCCGATAATCTCACATATTATCTTCTGGTCATTAAATGCCTCTTTTTTATGTAATTCTTCTATAAGGAAGCCAAATAACTCATTTCTATTAAATTTCTGGAGGAAGTCGATTGTTTCTTCATCTAATTTCTTTCGATAAACAACATAAGCTATTAGCTGTTCCATGTTATTTTTCACATCATCTAAGGTTGTCTCTGAAAATGACTCAAACCAATGCTTCCACTTAACTGATGCTGGACTTGTAGTATTCAACCCCGTATCACTTAGAAAATATTCAAGCTGCCATTTTTCACTACCAATACACCCTAGTTCAGTAATCCTAAATAGATAATCGATAAACGAATCCGCAACATAAGTAACTGTGTCTTCTTCATGATCCCAATAAATAACTGGTTTCTCATCACTCTCAACAGACATATCAAACGCATAAATATCTCCATTTCCAACTTGAGAAAACTCTAATTTCCCCCTCAGTGACCTTCCATAATCTTCCCCATCTTCCATTAGTTCGTTAGCTAGCATATTTAAATTCTGAAGGAAGTCAATATTCCAATTTATCTCTCCAGAGAATATTTCCGTAAATTCACTAGGAATCATTGTATCTTCAGAAAATGAGTAATAAAACGAAAGTGATTTTCCCAAGTTATGTAATATGTATTTATACGAAGAAGGTAAATGATAACCTAACTCTTTTTCTTTAGCTTCTATCTCCTGTATCGTTGCTTTCTTTCCAATTTCGATTGGGTGGACTTTGCCGTTATTGTTCTCTAATTTTTGAAGTATTTGCTCCCATCTTGATATTAGGATTTTAAAATCCTCCATACTTTTTAACCCCCGCTTCGATAACGTTATTTTAATTATAATTCAATATGGTTTTGGTAAATACCTTCTTGTACTAAACTGCATCCGTTAGTACAACAAGAAAAAGGATCGCCGCAGCGATCCCCTTCTTTAACTCTTGCACC
>NZ_JBALSN010000432.1:0-1280 GCF_036966985.1 Neobacillus drentensis | reverse complement strand
TCTTTTGCTTCCTTTTGAACTTTAGAATCTTTCGCTACGAATAAACCAACACCAGGGCCGCCTACGTAGCTGTTGATGCTTGTACCTTTTCCGCCTTCATAAGTTGGGAACTTGAAATAGCCAATCTTATCTTTAAATTCTTGATTAACATCGGGGCTTGTTGTGTAGTTTGGTAACTCCCAAGTAGCCGTTAAAAACATCGCTGCTTGTTCGTTCATGAAATAACCTTTTGCATCGTCATTTGATAATGCGCTCGCGCCTTTAACAAATCCGCCCATGTCGACAAGGTTTTGTACCTCTTCAGCTGCTTTTACAATAGCTGGATCATCCATTTTCGCTTTACCTTTAATAACATCTGTTAGAATAGTAGACCCGCCAATCCGGTCTGCTAGATACATAAACCAGAAAGATGCTGGCCAGCCGTCTTTCGCACCTACAGTTGCAGGAACAACGCCATTATCCGCTAAAGTTTTAACAACATTTTTATACTCTGCGAAAGTCTTTGGAACTTCAAGATTATATTTCTTGAAAATTTCTTTGTTGTAGAACACGTAGGAAATATTTAATTCTAGTGGAAGACCATATGTTTTTCCGTCCACAGCATACGATTCTTTTACACCAGGGATAAACGCATCTTTAAGATCTGCATCTCCTGTTACGATATCATCTAGCGGAGCTAGCATGTTACCTTCTACATAAGGCTTAATGAATCCATCTGACCAAGTCATGCCAATATCAGGAAGTTCATTAGATGAAGCTAAGACCTTAAGCTTTTCTCTGTATTGATCAGGATTTAAAATTTCAGTTTCAATTTTTACATTATGATCTTTTTCGTATTCACTAATGATGTCTTTTACAATCGAGAACTGAGCATTCGAGCTGCCTTCTGGCCATAAATGCATGAATTTGATAACTTTTTTACCATCTGAACTGCTTTCCTCAGATGAACTTGAGGAAGAGCAACCCGCAAGCACTAGAGAGACAAGCATGATTACAGACATAAAGATTGCAACCGTTTTCTTTTTTAACAATGTGATTCCCCCTATGACCTTTTCTAGATTTTACTTACATTTATAGTCTACATTCAGATAGTTCTGAAAAATAGGTCACAACGATTAGGAAAAATACTACTATTTTTAGAAAGCCTTTTCATTATTGTCCTTTCGGTATGCGCTTGGTGTCATTCCCTCTAGTTCTCTAAAGATCTTAATAAAATATTTAGCCGTTTTATACCCTGATTCTTCTGCAATATCGTTAATTGGAAGATTAGTAGATACCAA
>NZ_JBALSN010000431.1:0-2002 GCF_036966985.1 Neobacillus drentensis | reverse complement strand
TAGGAAAGATAATAGCCAGTGTCGTAAACAATGGATTACGCACCTTTTTGGTTCGCTGCTTTTTATATTCATGAAAATCTTCTCGTGTAGGAAAGTGAGAGTCATCTGAAGGATGCACTTTTTCTTCTTCAAGATCACTCGCACCCTTAGGTATAAATAAATAGCTAGAAAAGAGTGCAGCTGCGACCAGCCCGATCAAGGTCCATATGACAAACTTCTTTTTACTCTTCTTTTTCATTTTTCTTTCCTCCCAATGAATTATTGTTTTGGTTTGGATGATTTCATTGTACGGAGATTCGAATCGATCAAAACCGCAGACTTTGTGAGAACCACCGCAAAACTTTTGGGGTACCCCTGCATCCGTTTTGCAGGTGTGGTTGCGTTTTTGGAAATGGTGATGGTGGTTGGTACTCTCGGATAACTTGTGGATACTCTCGGATAGGTTGCAAATACTCTCGCATATCTCGGGGTTACTCTTGGATAGGATAAAAATACTCTCGATAACTGTTTTTACTGGCGGATAATCCGAGTTTACTAGCGGATAACCCCTGATTACTGGCGATAACCAATCTCCAAGTAAGCACAAAAAAACCTTAACTCTATTTGTTTAGGTTTTTACTACTCTTAGTTAGATAGATTAATATTACGAGACCCCCAGACACTGCCACGATCAATAGCAACATATTTAAATATAATGGCAAGAACGAAACAGCAATGGCAATCCAGGCAAATAGAAGGGCTAACGGGCTCGTGGCTCTAAGGAAAAGATGAACAAATCGGTAACTTGAACGGATAAAAGGTGTAGCTTCTAAAAACAAAATAGTTGGGTTCATGATCGAACCATAAATCAATGGGATGACAATGTAAATGGAAAACTCAGTCTTCAACGACACTTCCAATAGAAAAGCAAAACCCAATGCAAACCCTTGCATGAAAAAATCAATATGGGCTGATTTAAGTTTCCTGGCATTTGTGAAAACCTTATTCATTGGTGAACTCTTTTGGTAAAACACTGCTGCAAGCGGCAATGATAATACCATCCCGATCATAAACGAGAATAATCCCCACTGTAATAGTTGAACATTCACTTTCCATTCCTCCCTTTAATAAAACCTCCACATGAAAACAGCTACAATAAAGTCAAATATGGCGCATAGGGGCGGGAACCATCTGACAACACTTGTTTTAATGATTCTTGGATGGTGAAGCGAATCCCAAATTCCATGTAGAATGAAACCCAGCCCGATCCAAAGAGGAGAATACAATAATCCCAATAAGGCACAATTAAAAAACACGAAGGACACTACAAATTCTATTGATATCCAGGTCACCCGTGAATCAGATAAAGCAGCTCCAGCATAAACACATGCTGTATACGCCAAAAAGAGTGCAAACAGTTGATATGAAATAGGTGATGTAAACGTGATGAAAATTCTAATGGTCAGCATCGCTAATAATACACCCGCAACTATATTTCTGACATTCATGATAATCTCCTTCCATTTAGTTGGTATGGAATCATTATATTTTTGAAGGAGACACTGCCCGCCGCAAACATTCATGGACTTAACGCAAAATATTGCGGTTTAACCGAACCAACCATTATAAATCAAAAAAAGGACCGGCATACGCCGGTCCCATCACATCTAATATAAATCTTCCGTAGGTAGAATCCCCAACCCTTTAGCTTTCTTAATAGCTTCTACCCGAGAGTTGACATTTAATTTTTGAAAAAGTTCTGTCAAACTATACTCCAAGGAGCGCTGACTAATTAACAAGGTCTTGGAAATTTCCTTGTTACTAAGTCCCTTAGCTAATTCGCGCAGAAGTGTTTCTTCTTTTTTCCCTATCGTTGTTTTATCATTGGCATTATCCCCTTGCACGACAATTTCTTGGCGTCTCAGCTGTTTAAGAAGTTGCATCGGAATAATCGCCTCTTTCCGCGCAGCGCTGCGGATCGACTGAACTAACTGCTCGCGGGTCGACGTTTTCGAAATAAAGC
>NZ_JBALSN010000430.1:0-2706 GCF_036966985.1 Neobacillus drentensis | reverse complement strand
ATTATAAAGAATCAATTCAACGTTATAACGAATTAAAAGAAGTAGGAATTAGATTTATGGATGCAGGCACATCAGGCGGGATGGAAGGCGCACTTCATGGTGCATGCTATATGATTGGCGGTGACCCTGAAGCATGGGAAATCGTTGAACCAATTTTTAGAGATTCAGCAGTGGAAAATGGTTACTTATATGCAGGGAAAGCAGGCAGCGGACACTTCCTTAAGATGGTTCATAATGGTATCGAGTATGCCATGATGGCTGCAATCGGCGAAGGGTTTGAAGTGCTTGAAAAAAGTGAATTCGATTACGATTACGAAAAAGTAGCAAGAGTTTGGAATAATGGTTCTGTTATTCGTTCCTGGCTAATGGAATTAACCGAAAATGCATTTTCAAAATCTCCGCAATTAGAGGAAATTAAAGGTATCATGCANNGGAAAATGGACTGTGGAAACTGCTCTAGATCTTCAAACAGCTACTCCGGTGATTGCCATGTCATTATTAATGCGCTATCGCTCTTTAGAGAATGATACCTTTACCGGAAAGGTCGTAGCCGCACTCCGCAATGAGTTTGGTGGACATGCTGTTGAAAAAATAAATAAATAAGTTAATAAATATAAATTGGAGGAAATAGTTATGAAATTTTTTATTGATACGGCTAATTTAGACGAAATTAAGAAAGCATATAAAATCGGAGTTTTATCTGGTGTTACCACAAATCCTTCTTTAGTTGCCAAAGAAGGAGTAAAATTTGAAGATCGTATAGCAGAAATCTTAAATGCTGTTCCCGATGTAGAGTCTGTTTCTGCCGAAGTAACTCCTAATGCTTTGACAGCTGAACAAATGATTGCTGAAGCAAACGAACTAATAAAAATTAATGGCGGCGATAAGAATATTACAATCAAACTTCCAATGACATTAGATGGATTAGAGGCCTGCCGTTATCTTACAAAAAAAGGTGTTAAAACTAACGTTACTCTCATTTTTACTGTCAACCAGGCACTGTTGGCAGCACGGGCAGGTGCTACCTATGTTTCTCCATTCTTGGGTCGTTTAGATGATATTAGCGAAGATGGTGTACAACTCGTTTCCCGTATAGCTGAGTTATTCCGTGTCCAGAATTTAGAATCACAAATCATTGCAGCATCTGTTCGCCATCCAGACCACGTAACTCGTGTGGCTATGGCAGGTGCTCATATTGCTACTATTCCATTTAAGGTAATTGAACAAATATCGAAACACCCACTAACAGATCAAGGAATCGAAAAATTTGCGGCTGATTGGAAAAATGCTCACTAAAAAATAGTAAAACATATAGGGGGTTAGATCATTTCTAACGCCCTTATAACCTTTAATCGAAAATACAAAAAGGAGAAAATGGAAAATGGCTATCTCGTTTGATTATTCTAATGCTCTTTCATTTATGAATCAAGGTGAAGTTGATAACCTAGGCGAATTTGTAAAAGTTGCTCACAATATGCTTCATGAAAAGAAAGGTCCTGGATCTGATTATCTAGGATGGGTAAATTTACCATATGATTATGATAAGGAAGAATTTGCAAGAATTAAAGCAGCGGCTGAGAGAATTCGCAGTAATTCCGATGCTTTAATCGTTATTGGTATCGGTGGCTCTTATCTAGGAGCTAGAGCTGCAATCGAAGCACTTTCTCATACTTTTCACAATCAAATGGGAAAGGAAACGCAAATATATTTTGCTGGTCAAAATATTAGTGCCACCTATATTTCTCATTTACTGGAACTAATAAAAGACAAAGATATTTCTGTAAATGTGATCTCCAAATCTGGTACGACAACGGAGCCAGCAATCGCTTTTCGCATCTTCCGAGAATATTTGGAGAATAAGTATGGAAAGGAGGAAGCAAAAAAACGAATTTATGCAACAACCGATCGGGAAAGAGGCGCTTTAAAAACACTAGCAGATGAAGAAGGATATGAAACATTTGTTATCCCTGATGATGTTGGTGGGAGGTACTCTGTTTTAACTGCAGTGGGATTATTACCAATAGCTGTTGCAGGCCTTAATATTGATAAAATGATGGAAGGGGCAAAAGCTGCTGCAGACAAATATAATAATCCAGGCTTGGCTACAAACCAAAGTTATCAGTACGCTGCAGTTAGAAACGCTCTATATCGAAAAGGAAAATCCATTGAACTTCTTGTAAACTTTGAACCATCACTTCACTTTGTTTCAGAATGGTGGAAGCAACTTTTTGGCGAGAGTGAAGGGAAGGATCAAAAAGGTCTATTTCCAGCTTCAGTTGATTTAACGACAGATCTTCATTCTATGGGTCAATATGTACAGGAAGGTCGTCGTGATTTAATTGAGACAGTTGTATCAATAAAAGAACCGAAACTTGATATTACTATGAAAGAAGAGGCTTCGGACTTAGATGGCTTAAATTATCTTGCAGGAAAAACAATGGATTATGTCAATAAGAATGCCTTCCAAGGGACCGTTTTAGCCCATGTAGATGGAGGAGTTCCAAACCTTTCCGTGGAACTGGACAAATTAGACGAATATACATTTGGAGAAATGGTGTACTTCTTCGAAAAGGCATGTGGAATAAGCGGATTATTAATGGGTGTAAACCCTTTTGATCAACCTGGAGTAGAAGCATATAAAAAGAACATGTTTGCACTACTTGGTAAGCCGGGATATGAAGCTGAAAAAGCTGAATTATTAAAACG
>NZ_JBALSN010000429.1:0-5157 GCF_036966985.1 Neobacillus drentensis | reverse complement strand
TCGGGAAACTATGTAATTATGTAATATAGCATATTCTAAACCAGAGCTGCAGCGGATTTCTTGAAAATCTCTGCAGCCCTTTTTCATTAATTAAGGCATCGACCGGATAATTTGTAATATTTCACTGCGTGCTCTAAAACGATGGGATTGTAACATGGATCGTGCAGCATCCGGTTCTGCTGCCCGCATAACAGACACAATGGCCTTGTGGTCCATTATGGAACGTGTTGGTTTCGGCCGAAGCTTTATCGTAAATAATCTAGCACGATATAGTTGATCAGATTGACTATCCATCACTCCCCTTAGACGGGGATTTCGTGCTATATCCACAATAAGTTGATGAAATTGTTCATCAAGGTCAGTCCATGCAATCAGATTTTCCTCTTCTAGTGCTTTTTCCTGTTCCTCTATCAAATGATCAAGTTTGTCCAATTCCTCACTTGTCGCTCGCTTGGCAGCCAGGCTTCCAGCAATTCCATCGAGCGCTTCTACGACTTCATAAATATGTTGGAGATCGTCCGCTACAATGGGCGCCACAACAAACCCACGACGCGGTATGAGCTTAACCCATCCCTCCATCTCTAAACGCACAAGAGCTTCACGAACTGGAGTTCTACTCATACCCAAAATGTCAGCCATTTCCCTTTCTAATATGGTTTGTCCTGGAGGGAGCTGCAGTTGTCGTATGGCATGCCGGGTTGCAAGATACGCACGTTGCGGCAAGCGTGATTCCCCATTATTATCTAAACGATATAAAAATGAATGAATGTTTTGAGAAAGAGCAGAATGGTCCAATTCTTTCAAATTAACATCACCCAATGCAAGTTCATCTGGCGTATTCATTCTATAAACACACTTCCCAAAAGTTGATTAAAGATAACATTCCAAAGAAATCATACCAGAAAAACGATAATCAATAAATCATAGCGCTTGACAAATCCATTCTGCAAACCATTTCAATTCGGAGTAAAAAAGATTGGCGCTCCATCAACATTCTATAGCCATATATGCTCTTTACCATTTAAACCGTCCTTCACCCAGACATCACCTTTAGACCCATCTCCCTGCTTGCGAACCCAAGTAAGATAGGAACCCACAACTTGAGGAACTTCATCCAGTTCATTCTTCTTCGGAAATGAGATTTGTTTTTGTTTCTCAGTTTTAATATTGATCGCATAAAGTGCTGTAAACATCGTTGGAACAGGCCCTTCCTTCCACTCCTTGTTCTCTTTTGCACGAGCGACAATCACTTTATCTGGTGAGAACCATTCCACATCAAGGTCTACGAAACCTTTTGGTGTGTATTCCTTTTGTTGCTTGTAGGTCGGCATATCGGCAATGGTGGTTTTCTTGTTTTCAACAAAAAATCTTCCTTCTCCTGAAATATAGGCTAATTGATTAGCAGATGGAGCCCACTTAAACCAGTCTTTGAATCCTAGCATTTTACCTACTGCTTGAAAGTGTTCTCCTTTTGAAGACAAAACGCATAAAGTATTGCTATCCATCGACCAAGACGCAGTTGGCGTTGCTAAAAAACTAACCCACTTCCTGTCTGTACTCCACTTAAAATAATCAGCATCAATCGCAAACAAGTCAGGTTCTTTTATTTGAATGGTATAAAAATGCTTCATTTTTTCTTTCGCGAGATTGGCATCTACGGGAATCCGATAAAGTGGGATGGGGCCCCAACAAGTAGGACGCAATTTGGATTGTGAGGCAACGATAAATTCCTTCCCATTCGGAAACCACTCAAAACCACTAACCCCTAATGAAACATTTTCAAAGCCTTGCGGGCGGCCATTCTTTGTTTTCGTAACGTTCAAAATGCCTTGATCATTGTAGGCTAATTGATTTTTGGTTGGAGACCATTTAAAGTCAGATGTTTCGACCCTCACGTAAGGCTGGTAGCTTTCCTTTTCCCTCGTATCATAAATAAATAGATTAGATTTTTCACCTTTTTCATCACCATCAATATAACCAATAAACCTGCCATCATATGACCATTTCTGAGAATATACATATCGATTTTTAGTGATTTGAATTTCTTGATCGCCCTTTTTAATCCATAGCTGATGATCACGGATAAATGCAGCAATGAGCGGGACTTCTGCACTGACAACCGTCGATATATTAAAACTGATTAATATTAGAAATAACAAAATTCGAAATCCCAAGAACATCCCTCCTACTTATAGGTTGTCCCTTATGAAGATTCTCATTAATTAACGTTCAATGTTCCCAGGCAGGCTGAAGTTGTTATCATGAGCTAATATTTGCTGGAACCTAATATGGTTGTTCTACTCTGGAATTCACAGAAAAACAGCCAGAAAAATCGATTATCGAATGATTAGTCTCCGACTTGGGAATAATTTATTTAAATTATATGAAGGTGGGATCCTTTTGATTTTAACAAATCCAATAAGCTCATCAGAGGTAGGAACCCTTTGGCTTACATATCAAGAAAAAACTCTTATTATGAGAGTGTTAGAATATTTCATGAAAAAAGCGGATGACGAAGAAGCAAGGAATATCTTAGGGGGCTTATGGCAGGAGTTAAATTATTATGTTATAGAAATTGAGAAAATATTTAGCCAGCAAGGGGTCGTTATTCCTATTGGTTTTAGAAAGGAAGATGTGAATTTAGAAGCACCCAAGTTATTTGACAATGGATTTGACGTGATGTTTATACGAGTATTAAAAGAAGTAAGCATGGGTATGTACACCATTAACATGAATATGGCATATAACGATGATGTGATACAGGTTTATGAAGGACTAACCACTGTTACCCATAAAATATATAAGTTAGCCACCCTATATTTACTGGAAAAAGGAATCTTAACCCTTCCACCAAGAGTGACAATGCCAAAAACAACAGAGTTTATTAAAAATAAAGATTATATGAGCGGTTTTCACCCATTTAATTCTAAACGGGCATTAAACGACATTGAACTTGGTATTCTTCATCATGGAATAGAGACTAATAATATTGGAATGCAGCTTATTACAGGATTTGCTCAATGCGCACAAAACAAAGAAGTTAGAAAATATTTTGAAAAAGGGAAAGAACTTGCAAAAAAACAAATTAAAATATTCCAAGAAATTCTTTTGGAAAATGATATTCAAGTCTCTGCCCATTCTGGGGGTACGGTAACTACTTCCACTATTCCCCCATTTTCAGACAAACTAATGATGCATTGTATCACCTTTCTAAATGGATTTTGCATTGTTGGAAATAGCTTTGGTACATTTTTTACTCTAAGAAATGATATCTCCTTAAAATTAGCCCTCTTAGCCAAAGATATCTATTTTTATGGTCAAGAAGGGATTGAAATTATGATCAAGCATAAATGGTTTGAGGAACCTCCTCAAACAGAAGATAGAAATCAAATCATTAATAATTCATGAAGTAAAAATATATTGTGCCAATTCAGTAAAGAGCGATGCCAATTTATGCATCGCCCCTTCCTCTTTTATATTAGTTTTTTCCTTGAAATTAAATATCCAAATCCAATAACAAAAACAGTAATTGCTGTAGGTATTAATAAATGTAAATCACGAGTAAGAAAGGGTTCAAATTTTGGTTCCCCGAGGAGCATTTCACCTGCTGTCCAAGATAAGATTCCAGCCCCTGCATAAGAGATAATTGGGTATTTCTCCATTGCTTTTAGTATTAACTGGCTGCCAAAAACAACGATTGGAATACTAACAATCACACCAATCACAATACCGACCAAATTTCCTTCAACTGCACCAGCAATAGCTAGTACATTATCAAGGGACATGACTGCATCTGCAATGATAATTGTTTTGACAGCTGAAAATAAACTTGCCCCTCCTTCCTTCATACTTCCCTCCTCATCACCAATTAATAGTTTAATGGCAATGTACACTAGGAGAAGACCGCCTATAAAAGTTACGAAAGGTACACCTAGCAGATAAACTATGATTACTGCAAATAGTAAACGTAAAATAATCGCTCCAAATGTTCCCCAAAAGATTGCTTTCTTTTGCTGCTTCTTAGGAACATTACGTGACGCCATTGCAATCACAACTGCGTTATCGCCACTTAAAACAATATTGATTAATATAACTTTTAAGAGTACCGCAAATGACAAACCAAACATCTCCAAACTATTCACCTCTGGACAAGTTTAACTTTTTCATTATATTAATTTGATATAAAAAATNNATATAAAAAATAGAACTTCATAAAAGTAAATACGGGGAAAATTTAAAAGGAATTAAAAAAGAAGCAAAAAATTTGCTTCTTACAATAGTATTTAGTTATAAGTCAGAAAAGTTCATCATGCTTCCTAAGCTTAAGACTCACTAATTCATTAACGCCTTTATGTCGTTACAAGTACAGTTTATCCCTTATCTAAATTAGTATAGCTCTCAATCCTTGTAACCGCATAAGCGACAAAATAAAGAGTTAAGAAAATAATAAAATCATATAAAGTGGACCAATTTTTATCGTTATAAAAGTCGATTGCATTAAAGAAATTCATTCCTCCAAAGGCAGCAATTGCAGCGAATATGACCCCTTTTAATAAGGTATTCATTTTTGGCTTTATTTGTAGAGTGAGCATGACCCCAACTGGTGCTAAAGAGAAGTGATAAGGTAAAAATAGAAAGGGGGCTAGAGGAATGATCACCATTGGGTATGACCACAACCCTAGAGATAAGGCAGCAAGATCTATTGTAAGTGATAATATGATGGTTATTAAGCCTGCTAAAAGAAGGCGTCCTGTACTATCTTTTTTCCTAAATATAATCCAAACAATCCATGGAACAATAAATAGGGCCAGTCCAAACCACCATTGCCATGTTGAGAGAAAATCTTCTTTCACTATTTTAGCAAATAAAGAACTTACCCCAGTGAACTGGTTATAAGCTTTTTCTGATCGGGCGAGTCCTTCCTCAAATGCCATTTTTATATAACATCTCCTTAAAACATAGTTATTACATTTTTTCTGTTAAACAGTCTTTTATTCACTTAGCCTTTTAAAGAATTTTCATAACCTAAAATTAAAAAGTTCATTAAAAATATCCCCCTCACTAATGAGGGGGATATCTTATTTATCTTGTGCAAGTTCTTTCCTATTAGGAGCAAGCGGTGGCTGTTCTAACCACTTGTTTTTCACCATAATATCA
>NZ_JBALSN010000428.1:0-1695 GCF_036966985.1 Neobacillus drentensis | reverse complement strand
GGTCTGGGGTAAACCTAGCCTCGCTTCTTAAACTTGGGATTGGCAGAGTGATTAAAAAAGGGCGGTCACCGATGACCCCTTGTACAAGTTCTCCAAATGTTCCATTACAGCTTCCTTTACCAAGTTTCATTTTTAATCTCCTCTCCATCCCCGGTTCGCTATGGCCCATAACAATGGCAAAAAAGGAGGCATAATTCCGATGTGTTACGGGAATGCCTGCATAGGCTGGCGCAGCGATCACTGATGTGATCCCCGGCACGATTTCATAGGGTATGCCATTTGCAACGAGTATTTCCGCTTCTACGCCTATACGGCCAAAGATACATGGATCGCACCCTTTTAATCTGGTGACGATTTTTCCTTCGGTTGCATTCTCGATTAAAAGCTCATGAATTTGTTCCTGAAGGATTTGATGCTTCCCTGGCTGTTTGCCGCAAAAAATTAACTCTGCCTTAGGTTTTGCTTATTTTAGCAGTTCATTATTTCACTAAGCGGTCATATAAAATGACATCCGCCTGCTGGATGCACTCCACTCCCTTAACAGTAATCTGCTTGGGATCTCCTGGTCCGGCACCGACAAGATACACTTTTCCTTTTGTCATGATGAGCCTCCTTTACGCTACTCTATTAAAATACCTGCCGATGCAAACGTGGCCATTTCCTTCAGCATTAATGTGGCTGCCTGTAAGATTGGGAAGGCAATCGCTGCCCCGCTTCCTTCCCCTAAACGCAAATCCAGATCAACAAGAGGCTTCTTTCTTAATAACTGAAGGGCTATTTCGTGTCCCGGTTCCACGGACTGATGTCCAGCAATCATATAATCACTTGCAGTCTCGCACATTTCCTTTGCCAGTAGTGCTGAAACGGTGCAGATAAACCCGTCGACCAAAATCGGAATCCTGTTTGCCGCTGCCGCTAGCATTGCACCCGTCATTCCCGCAATTTCCAAGCCGCCTATTTTCATTAAAATATCGATCGGATCGTTCCGGTCAGGATTTCTTTCCATTAGTGCTCTGGAAATAACAGCTTGCTTATGGCTGATTTTTTCAGGTGCAATCCCTGTTCCCCGACCGACAAGCGTACGGATGTCCTGACCGCTTAAAACGGCTAGTATGGCACTGCTTGGTGTCGTATTGCCGATTCCCATTTCACCAAGAATTAAACATTTGCATCCATGCTTAATCATATGTTCAGCCCGTTCATAGCCAACGGTGATCGCTTTTTCCACTTCTTCTCTTGTCATCGCATTGTGCTTGCAAAAATTTCTTGTTCCGTAACGAATCTTCCGTTGCACGACACCGTCCGCCTCGATATCAGCGGCGACACCAATATCGACTACCTCAAACATCGCTCCAATTTGTCTGCTAAAGACATTAATCGCAGCACCGCTGTTTAAAAAGTTCATCACCATTTGCGCTGTCACTTCCTGCGGGTAAGCAGATACCCCTTCTTCGGACACTCCATGATCCGCGGCAAACACAATTACACCAGGAGGCGACACGACAGGAAAGGCTTCGGAAGTCATTTCCGCCAGTTGTATCGCCAATTCTTCCAATCTGCCTAAACTGCCTGGAGGTTTGGTTAAAATATCGATATACTCACGGACCTTTTGACCCATTTCTGCATCCAGAGGTGGAATCGTCGTTTTTAGATCATTCATTGTGTAATCCCCTTTTTTTGAATTCCTTCATTTTT
>NZ_JBALSN010000427.1:0-11835 GCF_036966985.1 Neobacillus drentensis | reverse complement strand
CCCTTACATGGCAGTCTCCATGGACTGCCATACTGAGAGTTAGATATGCTTCAATACAGTTTCATAGAGTAGTTTTGTTCCTGTGAAAATATCATCAATTTCTGCCCACTCTTTTGGGTTATGGCTTATTCCATTCCGACACCGGACAAAGACCATGCCTATTTCGGTAATTTCTGCCAGAAACATCGCATCGTGTCCTGCTCCGCTTACCATTACGGGGGCTTCGATTCCAAGTTCCATGCTTGTTTCTGTTAAGGATTGAATAAGACTCTCTGAACACTTTACTGGTGCAGCAGCCATGTTCTTTTCAAATTCATATCCCAATCCTCTGGTCCTGCATACCTGAATAATCTTCTCTTCTATTTTTCCAATCACATGGTTCCTTCTATCCAGATCGATATCCCGAATATCAAGGGTAAATTCGATAGATTCTGGAATAATGTTGGTGCCACCAGGAAAAGCTGAAATGATTCCTACTGTACCAACAGTAGGTGCCTCAGGGTCGTTTATACAAAGTTTTTCTACCTCTTGAATGATTTCTGCTGTACCCACCATCGGGTCTCGACGGAGACTCATTGGAACGGTTCCTGCATGACCTGCTTCACCAATAATCCTTACGTTGCACCAAGAAGGCCCGGCAATTCCACTGACAATCCCTATCGGGTAATTTTTGTTGTCTAAATAGGGCCCCTGTTCAATATGCAGTTCGTAATATTGCTTAACTTCGCCTTTATTTCTTACTGATTGCTCGATGAGATCAGGATTAATGCCAAAGCCAAAGTTCTTAAGTGCATCATATCTTGTTACTTGGTTATCATCCACTTTTTGCAAATCTTGATTCTTTATTTTACCGACCATCCCTCTACTACCAAACAATCCATCATTAAACCTTGAACCCTCTTCTTCACAGAAAGCTACCACTTCAATTGGATGATTATGAACAATATTTTGCTCCGATATGGTGTGGACAATCTCAATCCCAGCAAGGACCCCAATCACCCCATCAAACTTTCCGCCATTTCTCACGGAGTCAATGTGGGAACCTATCATAATAGGCGGGAGGCAGGGATTCTGCCCCTCTTTTCGCCCAATTAAGTTACCAAAATGATCATGTCTTACCGTGAGCCCGGCTTCTCTCATCCATTCAGAAACGAGAATAGTAGCTTCTCTATCTTCGTTAGACAATGCCAGACGTTGCACGCCACTATCAGCGGTCTTTCCAATCTCGCCTAACTGCTCAATATGGAGCTTTATTCGTTCTTTACTGATCGTAACTGTTTTCATCGCCATCCTCCACTAAGTTAAACTAACGGTTCCTCAATTCACTTGTTTTCTGATAATCTATTGATTCATCCTCACAGATGAAAACTCCATATTCCCTTATAGCCTGTTTTTTTGTGATAAACCCATCCAGATAGTCGGAAAGAACCTTTTCAGGATCTCTTTCGATTGGATTTCCATATCCACCGCCACATGGACCTACAAGTTGAATCGTACTGCCTTGTATTGCCTGTCTATTTGGTAGTTTAGAAGGAAGTTTTACTACTTCTCTTGTCTCTCCGTCTTGAATGGACAAACTGCCGACTGAACCCGATTTTCCTTCATTAAATCCCCAAGGTGCAAATTTATACCCATCCGCTTCCACTGAGAAACTGCCATCAGCCAAGAACGTGACCTCACGGACCGACCCAATTCCACCACGCCACTTTCCTGGAGCACTCTCGTTATCTCTTAGCTCGTAACGGTTTACTCGTAAAGGATAGTGGGATTCAATATCTTCAATTGGGTTATTTCGTGTGTTCGCGTATAAGGTATCAACAGCATCCATGCCATCTTTTCCATAGCGTCCGCCGTAGCTGCCCTCCATGATATCCATGTACACCCAGTAATTTTCATCCTCATTTTTTCCGCTAAATGCCACAACTTGAAGGTTTCCTACACCAGCACTGACCTGATGTGGAACTACTTGGGCTAATGCTTTCATTAATGTATCGGCGACAATATTTCCAGAGTTAAACCGTGCGATGGTCGGTGCCGGAAAAATTGGATTACATAATGTTCCTTTAGGAGCGACAATTTTAATCGGTCTAATT
Organism: Neobacillus drentensis; assembly: GCF_036966985.1. Lineage (GTDB taxonomy): Bacteria > Bacillota > Bacilli > Bacillales > Cytobacillaceae > Neobacillus > Neobacillus drentensis_E. The sequence goes on along the minus strand of NZ_JBALSN010000427.1, from coordinate 9,742 downwards.
AAGCCGGAATTTTGCGGGAAATTTCCGTATACAGTTGAATCCAGTAAAATGGATCGTAAGGTTAGATAAATCGCAATATCGACTGTTCCTATTAAAGGCATATTAATTGGTTTATCTGTCACCTGAGGGGCAGTCCCTGTCAAGTCAACCGTTAAATCGCTGCCATCAACCTTTACGGTCACCTTAATTCTTAAGTCCTTTTTAGCCGGGTCTTCACTATCTAAATATCCATCCAAAAAGCCTTCGGCTGTGTATTCTCCATTCGGCAGCTTTTTAATCGCATCTCTCATCATCTTTTCCGAGTAATTCATCAATTCTTCACTGGCTGCTTGAACGGTATCTAACCCATATTTTTCAATGATTTCAATATATCTTTGTGCCCCAATTTTAGCAGCGGCAATTTGGGCTTCCATATCACCAACGACCAATTTCGGTGCCCGAATGTTATCGTATAAAATATCCCAAATATATCGGTTTTTGACGCCTTTTTCATACACCTTAATCGCCTTAAATTGAAGACCTTCAGCATAGGCATCTACTGCGTCCACAATACCGCAGCTTCCTGGTGTGGATGCACCAATATCAAGATGGTGAGCGGTTGTAACTGAAAATCCAATTAATTCATCTTGATAGAATACGGGAATACAAAATCCAACATCCGGACCGTGGGAGGCACCATGATACGGTGAATTATGCATAATGACATCACCAGGATTAAACGTATCATTGCGCTCCGCCATAATCTGACGAATTCCATTTACATACCCTGGAATCGGACCTGATTGAAGCGGAGTGCTATGTGATGACTCGCATAACTGCTGTCCCTTGATATCAACAAGAGCACAGCCGAAATCTTCTGATTCTCGAATAATACTAGAGTAAGACATCCGGGCAAGCTTGTGCCCCATTTCGACTGCAACATTTTCTAAAGCACCAAGGACGACTTGGACTGTTATCGGATCGATTTTTTTGGTTTCAGTAATGATTTGTGACATAACTATACACCTACCTTGATAATCATATTTCCGAATTCCTCAATAAAAGCCGTGCAGTTAGGAGGAATAACAGTGGTTGTATCTTTTTGCAGAACAATACATGGACCATAAAATTCTTGACCAACAGGCAACTTTTCTCTTTGATAAAATTTTGTCTCTACTTTTTCAAGACTTCCATTCACATTAAAAGTCGTTTCACCCGTTTTTAATAATGCATCCTCTAATTCAAAGTCATGATGAATGGCTTGCTTTTCAATTTTTGGCATGTAGCCCAAACCAGTCACACGTATGTTAACAAACTCAATCGGACTTTCAAGGAAGTTGTGTCCATACTCCCCTTTATGACTTTCGTGGAAATTATCCAATGCTTCAACAATTGTTTCCCGGTCAAGCAATCCATTAGGCAAATCAACCCGCAGTTCATATCCCTGTCCGGCGTATCGGCAATCAGCACTGCGAAGAATCTGAATATCTTTTTCAGACACTCCATCCTCTTTCAATCGTTGAATCAGTTGGTTTTCCAAAGCAATAAAATCTTCATTCAGACTATTGAAATCCAAATTCGTACTAATCATAAATTCAGTTTTGATGACGTCATACTTTAAATCTGTTGTTAATAAACCAGTAGCAGAATTAATTCCTGGATATAGCGGGATGATCACTTCTGGTATATTTAATATTTGGGCCACGTCTACAGCGTGTAACGGACCTGCACCACCAAATGCTACCAATGAAAACTCTCTAGGGTCCTCGCCTTTTTGAATGGTTTTTTCACGAATCGCATTTGCCATATTGTTATTCATGATTTGAAGAACACCTTCAGCGGTTCTTTCTCTGCTTAAATCTAGTTTTTCTGCCAATTCGTCAATTACTTTATAAGCCGCATTCGAATAGATTTTCATCTCTCCACCAAGGAAGTTGTGCTCATCGATTCTTCCTAAAACAACATTCGCGTCACTAACAGTCGGTTTTAAACCTCCATGACCATAGCAAGCTGGCCCTGGACGAGAACCTGCGCTCCTAGGTCCTACTTTGAATGCTCCGCCTTCATCGATGTGGGCAATACTTCCCCCTCCTGCTCCAATTGTATGAATATCAATCATCGGTACCATGACTGGATATCCGGCAATCCAAGTGTCACGAGCTGAGGATTCACTATACCCGTTACCTGTGATGATACCGATATCTGCACTTGTTCCTCCAACATCAAAGGTGATTAATTTCTCGCGATTTGTTAATTCACCGGCCCATGCTCCGCCTAATATTCCTGCGGCAGGACCTGATAGAAGTGTATTTACAGGCTTTTCTGAAACAGTTTTAGGTGTGGCCACTCCACCGTTTGAGGACATGATATGAAGTTCAGCAGGAATTCCAGAATCCTTCAACCGCTGCTCAAGATTTTGAATGTAACTTTTAACTTTCGGTCCAACAAAACCATTAATAGAAGCAGTGGTAAAGCGTTCAAATTCACGGAATTGTGGTGAAACGTCAGACGATACAGTAATAAATGCTTCTGGGTAATCTTCTTCAATAATTTCCTTGACTCGTTGTTCATGTGCAGGATTAATATATGAAAATAGGAAGTTGACAATAATCGAATCGACTCCCTTTTCCTTTAATGCAGCTACAGCTTGACGTACTTGATCTTCATCTAAGGGAGTAATAACCTGATCCTTTGCTGGACCCATTCTTTCAGCGACGGCCACCCGATTCCTTCGTTGCACAAGAGGTCGATCCTGCCAAGGGATTTCCTGCATAATCGAATAATTTTGCGGACGTTGATGTCGTCCGATATGTATGATGTCCCTATATCCTTCTGTGGTGATCATACCTGTTTTAGCCCCGTCATATTCAAGGATTGCATTTGTAGCAATGGTCGTTCCATGGAATACGTGATCAATTTCTGTTTTATTAATATTCTGTCGTTCACACAATTCAAGAATTCCATTAACAACACCTGTGGATGGATCTTCTAATGTGGTTGGCACTTTATGAATAGCTGTTATCCTTCTTTCCGTATCACTGTAGATGACATCTGTGAAAGTGCCCCCTACATCAACGCCAAATAATTTCATAATGCTTTTCCTCCTTTTTATTTACTTATACTTAATAATGCAAGAACTGTGCCAAAGTGAAAATGTTAATAAAATAGCTTTCCTGATGTAGAGCTTTTATCAAAATTGCAAAAATGCAATTTAATCTTCAAAGATTTGACACCTTCATTCTAAAAATTCCTAATTTTTAGTCAAATCAAAAGAGTAAAAAACCATACCAAACAACGTAATTCACAATTCTTAAAATTCCCAATAGTTTGATAAAAAGGTAAATTGCAAAATCACAATTGATATTGCGATTTTGCAATTTTAATATTGTACTTTTGCACTTTTCGAGTAATGGTTGCTGGATCTACCCCAAGTTTTTTACTTGCTTCCTTCATAGTGGGAGACGATTCTAATGCTTGAAGAATCATCTTTTTTTCAAACATCTCCATTTCATGCTTTAAATTCCCATGAATATACTCATCAGTTTTAGTCGTTGATTTTACAAATTTATCTGGTAAAGCCTTTAGCTCAATATGTTGTGATGGAGATGTGAGGACAAGCCTTTCAATTGTATTTTGTAATTCTCTCACATTCCCCTTCCATTCGTAATCTATAAAAAACTGCACCACTTCTTTATCGATTGTTTTATAGAGTTTGTATTTTTGATTAAATGTATCTAAGAAATGGCTAATCATAAAGGGAATATCCTCTTTTCGTTCAGCCAATGGGGGGATGATAATAGGAATTACAAACAAACGATAATATAAGTCTTCACGGAATGTTCCTTCTTTGACCATATCCTCCAAATTGCGATTTGTTGCCGTAATAAAACGGACATCCACTTGTACTGGTTTTGTTTCTCCAAGTGGCGTAAACTGCTTTTCTTGTAATAATTGCAATAATTTCGCCTGTAAATTAAACGGTAATTCTCCGACCTCATCTAAAAATAGAGTACCTTTATGCGCAGCTAAAGCTAACCCCTTTTTCCCTTCTTTATTTCCGCCAGTAAATGTACCTTTTGCATAACCAAACAGTTCTGATTCCATAATACTTTCAGGAATGGCACCACAATTTATCTTAATAAAAGGAGCATCTTTTCTATTACTCAATTGATGAATCGTTCTAGCTAAAACTTCTTTGCCTACACCTGTTTCTCCGTGTAGAAAAATGGTAGCATCTACATCCGCTACTCTGCAGGCAAGCTCATAAACCTCTTCCATTGCCTTTGATTTAAACACAAAACTTTGCTCTTGCTTTTGAAATATATTAAGTTGCTGTTGATAGTAATCGAGTACAGCTTTTGTTTCTTCTAATTTTTTTTGCAGGTTAGCAATCTCTGTTACATCCTTTGAAATATTAATTACCTTGTTTAACGTCCCATCAGCATGGAATATTGGATGTCCTTCAACCATCAATCGTCTCCCGGATTTCGTTACTTGGTGCATCGTTACTCTACGTTTATTCCGAATGACATGTAGGGTTGAGGACGTATCAATGACGCCATTCTTTTCTAATGCCGATGCCACTTTACCTACTAATTCAAATTCCTTAACACCTAGGATTTGCTCACAAGTATTATTCACACGCAATACTTTTCCATTGGCATCCGTAATCGTAACCAATTCACCGCTCAAATTCATAATTGCTTCTAATTCCTGCTTTAAGTCTATTACTCTAGAAGAATGGTCGATAAAATCATGATAGGTATGATCATCTAAAAAAAGAATCCCTCCCAGTTTTCCTGGAACTAAGGAAATATTCATTAGACACAGATTGATATTAGTTGTATACTCGGTAATCTCAAAATTCCCGTCTTTAATGACTTTTATTATGCTGCTCCCTGGCAATACCTCTTGAATAAATTTCATATAGGGCTTTTTTATCTTTAGAATATCCTCACATACGGGGTTAGCATATTGGATTTCACCTTTAAAATCTACTAATAGCAAGCCAAAAGGAAAGTTGACACCTATTTCATGTAATGGAAACATATTTTGTTCCTCCAGACTCCTTGGTATTTTAAGATTATAAAATATATTATAAATTAGATTTGTTTATTTTTCCTTCTAATTATTAGACAATTGCTACTATTTCAACTTGAAAGACAACATTAAAGTGCCACACCATCCAATTACTCAGTGCCATTGCAGAAGAGTATGCTCAAGATGATAACAAAGAGAAGTTTGTTCGTGACTTGATCGCTGCTTGGGTTAAGGTGATGAATGCTGACCGCTTTGATTTGAAAGCCGTTGAACAGAAAAAAGCACAATTTGCGGGTAAGTAAGCCATAGGTTATGTTGATTTTTGTGAAGGTATAAGAATTCATAAGCGGAGGATTTCCGGCTAATGATATTGAGGTTTGTTAAAAAGTTGCAATAGAAGGAGATATTCCGCTTAACCGCTTGAAATAACACAATATCCACCGATTTGAATCATATAAGCGGAAAATCTCCTCTTATAATTGAAGAAGTAGGGGTATTTTCCAAAATAGCCGGAATTTCTTCCTTTATATTTGGAAGTCAACATTTCGTTATTTTCAGAGCCTAGTTATACAAAGAAACCGCCGTCAATTTGACGGCGGTGACATTGATGCCAGGCATATCATTATTAATAAGGGCACGCTTCGTGCCCTTTCTTCACAGCCTCTTTTGTCGCTTCGTTGGCCGCAATGGTTCCCTGCCCAAATTTCGATTTACCCGCTTCACGGCCTGGAACTTGATTTTCCGCCTTCATTTCTTGGATATCTTTCATTACCTGTTCGATCCCTTCCCTTCACACGGCGGCCATAGTCTTCATCGGCTTGGGTGAAATGATGGATCATGGCATCTTGAATTCGTTTGTCACAGATTTCCAGTGCTTCAGACAGGTTTTTGATTAATTCATCGCGCTCCCAATCTTCCAAGCTGCGGTACGTGTGGCCCGCTGTCGTTACGAGAGTTATGTAAAAGAACTTCCCGCACTACTTCTACACTAACTAGATTGGCAGTTTTTAGCGATTCACCAAATTCCACTTTTGATTACCAATTTTAAAGCAAAACATCAAAAAACGCCTCCAAATTTGATTTTTGGAGGCGTTTTTTGCAATTTCAGTCACTTTTTAGCTTATTTTCACTTGAAGCTATTTATACTATTTTAGGAGAACAATATGATACCTATTCGCATGGACATGATAGGGTGTATCTACAACGGAACATTTTTCCCCATTTCCGATTCGGAAAGCCTGTTTAATTGATCAGACTTTAATCCCGATACGATAAATCCCGCTCCTGTGAAAAGAGCGCCTATGAGCTCAATCATCTTCTGGGCGTCTCCTGAGACACTTGCCGCAGCAAACACGATGGTGCCGATCAGTAAAAGATAGCCTGAAATTTGATGAAATACCTTCTCCCTAATCATCGAGATTCCCAATAATATCATCCCTAAGACAAACAGGAGAGGTCCGAACGTATAAATGGGCTCAGTAAAAGTAGTAGTAAAAACTTGATCGACTGTTTCCCCTGAAGCTTGTGCCATTTCTACAAAAACAATCGCTGTGACAATGATGTTTCCCACATTTCCTATAATCATAGCAAAAAGACCCAGCCACCCGTTTCTTTCTCCTTGAATCGAATACAATCCAAAAAAAGCAAAAACGAGCAGTAAATGGGCTACAAAAACAAGAAACGTACCAGAAATGCTATCATGTTTGCTTGCCACAAGGTTTAAAGAATGTGCCAAAACCAGAAGGATTCCAGAGAGAATGGAAGTAATACGCCCCATCCGAGCAATCGATTGATTCATATTCTTTTACACTCCTTTAAATATTTTTTGCTAGATGCTTTTAGGATGGGAAAAAGGGAAAATGATTGAGCAGACCGTCTGTCGGATCGTGAGGAATTTGTGAAGACTTTACCTTTAGTGAAAATTGTTTTCTTATTTAAAATTTAGAACGATAGTTTGAAAATGTAAAGGATATCTTATCCAAAATTTATGGCTCGTTATGAACCTATGCGTAATTATCGTAATTTAATATAAAATTTTCATTCGTTTATCTTTACATAATAAATTTAGATAGTTCCTGTATGAACGGCCCACAGTATTGATTTGAAGAGATAGGATAAAAACTATATATATTAAATTCCATGTTTGTCCATTTCTTATTATGCTTTTTAACATATTTTAAATTATATTCAAAACCTGCGTTCAATTGGAGGCTCTTATGTCTAATCAAATTAATATTTTCAACCTGCACGTAAACGGGATGGCACAAAATGCAAGCATTAATATAGGAAGAACCTTACACAATAGCCATACTGCAAACTTAAAATTATTTGGTGCTAATTTTTCAATGGGAAATTTTTCACCTGCTAAATCCATAATTATTACGGTGATTCAAGATTCCGATATAAGTGATCACGGTCAAAATGAAAATCCATCTTCATCAGACAAAAGTCAATGATGGTTCTAGACCGAGACTTTGTAATAACTCCTTTGCAAATTCCTTATCCTTTGGCGAACAGTGACTATCACTGTTTGCCTGGTGGACTTTCTTCAATATTAATAGGGAAGAATGTAAAAGAAGCACAGTGCACAATTGAGCCCTGTGCATTTTTCATATCTTTTCGCCATTATTTTATTAAAAAGGACTAGATGTTTCCAGGTAATCTCATTTTTGAGCGTTTGGTGACAGGAACGCCGAGCTCCTTTTCCAGACGACGTTTCATCATATTGACAATATGCTTGGCATTATTAAGGAAATCGTGCTCCACTAAGTTTGAATGTACTCCAGTAGGTGCTTTTCAGGCATCTCTAAGGAAAAAACGAGTGGCAGAAATCCTGCCCAACCGACATTTTTGCAAAATGAAGTATTATGTCGGTTTTACCCATCGATGGTCTGGCGGCGGGAATCTTCACTTCCCACTCAATAAAAAGGACCAATGGCCTAGAAACACCCCAGTCCATGCAATTGCGTTTTCCTTTCAATTTACATTGTTATAGATATAGTAGAACAGAAGTGTTATAATGTATATAGAACAGATTGGAGGGAAAGTACATGATTATTCGAATTGAACCTGATTCCGATATTCCCATTTACCAACAAATCACCAATCAAATAATCGAAGGAATCGCTAGAGGATTGATTCAGCCAGGTGATTCCCTGCCGTCAGTAAGGGCTTTTGCAGCAGACCTTGGGGTCAACATGCATACAGTCAATAAAAGCTATCACCAATTAGAGAAAAAGGGAATTATCCGCATAGCTCCTAAATCTGGAGCGGTGATCTCGTCCCCTCAAGATTTCAATGAATCTTCAAACGATAGATTAACGGATGAATATAAACCACTTATCGCAGAATCTCTTGTAGTAGGAATGTCCAATGAGCAAATTCAACAACTTGTCACTTCTATTATTGAAGATTTAAGGAAAAGCAATAAAAATCTCAAGTAACAAGGAGGCGCATAACTATGACTTTGGCCATTTTTCTTATCATTGCGATTATTCTGGTTGGAATCCAAACCGCAGTTCCTTTTTTAGTCAAGCGGACCGTTATATTTGGGGTCACCGTCCCAGAGAAATACCTAAAGAACGAAAAGCTTACATCTTACAAAAAGGGATATGCACTACTAGTTTCCTTTCTTTCATTTGTGGTTTTAGCCGGCTATCTTCTTTGGGCACTATTTAATAACCCTTCTGAAGAACAAACTGTGCTGGTTGGGACGCTCATCCAATTTGGCATCATTATTTACAGTCTTTCCCTTTATTTTTTCTATCACGGAAAAACGCTTCAATTAAAAAGGAGAAATAAATGGGGAGAGGGTCTAAAACAAGTAAAAATCACTGATTTATCCGTCCGGTCCCAGGATGAAATGCTTCCTTGGTATGTATATTTACTGCCAATAGTAATAACTGTTGGAGTCCTCGTATACACCATTCTCCAATACGACCTGCTGCCGGAACAGATTCCAACTCACTGGGGAATTAACGGTGAAGCTGATGACTTTACAGAAAAAACGCCCATGTCTGCAATCTTAATGCCGCTAACATTTTTAATTATGCAGTTCATGTTTTTGGCCATTCATTGTGGGACCAAGAACTCCGGCATTAAATTAAGTGCTACTAATACCAGTGCTTCACGCATGCGCCAACTCTCTTTACGAAAAAATTCAAGCTGGTTTATGTTTATCGTTAGTTTCTTGCTGACCGTTATGTTTAGTTTTTTTCAATTAAAAACGATTCACCCTGAGTTATTTGCAGGAATGACTATTGCGGTAGCACCAATCATTTTCCTTGTCATTGTATTAGCCGGAACCATTGCTTTTGCTGTAAAAGTAGGACGATCAGATAAACTCGGCATGGATGAAGCTGAAGAGGGAATAACCGATTTCGACGAAGATGCCCATTGGAAAGGCGGCCTCTTTTATTTCAATCGAAAGGATCCGTCGATATTTGTTGAAAAACGATTTGGCGTTGGCTGGACGCTCAATTTTGGCAACCCGATCGGTTATCTTATTGTCCTTTTACCATTGGTGATCATCTTAGTGATTTCTTTTATGTAGGTACGGTCCATTCAGTGCCTGTCCCCCACTACTCTAGAGCAATAAAGTAGTGGAGGACAGGCATTTTTTCATTTCGCCACATAATTTTTTATTTGTTTTGACAAAATAACAAATATACTGTAAATTAACATATGTACGAACAATAGGATTTAATTATACTAGAATATTCGT
>NZ_JBALSN010000426.1:0-7293 GCF_036966985.1 Neobacillus drentensis | reverse complement strand
AATTAAGCGAAATTTTTCCGTCTATTTATCAGCTCGGGTACTTAACCTGATGCTCCCACAGATAAGCGGGGAAATAAGAAAGCACCCGAAAACGGAACCCTTTAACATATACCAGTGCTTGTTTTTTACTTATAGCGTTAATAATTTCCTATCCCACCCACAGTCTATCTATGGTAATTTCGCCGTTGGCAGACTTTAGCAGAAACACATCCGGATTGCTTAGACTTTTCCATTGTTCAAAGCCAAAGTCCGGGAGATAATTCATTAATAGTAGAGACATTAAATTTCCATGGGTAACAAGGAGTGTGTTATCTGAATCACTTTTAAATATGTCCTCTACCACACTTACAATGCGTTGCATCGCTTCCCGACTAGACTCGCCGCGGTCAAACTTCAGGTCTATGTCATCGAATGTGGCTTTTAGTTTTTCAAGCCAGTCAGGTAACACTTCCGTACTTAAAATTCTCTCCGCTAACCTATCATCAACCACTATGCCTACCTCTTCCCGTTCGGCAACCCGTTCAATTGACTGGATTGCCCGTAAATAGGGACTTGAGATGATATGGTTAATAACCATATCTCCAAAAAATCCAGCTAATTCGGCTGCTTGCCCCACCCCTTTTTCAGTAAGCTGCGCATGGCTTGATTGACCTTCTGCTTCACAGTGTCTAATGACATAAATCTTTTTTTCCAAGTTATCATCCCCAATTAATAAGTCAACGACTGTAATTAAATTCGATGCATTTATTAAATCTCCTTCCTTGTTTCTTTCTAGAATAAAAGGACAAAAGGACACCAACACGTAGAGTTGGTGTCTAATAATGTCGGTTCAAGTAAGCGGTGCATAGTTTTTGACACCTATCGTGCAATTGGAGTTCAGGGTCCCTCAAACGCGGTCATATTTTTCTTATTTTTGGTAAAAGTAACAATATCTAAAATAAATTGGAGGTAAGTAAATGGCCAATCAAAGCTTTTTTAATGGTATTAATAGTGATGGTGTCTTTCCATTAGTTAACGTTAATATTAACAATGATACCAATTTGAAATTAGATGAAGACCAGTATGAAGTATATGTGAATGACCATTTTGTGGGACATAAGACGCTTAAGAATCCTGGCGAGAAACTTTCCGATATTGACGGCTTTTTACACAATCAGGGACTTAGTGACTTTTCCACATCTTTAGATGGTGACCACTATCAGATTCAAACAAATGATCTAAATGATGTTACGAATGCATTATCAGTTTATTTTAATAACCGGTAATTCCTTATCAGATGCCAAGTTAGGCCATGCCCTAACTTTTTTTTACTTTAATGGTGCTCCTCCCCAAAATAACCTATACCAAACCAATTCCTTTTTCATACCTTAATAAAAAAGCAGAAAATGTTAGAAAGGAAACTGGAGGTATACAAAGTTATGTTGGAGCTAAAGCAATCTCAACATGGGCGAGGGATTTTTGCTACACGTGATATCAAGAAAGATGAGCTATTAGAGGTGTCACCTGTTATCATTTTCCCGAAGGAAGAATTTAAGTATTTGGAGAAAACGACTTTGATTGACTATGTCTTCTGGTGGGGAAAAGATTTTGATGAATGTGCATTAGCACTTGGAATTGGTTCGCTTTTTAACCATTCCAGCCAACCAAACGCTATATTTAAAAGGAAACTAAAAAAAAGAACCATTAACTTTTATGCCTATACCGACATAGAAGCTGGCGAGGAAATTCGCATTAATTACAATGGTGACCCTGAAGACAAAACGCGACTATGGTTTGAGGAAAAATAAAACACATTTTTCGGATATTAAGTAAGAGTCCCAATCCTAATAAAAATAGAATTGGGACTCTTTTTATTGACTATGTTACCCTTTAGATTGACATTTATTTTGATGTATATTATTCTAGTAAAGTTAATTTATATAAAACCCATAAAAATACTAGGAGATGTAAGAAACATGAAGAAATTCGCACTTATTTTTTTAGCCCTCCTTCTTACCGTAGCTTTAGGTGCTTGTAGCAGTAAAGAAGAAAAGGAAAGTTCTGCTAAGAGTAAAAACCTTTATGAGCAGATTAAGGCAAAAGGTGAAATTACAATCGGTACAGAAGGTACCTATGCTCCTTTTACTTATCATGATGATACTCAAAAGCTAACAGGCTTTGATATAGAAATTGCTGAAGAAGTATTTAAAAGATTAGATATTAAGCCTGTTTTCGTTGAAACAAAATGGGATGGCATGATCGCCGGCCTTGATGCTAAGCGTTATGACATGGTTGCAAATGAAGTGGCTGTTCGTCCAGATCGTTTAGAGAAATATGATATGTCAGAACCGTATATTGTCTCAAAAGCTGTTCTTGTTGTTCATGAGAACAATAACGATATTAAAACACTTGATGACTTAAAGGGTAAAAAAGTTGGACAATCATTAGACAGTAACTACCGCAAAATTGCTGAAGCACATGGGGCAACTAATACAGTTGTTGAAGGATTTAATCAATCCATCGACCTAATCACTTCAAAACGTATTGATGCAACAATTAACGATAGCCTTTCATACCTAGACTTAAAAAAACAGCGTCCAGATCTTCCTATTAAAAAGGTTTATGAAGAAGCAGACGCAACAAGCAATGCTTTTCTTTTCCGTAAAGGAAATAAAGAGCTAGTTGACGCAGTAAATGGCGCTCTTGCAGATATGAAAAAAGATGGTACGTACCTAGCAATCTCTAAAAAATGGTTTAATGAGGACGTATCTAAGTAAAGGAATGGAGCAAAATGGTTGCAGACCAAGAACGAATAGATCGAATTATAGGAATCCTTAGTGATTCCTTTTTTCCTATATTAAAAGCCGGAATTCAGTTTACGATACCATTAACAATTATCACCTTTATTCTAGGGCTAATATTAGCCTTCTTTATCGCACTTGCACGGCTATCTAATATGAAAGGCTTAAACGCTGTCGCCAAATTTTATGTTTGGATCTTTCGCGGCACTCCCTTACTCGTTCAAATCTTTATTCTATTTTACGGATTACCTAGTATGGGAATAACACTTGATCCATTTCCGGCTGCGGTCATTGCTTTTACGTTAAATAAAGGTGCTTACAGTTCGGAAATTATTCGGGCTGCGATTCTTTCCATTCCAAAGGGGCAATGGGAAGCAGCTTTTTCAATTGGAATGACCAAATCTCAGGCGATGAGACGAATTATTATTCCGCAAGCCATTCGTGTATCATTGCCGCCGCTCGGAAACTCTTTTATTAGTTTAGTAAAAGACACCTCCTTAGCAGCAACCATTACGGTTACTGAACTATTCCAAAAAGGTCAACAAATCGCGGCTGCTACCTATGAACCACTATGGATTTACATTGAAGTCGCCTTTATCTATTTAATCTTCAGTACAGTTCTTTCTTATTTCCAGTCAAAAATGGAGGTTCGATTTGAGCGAAGCGTCGCTAAATAATGGAGGTGATACAATGATTCACATAGAAAATTTGCATAAAAGTTTTGGGCAACTTGAGGTATTAACAGGAATTGACCTGACCATCCCAACCGGAAAGACAGCCGTGATTATCGGTCCTTCCGGTTCTGGAAAAACAACCTTACTACGTTGTCTTAACCTGTTGGAAATGCCTAATCAAGGTTCGATTAAACTTGCGGAACAATCCATAAATTTTGACCAAAACCAAAAGATGAAGTCAAAAGAACTTGTTTCTTTTCGGAAAAATACGGGCATGGTCTTTCAAAATTACAACCTATTTCCACATTTGACAGCAATTGAAAATGTAATGGAAGGACAGACCACTGTTCTAAAAAGGTCAAAGTCAGAAGCAGAAACTAAAGCAAGAACCCTTCTGGATAAAGTTGGTTTGAGAGAACGAGCCGAGATGTATCCTCATCAATTATCTGGGGGACAACAACAACGTGTGGGAATCGCCCGAGCTATGGCCATGGATCCTAAAGTACTACTTTTTGATGAACCTACTTCTGCGTTAGATCCTGAGTTAGTTGGAGAAGTTCTAAAGGTCATGAAGGATTTATCAAAGGAGAATATGACAATGGTCATTGTAACCCATGAAATGAACTTTGCCAAAGATGTTGCCGACCAAGTCATCTTTATGGACCAAGGAGTTATCGTAGAAAAGGGTACCCCCGAAGAGGTATTTGAGAACACCCAAAATCAACGGACTTTACAGTTTTTAAATAAGGTCGCTTCGAGAGCTTAGCAGAAAAACTGATCCATTCACAACAAGCTCTTCCTAATGATTTCTTGGAAGAGCTTGTTTAATTTACATTTGATCCCCTAAGCTTATGAACCAAGTATAAAGGCCATCAATGATTTATCTTCTTTAAAATTCCAATCAATAAAAATATCTTTTATTGATTTTTTAAAAATATCCTCAAATCTGCCTTCCCGGTGGAAATATTTTTTTTCCAACTCATCCTTTGTGAATCTAAGTTCTTTTTCAAACCCTTTTTCAATTAATGCCTTTTCAATAGGTACAAGTATACCGCTTCTTTCAACTAAATAAACGGATGTTGAACTGGGGTAGATATGAATATGATCAGGTACTTTTTCAACCAAGTAGCTGAGCCGCCCAACCTCTGATTTTAACCTTTGCATATCTATATCCGCTTGAACAACCTGATCTATTGTCTCCTCTAATACAAAGATAAGAACGCCAGAATTATTTGGGAAGTTCCAATCATGATAGTATTCTTCTACATTGACTTCCAGAGTCACTTTTACTACTCCGGTTATTTCATCCAAAACATGGTTAATAATAGCGGCTCTTACATCGTCAACATACCTATTCTGTCCTTGCTGTAACAAGATTTCTTCCATTGGGGTTAAAAACCCGCGAATATACGTAACGAGATGATTTTTGGACAAGGTAGTCCGACAAGTCTGCGGGCCTTTTCCAAAGTTTTTTCTTAACAACTTACTAATATAGCTGCTAATAAATTCTTCCTTGTTTTGATTAATCATCCTTTTCTACTCCTTAATCAGGTACAAATAAATAAATCCATCATTTTATTATGTACCAAAGCCCAGCTTGTTAAAAAAAAACATGTGGCAAGCAGGAAAATCCTGTTGCCACATGTTTTCGATTCAATGATATTCCTTGTAAAAAACAAAAATAAGATAGTTGCGGTTCTTTTCATAATCCCAGACAACAAATATATCTTCGATGACGCGATTAAATAATTCCTCAAATAGACTCTTATTCTTCAAATAACCGCTTTTGATTTCCCTTGCTTGATGAAGCAGCAGATCGAGTTTTCCTTGTTCATACGCTAAACTTTCTAATTGTAAGAGGACTTCTCTTGCTTCAATCGCACATATATTTTGTGTGAACTTTACTACTTTTAAACCAACCGGTCTTTTATGATAACGGGTCCCTACAAAATCAATCAAGTTAAAAAGAGTTTTCTCAAAATCTTCTTCCATCTTTACTTCATCATTAGATGGAACATTTTCTAACAGAATAATTCCTGTATTCGAATCATAATTCCAATCATGGAAAAAGTGATCAATTTCCCCTCCGAATACCTTCGAAACTTCTGGTTTAAACTCTTTGATGACTGCATTGATAACGGCTGAACGAAAATTATGGACTAAAATCAACTGATTATTTTCCAACAATACTTCCTCTGCTGGCGTAATAAAGTTTCGCATGTATATATATAATCGGTTTCCTTTTGTCATCATCGTACAGGTTTCCGGGCCCTTACCAAATCTGCGCTTGAGGAGCCTACTAAACGTACTGCTAAGATATAGCAAATTCTCTTGTGTAGATTTACTCATTAACTTCTCCTTTCAGGAAAATAAAAAGACCTAACTTCTAGAAAAAGAAGTTAGGCCACGGCTAAGACGACTATTTTTATAGTTTCTTCCATTTACCATACAAGTGATTAGGATATATTTTTGCTGGATATCTATTAACTGCCATAACTAATGACTGCAAGACATTAGACCTTAACATTTTAACACGATATTTACCCTACTAGCAATCATTTAATTTAAGGGAACGTTGGTAAACTTACTTCAATACAAGTTCCCTTATTGCTGCTGGTAATATTAATTTTTCCCTTATGCTCTTCAATAATTTGATAACTTACCGGCATTCCGAGCCCAGTCCCATGTTCCTTTGTAGTATAAAATGGTTCATTTATTCGATTAATCATTTCGGGAGGGATGCCGCATCCTTGGTCGATGATTCGAATCTGAACACGTTTTCCCTCAGTAATGGACCCTTCAATTAAGATCCTGCCGCCATCTGGCATGGCCTCAATTGCATTTTTTATATAGTTGATAAATACTTGTTTTAATTGATTTCCATCCCCCAAAATGGCTTCTTCCAGGTAACTGAACTTTTTTTCAACCTGAATATTATTTAATAACATTTGGGATTCCATTAATGTTATGACTTGATCTAATAAGGAGCTGATTCTCAATTTTTCATACTTTTTTTTGATTGGTGTTGCCAGTACCATTAGCTCCTTCAGAATTACTTCAATACGTTCAACCTCTGACTCTACAATATCAAAATACATAGGCTCCCCTTTGTAATCCCTAGCCATTAAATGTAAAAATCCTTTTATCGCTGTGATCGGATTTCGAATCTCGTGGGCAATTCCCGCCGCTAATTGACCTGCCACCGCTTGTTTTTCCGATAGTAATTGTCTTTCTTTTTTAATTAGAGTAATATCTTTTAAAACCACATAAGACCCCACCACTTCCTTATTAAATAGGATTGGGAATGCAGTTACGTTTACATCCATTATTGTTTCGGGTCTCATATTAATCTTTGAATCAAAATTTGTTAGTTTTTCACGGCCTTTTTCGAAGAAGAACGTTTGTGATTCATTCAAACATGTGGAGAGGAATATATTACTCAACCTCATCTGTAATAATTCAGGTATTGAACAACCTAAGAGAGTTTCGCAAACATCATTCACATACACCAATTGCCCATCCATATTCAGGATAAAGAATGGGTCTGCATTTTTTGATAAAACAGAGAAATCCTTATCAACATTTACATCGATATATATTTGAAGCAAAAAGTTTAAACGTTTTATCTCATTCCTCTCCATTTTCCCCCACCTGTCTTTAGCTTTTAATAAAAAATAAAAAAGCCAAAATAAGCGTAGAGTACCTACGTCTTATTTTGGCTTAAATTCTAGCATCAACATGTCTAGAGATTCATTGCCTATAAAAAGAGTCACTAACTTTTTTCTAATTTCACAAGTAGACTAGAGCATATATCCCTATATCCACTTTTAATATTATAC
>NZ_JBALSN010000425.1:0-3042 GCF_036966985.1 Neobacillus drentensis | reverse complement strand
TATTGACTCGAAAAATTCTAATATGGTAGATTTTGCTTTGCATAATCGGAAAAACTCCCCTTATATCCCCCAAAAACAAGCTCCATTTTGAATCTAACCGGAAAAACTCCGCTTATTTTACTTTTGCTAGTTACTCGATTAAGGACAAACATCTTATTTAAAAACGAGTGAGTTCCAAGAGAACCTCATTTTGATGCATTACGGTGAGGTTTTATATAAATAAGGTTAACATGCGAAAAACTACTAAGGGTGACACGTTGTTTTGTGTCAGCCTTTTTGTCTGGTTTCAATAGGTGAAAGGGGGATAAACGAGTATAATGATGGTGGAGTTGATATAGATGAATTCGAATGAAATCAACGCGCGGATTGACGCACTTGATTATTTACGAGGTTTTGCCCTTATGGGAATTATTTTGGTTAATATTATTCCATTATTATCAGTGAGATTACCGGTTTCCAGTACCAGCGATGCAACGTATTGGAGGTTTTTATACTTATTTGTAGAAGGGCGCTTTTATACGATTTTTACATTTTTGTTTGGTGTGGGGTTTTACCTATTTATCTCGAGATCAATGGCGAAGGGGAAAAATGGGTACGTGTTGTTTTTACGGAGGATTCTTGTGTTGTTTATATTTGGGTCTGTCCATGCACAATTCCAGCCAGGGGAAGCATTATTGATTTACTCCGTTTGCGGTCTGATTATCTTACCATTTTATAGAGTGAACAAGGTTGTGAATCTTGTTTTTGGACTGGGCATGTTGCTCGTCATAAGTTTGTTTGCTGAAAAAATATTTATGGTAGTCCCGTTGATGATGTTAGGAATCGCCGCCGGGCAGTTTCAATTATTTGAACGAATGACAAATCAATGGAAAGTGACAACTGTTTTTACAGGGGTTATGTTTGTTTTAAGTGCAGCAGGTCTTATTTATCAGTATCAGTATGCAGCGTTTGCATTTGGATCAGGTGATGAGTTTCAGAAAACACAGCGATTCTTACGGATCGGAATCATGATTGGTCCGATTGTCTCTGCTTTTTATGTGGGATTGCTGCTTACGCTTCTGAGCTTTCCCTTCATCCGGCGTATTCTCTCACCTTTAAAAAGCTATGGAAGGATGGCGCTGACCAACTATGTTTCACAAACAGCACTTATCCTCCTCGCAGGAAAAGTTTTTGATCTATTTGATCAATTGGCGTATATCCAATCGTTTTATTTGTGTGTTGTGATTTTTGTCATTCAGCTTGTTTTCAGTACAGTCTGGCTTCGTTTTTTAAAATTTGGGCCATTGGAATGGGTATGGCGCATGTTGACCTATTTGGAAATCCCGCCAATGAGAAGACCGCCATCTTCATAATAGGTGAGTCAAAAAGAATAGGTCAGTCCTCTAGACTTTTATCAAAGCTAGGGGACTGACTTTATTTTTTTAAATTGGTTAACTTGGGGAATTATGGTTATTTTTCAATTTTTACATCATGTTCCTTTGCTAGTTTATTCAATTTAGTTTGATATTCTCGAAGGTGTTTTCGTGCATCCGACAACATGTCATTAGCTTTTTGAATCAAGTCTGCATCCTGTTCCTCTATCGCCTGTTTTATTATAGCAAAGGCGTTAAATTGTATATCTGCCCCTTCAATATATATTTCGTGAATTTCTCTTACCTCATCAGTTTCAATCTTTACAGAATCTAGTTCTTTAATAAATTCGCTGTAACTGGGAATGACATCACGATTTAAGACATCGTACATGGTCTGGTCATCCTGATAGTTTGTACCCGAGACCCCTTCATAGGCCGAAACGGCGGTCCCTTCTAATTTCGCAGCTTCCTTCATTTCTTTATTTACATAATTAAGTAAATCATCTTGAACAGGATCACTGGAGCATCCAGACAATAAAATCAAAATGGGTAAGAATATAGCCAATAGTCTTCTTTTCACTACATTCACCTCCTAATGCCCAATTTATGAGGGTCAGGAAGTCCAATATGAGTATGGAACGGATAATTTTATTATTCAGTAGGTATGTAGTTTTGGAATCAAAATTTGGGACAAATGTATGATTTTGGGAGTGTAATTGAAAGGAGTTCTCAATTAGTGTTGACTTCAAATTTCTGAATGTTATAATCAACTTTATAAGTTGATGATAATGATTTTCATTATCATCGTTATTATCATCAAGAGATCGCTAGAATGATAGAAATGATGGGGACAATTATGAAGAAACGATATTTACTGTTAGCGTTAATAATCTTATCTGCAACCTCGCTATTTGTAGGTGTTAGCAGTCTTTCGCCATTAGACTTGCTAGACTTTCAAACAGAGGAGACGCAAATTTTCTTGGTGAGCAGGGTACCGAGACTCGTTGCGATTCTACTCGCGGGGGGAGGGATGAGTATCGCTGGATTGATTATGCAGCAACTAAGCCGGAACAAATTTGTTTCTCCTACAACCGCTGGAACCTTGGATGCCACCCGACTTGGAATCCTTGTCTCCATGTTGTTATTTGCCAATGCAACCATGCTTGAAAAAATGGCTGTAGCCTTTGTGTTTGCACTTGGGGGAACCTTTTTATTTATGCAGATTCTTGACCGAATCAAGTTTAAGGATGCCATTTACATTCCGCTGATTGGCTTAATGTTCGGTAATATTTTGTCTTCGGTTACCACTTTTTTTGCTTACCGAGCAGACGTCATTCAAAATATGTCGGCCTGGCTCCAAGGGGATTTTTCGATGATTATGAAAGGTCGTTATGAACTCCTCTACATAAGTATCCCAATTTTAGTCATTGCCTATTTTTATGCCAACCGTTTTACCGTGGCAGGGATGGGTGAGGATTTTTCAAAAAATCTAGGTCTTGCCTATCGAAGTGTGGTAAATATCGGGTTGATACTCGTTGCCCTTATTACGGCATCCGTTGTCCTGACCGTCGGAATTATCCCATTTATCGGTTTGATTATTCCGAATATTATCTCTATTTTCAAAGGCGACCATTTACAAAAAACGTTGCCGCATACAGCGTTTCTAGGGGCTATTTTCCTATTGGTTTGT
>NZ_JBALSN010000424.1:0-8277 GCF_036966985.1 Neobacillus drentensis | reverse complement strand
TTATCTCTGGATACTTTGCAAAGGGATTTAAAAAGAAAGGCTATATATTAAAGGCAATTAAAAAAATATTATTGCCTTATTTCATTTTCCAAATCATTTATTCCGTTTATTATTATCTAAACGGGCAGGAAGCAAGTTTAGAATTCGATTTTTTACATCCACATTGGTCACTATGGTTTTTAATGAGTTTGTTTTGTTGGAATTTATTACTCTATGTTTTTGCCAGATTTAGATGGGTAGGATTTTGCTTCTCCATCGGTTTGGGAATAGCCATAGGATTTATTGATGATGTGGGTAGTTATTTANNACGTTTGTCTTTTTTCCGTATTTTTTATTGGGATTTTTACTAAATGGCGATCAATTGAAAAAAGCGATTCGTTCCAAATATTCGCGTCCAGTTGGATTAGTTATTATTCTAGGAACTCTGTTATCTTTAGGGTTCAGTTTCCCGCATAACGTCGTGCCTTGGCTCTTGGGAGACACTTCCTATGCGAATATGGGACAAGAAGAATGGGTGGATGGACTTTATCGTGGCTTCCAATATATGCTGACGTTAATTGTCGTCTATGGATTTCTCACGGTTATACCTTCCAATCCACTAAAGGTATCGGAAATAGGTGAAAGAACGTTATATGTTTATTTGTTCCACGGTTTTATTATCAAATCACTTGAGATAACCGTTCTTGACAAAAATTTATTTAATATTTCAGGACAATATCATTTACTGATTATCCTATCTTTCGTCATCTGTTTAATTCTTGGCAGCTACGTTACTAAAAAATATACTCGTCCTCTCGTGGAATTAAAGATTTGATTCATAAAGGTGAAATAAAAAGAGCCGAACATAAACCAGTTCGGCTCTTCTTAATGTTATAAGAATCCAAATAAGGTGCTAACAATATTTTTCTTTTTTCGTTTACCCTTACTTGAATCAAATACAATAGGGTCATCTAATTGAGAAGGTATATTCACTTTACTAAGTATCTTTTGAAATTGTTCAAGTTGCCTAGTTAATTCATTTACTTGAGATTGCAAATCTTCTATTTCACGCCTGTGCTGAAGAAGTTGATATGAAACAACAGAATCCGCCTTGGAATGGAGTTCGATTTCTAGTTTACTAACTTTTGCAGTCAAGTCTTCAAATGCGTGATGGTTTTCTACAGCCTTAGCAGCACCTTTTCTAGGCACCTTTTTCTCATTGATTGGAGTGATTTCCTGGATTAGTGTTCCATTTTGGAGTTGTTCATGGATTTTTTTTAATACTTCGATATCCTCACTGTTAAAATGATAATGCCCGCGCTCATTTCTTTCCATTGGCAATTCGAGCTGTTTGACCCAGCGTTGGACAGTACTTGTAGATACTCCTAATAATTTTGCTACTTCACTAGTATTCATTTCGAATCCCTCCAATGAATTAATTAAATCTTAACCCATATTAAGACCAGAATTTCCACCATTTCTTGTCTTTAGCTGCTGCTACATCTCGATAACTGTTCAACATTTGTTGAAAGGCAATTTCTCGTTGAGTAATTTCTTGTCGGTATTGATTACGCTCTTCAAGGAAGAATTCGCGTTCTTTCGTCATGGCCTCCGTTAAACTTGAAATTTCGTTGTTTGTCACATCCACATAGTGGGATAATTCCTCTGAAGTTTCTGATAACTGCTTGGAGAGTGTATAAATTTCCTGAGAAGTTTCGATCGACACGTTGGCAATGTTGTTAGAAAGGTATTGTAAGGAGTCTGCCGAGAGTTCAGATGCTTTTTCTAGGGTCTTTGATAAATCTTGGATTTCAGCCTGTGTGTTAGCAGAAGATTTATAAATAGAGTCAGAAATTGACTTAACCGTTGTGTAGGTTCCTTTGTTTATTTCCTTTTTTACTTCTTCCACTACTTCTTTTCGCACAACATTACGAATTTCATTTTTTACTTCGCTTAAGAAATTTTCCTTGTACGTATCCATCGCTTCGAAAAACTGATGCGCATCAATAGCATCCTGTATGGTAAATGGCGCGGATGGTTCTGAAAGGACCTCGAGTGAAACTTCAGTTAACTCTGCCACTAATTCACTTTCAGGATGCAATTTTTTGTGCAATTTCCCCCTAATTTCTTCCATATTTAATTTATTCTCAAACATTTTTTTTATTTCAACTAGTTTGTCAATCTCTACTTCTGTATAAATCCTGGCCCCTTGTTTTGATCGGGGAATCTCGAGTAATTCCTCTAAATCTTTTTCCCACTGACGGATAACGCCTGGTTTAATATTTATTTTTTTTGCTGCTTCTTTTAAGGTATAGGTCTTCATTAAAACAGTCATTCCTTTCTATTTATCTAGGAAATAATTCATCTTGTGTAAGTTATTCACCATTTGGTATTACTTTTTCCTGCAAGATGACAAAAGCTATCAAAACAAGACGGAAAACATGAAATAACAACATTTTTTTTGCAAAAACATCCGATAAAAAAATATTTGCAAAAAAACAATTGAGAGTAATGAAATGGAGGTTTATTATATGAAGTGAAAAAGATAAAGAGAGAAGGAGCAACATGTGGATAGCAGCAGCCTTTATTACTATGGTTTGCTTTGGGGCAAATAATACTATTTTTAAGTGGAGCACGGGGATGAGAGTCTCGAAGGTTCATATACAGTTCTTTTTTTATTTTGTAGCCTTTGTATTAACATTAGGATTTGCGATTGTAAATGAAACCGTCCATCTAACCGTAATGACTATTCTGCTGGGAGCCTTAATTGGTATATTAAATGCAAACGGCAATATCCAAATGTCTAAGGCTTTTGAAAAAGGGCCGGCTAGTTTGACCTCGCCATTAATAGGCACGAATACTATATTTCCTATTGTTTGTGCAGCCTTTGTTTTTCATGAACAAATTACACTGATTCAGTGGTTAGGAATTGTATTTATGCTGGGATCTGCCATGGCCATTCAGTATTCAAATGAAAAAAGACGAAGAACCAATTATCTTCCTTGGATGATTCGTGTGAGCCTAGCTATTGTATCCTTTGGAATATTAGGAATTTTAATGAAAACAACCTCTTATTTGCATCTCAATTCATTGAATATCCTCATTTCTATGTATGGTGGCGGAAGTATCTATTTAATCATTTGTAGTGTCCTGACGAAGGAAAAATGGCAGAGATCAGAAGTCAATGTGGGTTCGATTGTAGGTCTAATTAGTATATTGGGCTATAGTTGTTATTTCTACGCGCTTAAAACTGGGACAGCAAGTATCGTCTTTCCAGTAGTAAGTTTAAATTGTCTGGTCGTTGTTCTAGCTGGATTACTGCTTTATAAAGAAAAACTAAAAAGGTATCAAGTTATTGGAGTTCTTACTGCCGTACTTGGGATCATTTTTACGAAGTTATAAAAAGTGCAGAGCCTTTCAGTTTAATTGAAAGGTTCTACACTTTTTTTTATCTAGCTCAAACTTTAGTTAATGAGACCTAGCATTTTCAATCCATTAAAAATACCAGAATCAGTAACCTCTGTCGTTTTATGTTTGGCATATTGAAAAAGATCGGGATGTCCGTTTCCCATCGCAAAGCCTTCTCCAACATTTTGAAGCATTTCCTTATCGTTCATTCCATCTCCAAAGGCAATCGAACTTTCCTTATCGATTCCAAGTCTCTCTAATACTACTTGAACTCCAAAACCTTTGTTCACACTATCTTGAATGACATCATAACAATGGCGCATTCCATCTACATTGACTTGGGACAAATGGATTCCTTCTTCATTTTTCTGATAAAGGGAAGGATCCTCTTTTTTTAGATTCACCAGCGTCATCCCTAAGACAGCGCTATTGACTGAAGGTGAATATGGTTCATTTTTATGTAAATGAAATTTGTGCATAAAGTCAATGATACTCTCCGCTTCTATATTGGTATAAACGTTCTTACTATTTGTATAAAGGACCACTTCATGATGGTTCTCCTCAGCAATTTCTAAGAATTTCTTAACGGTTGAGCTGTTCATTGGTTTCTGGTATAGGTCCTTACCTTTATAAATGGCATAGGCACCGTTATAACCAATGAATGAATGGATATTCAACTCCTTGCCAAGCTCATCTATTTCATGAAGTGGTCGGCCGGTTGCTAAGAAAACCTCCACCCCTTTTGCTTGAACTTGCGAAATAGCTTCCTTTGTGGAATCCTCAATTGTATCATCCGGTCTCAATAAGGTTCCATCGATATCTAAAAATAAAACTTTGTAATTGGTCACGTCCACAGCTCCTTCTTCAAAAAATGTTGGGTTTATTCTACCACTTTTCGATAAAGGAAGTCACATTCATTTAATTGTGTTGGTTTACAAAGTTTGGAGGAATAATAGAGGGAATAGACATCAAAATGAAAAAGTGAGGCAAAAAATTATGAAAAAGATG
This sequence comes from Neobacillus drentensis, assembly GCF_036966985.1. GTDB lineage: Bacteria > Bacillota > Bacilli > Bacillales > Cytobacillaceae > Neobacillus > Neobacillus drentensis_E. The sequence goes on along the minus strand of NZ_JBALSN010000424.1, from coordinate 3,882 downwards.
TTCCTGCTACTCCTGTCTCTTCTCATTTTAGGACTTCCAAAAAATGTGGCAGCAAAGCAAAAAGTTCCGATTCTAGTCTATCACTCCATCGACCAATATAGTGGTACTGGGTCCAAGGAGCTATATGTGACACCAGAAAACTTTGAGAAACAAATGACCTATTTAAGAGATCATGGGTATACCTTATTAACTTTCGAGCGTTGGCAGGATATAAAATCAGTCCCAAAGCCAATATTTATTACCCTAGATGACGGGTATAAAAATAATCTCCATGCGTTTTCTATTTTACAAAAACTGACAAATAAAAATTTTCGTCCGACTGCTACCTTTTTTGTGATTTCTGATTTCATCGATAGAACGAACCGCTTAACAAATTCGGATCTAAGAATGGTTGTAAATTCAGGATTAATCTCAGTACAGTCACATACATCGACACATCCAGATTTAACAAAAGTGAATAACCTAAAATACGAACTGAAGGAATCAAAAGAAAAGATTCAGAAAATAACAGGGAAACCAGTAATTGCAATCGCATACCCCTTTGGGAATACTAATGAACATGTGGTGGCAGAAACAAAGAAATATTATCAATTTGGACTCACAACCACGCCAGGTCCATTTTCTCTGACGGGCTTTAAAAACGAACTCTACTATTTACCACGGATTTATATAAAATATTCAACCACCCTCAATGATTTTGAACAAGCGGTGAAGGTAGAGTAAGTAGAGAATGAAAAGACACTGTAAACTGTGCGAAATCTCTATGTAATCAAACAACGTTATAATAGTAAAAACATAATTTAGACTCTATTAGGGCGGGTGTTTATATGGAAGAGACAATGGTAAAATCCTACTTACAAAAGTCACTTGACGAGTGGAAGGATGATATTTCATTAGTTTTAAATGAGATTGCGAATGAGTACGATGAGGTAGCACAGGAATTAAAGGTATATTCCTACAAATATGGAATCACCAAGCAAGTGATTCAATCGACAGTAAACGAAGAAATCATCGAAAAAATCCGTGACATGTACCATAAACCTTTTGAAGAAAGCTACAATCAGCTTAAGGAATACATAAAGGACTTAGAGGAAAAAAGGCGTGTTTTTCAAATGTTTATTCAAAAGATTGAGGAAGTAACCAAAAAAGAATCATCGAAAATTACTACTTATTAACAATAACTTCATCTCTAAAAAAGCAACCTGATCAATTTGATTAAAGGGATCCGTTTTAGGGTGCTTTCTTATTAAAAGATACAAAAATTGACGTATGAATTGGCATACGTCTTTTTTTTATAAGCTGATTAATAAAAAAGCTGAAGATTCCCGAATCTAGGATCAAGAGGATCCTCACTTATCGGTTGAGGGATCAGGCTAAGCGCCAGAGCTGATCCATAGACGGAAAAATTCCGTTTAAATCATAATTATTGTTAAAAAAGGCTTAAATAGACGGAGAAATTCCGCCTATTAACTCGAAAAATTCGAAAATGGGAGATTTTGCTTTGCATAACCGGAAAACCTCCCCTTATTTACCCCGAAACGAGCTCCATTCTGCATTTAACCGGAAAATCTCCGCTTATTTTACTTTTGCTGGTTACTCGATTAAGGACAAGACATCTTATTTAAAAAGGAGTGAGTTCTAAGAGAAGCTCATTTTGATGCAGTTCATTACTATGGTGAGTTTTACTTATATATATACCAATTCGACTGTCATATCGGCACGTATTTTAAGAAAAACTCAAAACGGAACCCTTTATTATTTTTATTAGGCTGCTTTTTTATTTGGCTATTGTTAAAGGACCAGTGCATCCATGTCATGCATATATTGAAGCAAGAGTTTAATTGTGAGGTGTGAAACAAATGATTACCGCTACGATTGGCAGCAAAACCTTTCGAATCCCAGATAACCTTGAGGAATATTTTCAACCGTTTCGCTCACAAGTGATTGGGATAAAACAGGAATTTGAATCTCCTCTTGGAAAAAAGAAAATTGTTTATGCGGATTGGACGGCCAGCGGGCGTCTTTATCGCCCTATCGAACAGAAGATTTCAGAGGTATTTGGCCCATTTATGGCTAATACACATACAGAATCGAATATAACCAGTTTAATGATGACAGGAATTTATAATCAATCCAAACAAATTATTAAGGACCATGTAAATGCCGACAAACATGATGCCCTGATCCTCGATGGATTTGGGATGACATCAGTTATGAATAAGTTTCAAAGACTATTGGGAATTAGAGTACATGAACAGTGGAAATCCCGGCTGGCACTTCCAGAGAGTGAGCGGCCCATTATTTTTATTACGCATATGGAACATCATTCCAACCAAACATCTTGGCTTGAAACATTAGGGGATGTAGTTATTTTACCTCCAGACCAGGATGGTAATGTGGACTGTAATCAGTTGGTCCAGATGCTTCAGCATTATAAGAATAGAAGAATGAAGATTGGTTCGTTTACAGCATGCTCCAATGTAACAGGGCTGCAAACCCCCTATCATCAATTAGCTAAAATCATGCATCAACATGGCGGGATCTGCTTAGTGGATTTCGCAGCATCAGCTCCCTATGTAACAATTAATATGCACCCAGAGGATCCCTTGGAAAAACTTGATGCCATCTTTTTCTCACCGCATAAATTTCTAGGAGGACCGGGCACTAGTGGGGTTTTGGTTTTTGATACTCGACTATATTCAAATCATGTTCCTGACCATCCAGGGGGTGGAACGGTGACGTGGACGAATCCATGGGGCGGGCACCAATATTATTCCGATATCGAGCTGCGGGAAGATGGCGGGACACCCGGAATTCTACAAGCGATTCGGATCGCCCTATGCTTGAATTTGAAAGAACAAATGGGTGTAGACAATATATTGAAACGTGAGAAAGAGCAGTTAAGTATTCTATTACCTAAATTAGTTGAAATACCGGGTGTTCATATATTAGCTGGAAATAAAAACGAACGTCTCGGGATTATTTCGTTTTATATTGAAAATATTCATTACAATTTAATTGTCCGCCTGCTCAATGACCGGTATGGAATTCAAGTAAGAGGAGGATGCTCTTGTGCAGGTACCTACGGGCATCATCTCCTTCATATTGATAAAGCCTCCTCAATACAAATCTCTAAGAAAATTAACCAGGGGGACTTGTCGCAGAAACCAGGATGGGTCCGGTTCTCAATCCATCCGATTATGACAAATGAAGAAATTATGTTGTTTGTAAATGCGATAAGAGAAATCACCCTTAACATTAATGAATGGAAGAATGATTATCTTTATGATAAGGCAAGTAATGATTACTTTTATGTCGACCATAAAAGAGAGGACATGGCTCCGCTATTTCGATTTGAATAATGAATAAGGTTACCCACAAACTTGTTTGGGCATATGCTATCAAGAGAAAGGTGGGGTCTCATGATTCATACAGTTAAGCCGGGGGAAACGCTGGGGATTATCTCTGCAAATTATCGCGTAAGTCTCCAACGCCTTTATGCAGCTAATCCTGGGGTCGGGCATTTACATGTGGGACAAAAAATTCAAATTCCAGGTCTGCCAGAGCCTTCTACGATACCATATTCCATTCAAATCTCTGTTGGTAAACGAAGACTTTCATTATACAATAATGGCAGACTAGTAAAAATTTTTCCCATCGCCGTAGGGAAGATGTTGACAAATACACCAACTGGGGATTTCGTGATTGTTAATCGGCAATATAATCCCGGGGGACCCTTCGGTGTATTGTGGCTATCCTTATCAAAACAGGGCTATGGTATTCATGGTACTAACAACCCAAGTTCGATAGGAAAAGCGGTCTCTCATGGCTGCGTAAGAATGTATAACCGGGATGTTTTGCAGCTTGCTGATATAGTACCAA
>NZ_JBALSN010000423.1:577-10239 GCF_036966985.1 Neobacillus drentensis | reverse complement strand
CGCGAGGGTCGCGTCTATCCTTTTTTAGTTTGAAGAGTAATTATTGGGGAATGGTTGAACTGGGTATTAAATACCATTTTTTGAAAAATAAAGCTGCAATTTTGTAAAATTATTCACAATTTTGGTGTAATAATCTAATTGTATTTATTGATTTGGAAAAAGATTACAAATATTGTTCAATCCCATGCTTGTTTTGTAAAATAAATTGAATAATTGTAAAATAAAGCTTTTTTATCGTGTATTATCTCCCAAATTGTAAAATTCCTCATTCATCTTTTGTCAAATACATTAATAATAATCAAAATTAACAAAATTCATAAATAATCCATACAAGAATTTGGGCAAACATGTTATAAATAAGCGAAACGACTTCTAAAGGAGGTATTAAATTGTTTGTTAAAGACCTAACAGTTCCCCTTAACTTGCTGAAAGCCGAAGCATTGGAAAAAAGAATGCCCCCAAATCATCCAAAACTTATGGATTTGAGGCTATTCATTAAGAATTTACGATCCGGATACAATGGGGAAAGAAAAATACATTATTATCTAGGACTAACTCCACCAAAAAGGTTTCTCATTTTCCACGACTTGCGCCTCCCGTATGGTGACGGGTACTTTCAAATCGACGCATTGCTGCTTTCCCCAAGAGGAATTCTTATGATTGATGGCAAAAACCACTCCGGCAAACTTACAATCGAAAAAAATCAGATGATTCAAGATTATATGGACAAAAGGATAGTCTATGATAATCCAATTGCCCAGGCCCACCGCCATAACTTATTATTGACGTACTTTCTTGAAAAACACAAAATCCCTCCAATGCCAATTGACTCGCTAGTTGCTATTTGTAAATCCTCAACTGAATTATGTATTAGTCCTGGATACACAATTGCAGAAAAAAAGATTTGCCGAGTGAGTGAACTACTTGGAAAAATCGATGTATTTTACCATCAACATAATAAGACTCTCCTTGATCCTAAAACCATTGAGAAAATTAAGAGACTTCTTATAAAAAGCCACACCCCATTAATTACGGACATAATGCAGAAATTTAGCGTGCAAATGGTAGAAATAATTACAGGTATTCAATGCCCCAATTGCTTTCAGTTTCCAATGAGCTATAAAAGGAAAATTTGGGTATGTCCACATTGCCATTTTATATCCCAGGATGCCCATTTAGTTGCAATTAAAGATTATTTCTTACTAAATCATTCCTCATTTACAAATATGGAGATACGTACATTCCTTCACCTTCCATCTACAAGAATAACTACGTACTTTTTATCTTCCTTATGCTTCCCTTATACAGGAACCACGAAAGGCCGCGTCTACCATCAGCCTCAAAATTTCCTATAAATACTAATAATCATTTTCCCATTTAAACAAACACTAAAAAAAACAAAATAGGGGGAACATGGATGAAAAGATTATTGTGCATCCTTAGTATGCTGCTCTTATTTATACCGCAGAGTACATATGCGGCTGTTTCCAATCAGCCACTCCATTGGGGCTTTAAAAAAGGTGTAAATGAACAGCAGGCAGAAGCAGGAGCTGAGCTTGATCAGTTAATCGAAAAATACGGTGCTTTTTATAAAAGCAATCCGGACTCAAAGACGTTATACCTAACTTTCGATAACGGTTATGAACAAGGATATACCCCTCAGATTCTTGATATTTTAAAAAAGGAAAAGGTACCTGCAACCTTTTTTGTTACTGGTCATTATTTGCTTTCAGCAGGGGATATTGTAAAAAGGATGGTCAAAGAAGGACATATTGTCGGGAACCATTCTTGGCATCATCCTAATTTGACAACTGTTAGTGACGAACGAATTCGTGAGGAACTTGAAAAAGTCCGCGTCAAAACTAAAGAACTCACGGGGCAAAAGAAGATGAAATACCTTCGACCGCCACAAGGGGTTTTTAGCGAACGAACAATGCAAATTGCTAAAGAAGAGGGTTACACACATGTTTTCTGGTCACTTGCTTTTGTCGACTGGAATGTGAATCAGCAAAAGGGCTGGCAATATTCATACGATAATATCATGAGACAGGTCCATCCGGGCTGTGTACTACTTTTACACACTGTCTCTAAGGACAACGCCGATGCCCTGGAAAAGGCAATTCAGGATTTAAAGAAAAAGGGTTATAAGTTCAAAAGCCTTGATGACTTTCCGAAGAAAAAGTAAATATAACACAACAGAAATCGAATTTCTTTTTGGAATTCGGTTTTTCTGTGTGAATCGTGCTATAATACGGGGAAATTAAAATGAAACGATCTATATGAATTTATGGAATATTATGGAGTGAAATAGATGAAAACTGATCAAAATATCAAAATTGAACTGAAGCAAACCTTTCCGCTTACGATTAAACGGCTCGGTATTAATGGGGAAGGTGTCGGTTATTTTAAAAAACAGGTTGTCTTTGTGCCCGGTGCACTTCCCGGTGAAGAAGTGGTCGTAGAGGCAACGAAGATAAATCCCAAATTTGCTGAGGCAAAAATTAAAAAAATTCGCGTTAAATCCCCGCATCGTGCCCAACCGCTTTGCCCGGTATATGATCAATGCGGTGGTTGTCAATTGCAGCACTTGAATTATGATCAACAATTGAAGGAAAAACGTGATATTGTCATTCAATCACTAGAGCGCCATACCAAAGTGGAAATTAGCAAACTTGATATCAGAGAAACGATTGGAATGGAAGACCCGTGGGGATACAGAAACAAGAGCAGTTTTCAAGTGAAGGCAATGGATGGAAAGGTCCTTGCCGGTCTTTATGGCCTTAATTCCCATCAATTGATAAATATTGATGAATGCGCGGTTCAGCATTCACAAACAAATGAAGCAACATCAGCGGTTAAACGGATTTTAGAGGAATTAAAAATACCAATTTATAATGAAAAGTCTAGAAAAGGTATTGTTCGAACCATTGTTACACGGGTTGGAATACAAACTGGAGAGCTGCAAGTCGTTCTGATTACAACGCAAAAAGAATTACCAAAAGTGGACCTGATCATTCAGGAAATCCAAAAACGTCTTCCGAATGTGAAATCAATTGTTCAGAACATCAATGGGCAAAAGACCTCCCTTATTTTTGGCGAGGAAACCCTTCCGTTAGCGGGTGAAGAGTTCATCCAAGAAACACTAGGAGATCTTCAGTTTGAGCTTTCTGCAAGGACATTCTTCCAATTAAATCCTGTTCAGACTGTGAAGCTTTATAATGAAGTGAAAAAAGCAGCCGCTCTGACTGGTCAAGAAAAAGTAGTAGATGCCTATTGTGGAGTGGGAACCATCGGGTTATGGCTCGCTGACCAGGCAGGAGAAGTCCGTGGAATGGACGTCATCCCAGAATCGATTGAGGATGCAAAGAAAAACGCAAAGCGGCATGGATTGACTAATACAAAATATGTACCTGGAAAGGCAGAAGAGGTTCTGCCAAAATGGGTCAAAAAGGGTTGGAAGCCCGATGTCATTGTCGTTGATCCACCTAGAACAGGTCTTGAGGGGCAGTTAATCCAAACCATCCTTCAGGCAGAACCAAAAAAGCTCATTTACATCTCATGTAATCCTTCAACATTAGCAAAGGACATTCAAACGTTAAGTGCAAAATATGAAGTGAAATATATCCAGCCAGTTGATATGTTCCCGCATACGGCACATGTGGAGTGTGTCTCGCAACTCATTTTAAAAGAATGCAACTAATCCGTCGTCATCTTAAGCCAACCAATGACTCCTGGAGAGTGGACGAAACGTACATCAAAGTAAAGGTCAATAGATGTATTTATATCGTGCCGTTGATTCAGAAGGGAATACCATTGATTTTTATCTTATTGAATAAAGGGATACCAAAGCAGCTAAGCGCTTTTTTAAGCAAGCCTTGGCTGCTTTTCATGTTTCAAAACCTAGAGTAATAACAGTTGATAAGAATCCAACATATCCAGTAGCCATTCAACAACTAAAAGACGAGCAAAAGTTGCCTGAAGGCATCCAAATAAGACAGATTCGTTATCTGAACAATAATTTTGAACAGGATCATCGTTTCATTAAGAAATTAGTATGGATAGTTCGTGATGGATTGTACTTAAACTAAACCAGCTAACGGTTTATCAATATTTCCCAATAAGTTATCAATTAAGATCATGACTTCTGCCTAATTATTTAGGTGCGAAGTTTGAGTTTTTTAGTTTTAAAGACTGCGAGAGTGGATAGAGATCGAGACCTTTGTAAAACGTAAACCTAATCAGTAATATTGTCTAAGAGCTATTTCTCTAATATCTTTCCAATCGGCTTATAAATCGCATCAATTATTTGAGTCGGGCCGGGCATGTCGGGAAAATGAAGCAACAGGACGGCAATCACCCACCCTGTTACTGCAAGGGTGACAAAGGCCGCCCTTTCTTTTTTCTCCGTTGGTTTCATTTGGGGCCATTCATATAGTGCGATAAGAGTAAAGATAGTTGTTATTCCTAACAATGCTCCCCATTTCATTTTTTCTTCACCTCATCTTCCGGTAATCCTTGCGGGGTTGTAGACAGGCCGGGCCTGCGTACTGTAGCCTTCATATCAAAGGTCACTTCCACCGAAGGAAAGATCTCATCCCAATCCTTTTTGGCCTTTTTCCATTCTTGTGGGTATTTCCGGTGAAATTCCTCAGAGAAACCCAAAATATCGACCTTCAGCTCTTTCTGTACTTTTTCTAATGTTTGGCTTATGCGATATTTAAGGTCTTTTTCCAAATCCTTTTGAAGCATTTGAGTGAATTTTGGAGTCGTTAGGTCTAAATCGGTTCCGTTCAGGATTATATCATCCTCCGTGATAACTTTTACCTTCATCTTCCATTTTCCGTACTTTATCTCTGGGATCAGCTCAGTGTTCGCACGAAGTAGCCTATAGGACACATTCCCCTTTCCCTCTTTCGACTTAATGGTGACAGTAGCCTGCTTTATCTCGTTTCTAGTCCACAGTACACCCCTTGTCAGCTTATCACTGATTTGGCCAATCATCTTATCCTTCTTAAAAATTGCGGTCTGATTAATATACGAAACCGTCTGCAGCGGTTCTAACCCTTTTGCGGCAGGATCGATAGTGACCATTGGAACGGCCGCTGCCTGGGCGTCCCCGCTTAACATTTGTAATACATCCTTCAAGGTGATGTCCATCAAAACTTTCGATGCCGCTAATTCCCTAAGCACTTCCGAAGAGCTGCTTTCCAAAGGAGGAAGTAAGGCCATTATATCCTTGGCTTTCCCCTTAGCGACAAACACATTGCTCCGCAGGCGAGTTTGGGGAGTTCGTGCCAGGAAATCAAGAGGCTCACGTATGCCTGCTTTCGCCAGTTTCTCCCCAATCACAATCACTTTTGTGTGCCCCCAGAAAACTTCGCGCGGAATTTTTTCCTGTAAGTTCGAGATTGCATCGGCAATTGTCTTTCCTTTTCCACTTCTTATTATGGTTTCGGGGGGACTACCACCGCCACCAGCACCGCCACCAGCACCGCCACCAGCACCCAAAGCTTTGGGAATATATACTTCTGCGGTAAGCTCAATCGTGTTTTCATTCTTTTTGTCAATCCCTACTCCGGTGATTAGCGTTACATCATTGACTTCGGTACGATCCCAGCAGCCGGCTAGAAGCAAGTTGTTCGCAAAAAAGAAGAAAAACAATAGCATCTTTTTCATCCCACGGTCTCCCCTTTTTCCAGCAGCTTTCCTTTGGTGTGAATATGATCATCGCACCAAGAATTTTTATTGGATGACCTTTTCCTTGGATAAAATAGATTCAGACGATCGATCATTACTCATCTCCTCGTATTGGATCAGGTTTCTGCTCTGGAGCTTGGCGGTACTTATTATAATCACCCGTTAAATGAGGGCGGGTATTCATCATCCACCAAGGGGCCCGTATCAGGACGTCTTTCATATCGCGGAATTTCATCGGGGCCAATGGTTCCAAATAAGGAACACCAAAAGACTTTAATGTGCTTAAGTGGATAAGGATGAAAATGATCCCCAGCATCACGCCCAGCAATCCCAACATACCTGCCAGAAAGATGATGGGAAAGCGTAGCATCCGCAGGGCAATTCCAGCGGTATAACGAGGAACCGTAAAGGAGGCGATCCCTGTTATGGCTACGACCATAACCATCGGGGCCGACACTATACCTGCTTGAACCGCCGCTTGGCCAATGACGAGTGCCCCGACAATGCTTACAGCCGCTCCCACCTGCTTAGGAAGCCTGATTCCTGCCTCCCGCAGTGCTTCGAACGTGAATTCCATGATCAGAGCCTCAACCAGTGCCGGAAAAGGAATTCGCTCGCGAGAGGAAGCAGCGTTCAATAGTAGCGTTGTAGGTACCATCTCATGATGAAAAGTCAGTAGGGCCACATAGAGCGACGGGAGCAGCAAGGAAAGCAGCACGAAAAAATAACGTAGCCAGCGGATCACAGTCCCAATTAAGAAGCGCTGATAATAGTCTTCGCTTGATTGGAGCAATGAAAAGAGCGTTGTCGGTGCGATCAGGGCAAACGGAGTCCCGTCTACCAAAATGACGACCTTTCCTTCCAAAAGGCTTGATGCAGCCACATCCGCCCGCTCGGTATTCAATACTTGTGGGAACGGAGAGAAAGGGTTGTCTTCGATCATTTCCTCGATATATCCGCTTTCCAATACACTGTCGATATTGATTCGCTGAATCCTTTGGGTCATTTCCTCGATCAGGGTTAAATCGGCGATCCCTTCGATATAGGCCAAGACGATTTCGGTCTGACTGTAGCGACCTACTTTCATTGATTTCATCTTTAATTGTGGACTTCTAAGCTTTCTACGTAAGAGCGAGGTATTTACTCCAATCGTTTCCGTAAACCCATCCCGCGGTCCGCGTACAACCGATTCTGCTGATGGTTCTTCAATGGACCGTTTCTCCCATTTTGCCAGTCCTAAAGAAATCCCAAGGGTTTCGTGCTCGAAAAGAAGAACCGGATTGCCGATGGAAATGGATTCGATACAATCGGGAAAAGTTTTGATTTCTTTCACCTTCGAGACCGAAAGCTTTCTTTCCAGCAATTCATTTATGCTGCCCGTTTTTTCGGCGGTATCCCGCATAAGGGGGGATAGCACATTGTCATCGATCTCTTCAATATTGGATAGTCCTTCAATATAGACCAAAACCGCCTTTGTTGTTCCGTTAACCAAAAATGTTCGAAAATTGACATCGGAGCAATCGGCGTAAATGGAACGCAGTATTTGTACATTTTCTTGCAAATTTGAAGAAATAGGCTCTTTCTGTTGCTCGGGAACGTGAGAAATTGCTTTTGATATCCCGTCTTTCTTGACCCATTTTCGGGATTTTCGAATCAACATGATATACCTCTTTCCTTTCAAAACAACGACTCTTCATCAATGCATAGGCTGAAATTTTCTACTCTACCAATGATAACTTATCTTTGTCTATTTCTCAGACTTGAGGGTAAAGTTCACTATCTCTTTTATGATTCTGCTTTTTTTGCAAATATCTGATACCGCCAATCTTATAGATTACTTTGTAGGTAATCCAGCTTAGTGCCCAGGTAGATAGCGATGTTTCTGATAGAATACTTGTCCATACTGAATACATTTTTAGTATGGTCGTATGAACAAGTATTATTAATCAGGATTAAAAAATATCAAAGTATTGGAGGACAAGATCGGACTTAATAATGTGTGTTGGTCTTGTCGGAAGACACTTTCAGACGAAGAAAAAGTGTTCTACCTATTCGATGAATGTTTTCCGGACTTTTTGAACAACCTCTTATATATGAACTGTTGGGAAAGGACAAGTAAATGAGGTGAAAGAAGAGTGTTAGAGAAAGGGAAGATTTCACCGCTTCAAATGGCAATTATTATGTATCCAATGGTTGTAGCAACTGGAGATCTACTATTACCCAGGATAGTAGCCATACACGCAGGACGCGATTTGTGGATTTCAACGATGATCGGTTCAGTTACCGGTTTTATTCTCGTATATATTACATTTAAGTTACACGAGCGATACCTTGGGGAAACAATCATCCAATATAGTGAAAAAATTGTTGGCAGATTATGCGGGAAAATCTTCGGTTTCTTTTTTATCTTCATATGTATATATGGCGATGGTATTATAACAAGACAATACGCTGAATTTGTCGTAGGTAGCTTTATGCCAAAAACCCCACTGATGGTTGTGATAGCTAGTATGATTTTTGCTTGTGCTCTTGCCGTACGAGGCGGCATAGAAGGAATCGCAAGAATTGCACAGCTATTCATCCCTATCATATTAATACTTTGGGTGATAATAATTCTCCTACTTCTTCCCGATATGGAAATCAAGAATATTTTTCCCATAATGGAAAATGGAATGAAACCTGTCTTTAGAGGAGCAATTCCTCTAGTTGGTTGGTTTGACAACGTTGTGATTCTCGCTATGCTTCTCCCGTTTTTATCTAATTCAGATAAAGGAATGAAATGGGGAGTCATTTCTTTATGTATTGTCTTACTGACCTTGTTAGCTCTCAATATCACTACCCTGTTCATATTTGGAGGGATCACAGCCACTTTTACTTATCCGGTCATGTCTGCTGTTCGGTACATTAGTATAGCTGATTTTTTAGAACATATAGAGTCCATTGTTATGGCTATATGGGTTGCCGGGGCATTTATTAAAATATCCATCTTTTATTATATAATCGTAATCGGTACTTCCCAATGGTTAGGTCTTAGTAACTATCGCCCAATTGTCTTTCCGATGGGCATTTACATTATAATATTTAGTATTTGGGTAGCTCCAAATCTTCAAGTATTTTCTCATTTTTTAGGGACAACATATATCCCCTTTAATATAACCATGGCATTTGTCTTTCCGTTATTATTATTCATCATTGCTTTTACTCGAAAAAGAGAGGTTTCAACATGATACAATCCCTGTTAGCAGGTAGCAGCAAATAAACTTTTAAATCTTATCCAAAAACGTTCGCTCACTTTCAGTGAATGTTTCCCGGACTTTTTGAACAATCTCTTATAGACGAAACCGTTGTTTTACGATCAACTCATCACGCAAGGCGAAATTTTTCTTGTTGTCCGAATTTAGCTTTTCAGAAAATGTGGTATATGGGACAAAGCCGATGTTCAATTGCCTGATAACACTAAGGTATGTGCAGTTTAAAAGACCGGATTCCACGAGCGAAAATGATCATCTTAGAGTTGTGTATGTACTACTTTTACCATAAATTTACAAATTTACACTTTTCATCGAAGCCTGACTCGTCCTTGATCGTATCCAGCTAAATGACATTAATAAAGCATTCGACAGCTTCCATGACTGCAATTGCATCAACGTTGGCAGAACAGTGGTTGAGTTTTCATCACAAGAACAAAAGGAACTAGCAGATACGTCTGACAGTCTATTAACTATATAAAATAAGAAAACAGACCGTCTCATGGCCAGACGGTCTGTTCTTTTATTCATCCTTTTTTAATGCATCTCGTTCTGCCATTAATTTTACAATAATTTCTTCTATAAAAATAAAGAATACAGTTCGAGTTTTTTCATAAGGTAACAATTTTCCATTTTGAGCAGATTTGGTTAAGTAAAATATATTATCTACTTGTAAAGTTTGAGAATTGTCATATTCCTCCAAAATCAACAATATTT
>NZ_JBALSN010000423.1:0-556 GCF_036966985.1 Neobacillus drentensis | reverse complement strand
AAAAACAATTAAAAGCGTGTCCTCATCCACTAAATGCTTCGCATGATCTTCTCCCTGGCTCACTAAAATATGTTTTCCAGAAACAAGAGCAAGCTTATAAGCAAAGTATTCTACACAAATAAAGGATGGACCCAATCCAAATAGCACAATTCTGTTGTACTTCTTATAAAGAGTTAAAAACTCATCCACTAATGTAGGGTCAAAATTATCTATAAAGTGTTTTAATCGTTCAAGCTCACTTGAAGTTTTTTTGTCTTCCTGAATGATTGGCTGACCGCCAAAAAATTGTTTATATTGTTTAAAACTTTCAAACCCAAGTTTTCTTACAAGTTTGGATACTTTTGAAGAAGACACATTACAATACTCAGCGGCCTCTAATATTTTTAAATGATCCTTTTCTTTAATAATTTCAGAAAGTTTATTATGAACCGAAAGCTCCAGCTCATTTAATTTATTTAAATTAATATTTATGGTCTTTCCCTCTCTTCTCATTTTGTGCTTAATGAAAGTATACCATAGTGGAAAATTTTCCACAATATAATATTTTTTTTAAAAA
>NZ_JBALSN010000422.1:0-5746 GCF_036966985.1 Neobacillus drentensis | reverse complement strand
AGGAGTCTTCGTGCCTTCCTCTCCAATCAACAGGGTGCCAAAATGGACGTTTAGCTTTATCATATCCATTTAAAAAAACATATTTCTATTGGTTTGTCCATATACATGAGTATTGGGTATTGACTATGCGTAGAGGCGGTTGACATGATGAAAGAGATTGGTTTTTTTCCTGCTTTTATTGAAAGCTACTTTATTGCCTTGGGAGTCGTACTCGGCGGATCACTTATTGGGGGGATTGCTTCATTCCTAACTGGTCAGCCGCCGCTGACAACGGTATATCGCTTATCTTCAGCACTTAGAATCTGGGCCATTGTATCCGCCATTGGTGGAACGTTTGACGCAGTTTATACGTTTGAAAGGGGTTTATTTAACGCAGATACAAAGGATCTTTTTAAACAATTCTTATTAATCCTCTCTGCCCTTGGCGGTGCCCAGACTGGAGCTCTAATTATTAATTGGTTAACCCAGGAGCATATCTCATCATGAGAATCCCGCCATTATATCGAAAACCTGCCTGGCAGCGTTTTTTTGCTGGAATGGCCGTTGGGGGAGCGATTAGCTGGTGTATTTTTTTATATATTTATGGGGTCTGGCAGGAGGAGAACACAGAATTAATCCGGAAACAAGCACAGGAGATTGTTGACTTAAACGAGGAGAAAAAAATTTGGCAGGATGAATATAAAGAGATCAACAAGCGGAACATTGAACAACTCACGGTACAGAAAATCAATATTCGAATTACAAACTGGGAAAAATATAAACTTGATTCGTTAAGTGTATTAGAGACAGAAGACTCAGTGAAGGATGACATTAGTATGATGCTTGCAAAAGATATTGAAACAGTTTATAAAAGTAAAGACCTTCTAAAAAAGATTATTGAAAATAAACCAGTAAAGATAAATGATAAAAGGTATAAACTTAAGGTTAAAGAAATGGTTTTTTACACGAACCTATCTATTCAATTAGAGATTCAATTTGAATAAAAAAATCGGCCGGAGGAGGGCCGATTTTTTTCTATTTGCTTAAAGAATAGTTTTCACAAACCTCACCAAGTGCTTTCAATACATCATCCACTTCGCTCCAAGAATAGATGGAGGCTCCGGACGCTAGTGGATGTCCTCCTCCTTTGAACTTTCTTGCAACTACATTTATCACCGGGCCTTTGGAACGCAGACGAACTCTTATTTGCTCGTCTTCCTCAATAAAGAATACCCATGCCTTAATCCCTTTTACATTCCCTAATATTCCGACAAGCAGTGATGCTTCTGCTGGTTTTGCATTGTATTCTTTGAGAAGTTCTTTTGTTAATTTAACTGAGGCAACACCGTTTTTCTGAAGTTCAAAATTTTGAAGTATATATCCGTTTAATTTAACGATATTGAGATCTAATTCATACATCTTGTCAAATAACTCGGTACGAGAAAAATTATAATGGATCAATTCTCCGGCATAGCCTAGCGTTTTTTCTGTTGTACTCGGAAATAGAAATCTGCCCGTATCGCCGACTATTCCAGCGTATAAAAGTCTCGCCGCTGAATCGTTCATTTTTAGCCCTTTGGCTTGTCCCTTCAAATAAAATTCATAAATCATTTCGCTGCAAGAGCTGGCACTTGTATCCACCCATAGTAAATCACCATAAGGGTCTTCATTCGGGTGGTGATCAATTTTTATTAATTTATCACCAAGTGCGTAGCGTTTGTCACAAATTCTTTCCGCATTTGCAGTATCACAAACGATCACTAATGCCCCCTTGTAAACTTCATCTTCAATCACATCCAGCCTGCGCATGTAATGAAGAGTTGGTTCTTCTAGACCAACAGCATAAATCTTTTTATCCGGAAAGGATTCTTGTAAAATAGCTGCCAAGCCGCCTTGTGAACCATATGCATCCGGATCTGGACGGACGTGACGATGAATGATAATGGTTTCATATTTTTCAATCTCTGCTAATATTTGCTCAATCATGGGCGCTTCTCCTTTACCAACTCATAAACCATGGTGGTATTTTTTTGTTTTTACAGGTACAATAATAGAAGATTTTCTATGCTTGGAGGAAATAATATGTTTGTACTTGTTATATTAATTGCTATACTCTTTGCTTTCTACCTATTTTATAAAACAAAATACATCAGAAGCAACCGTTTAGTAGAAAAGAAATGGCTTGCCGCTAAATCAAATATTGCATTAGGGCTTTTTGTCCTTTTATTCGGAGTCAATCACATGCTATTTATTTCCGAAACAACGGTTATGTATATTGTTGCCGCTGTTTTCATTGTTTATGGAGCCATCTTCAGCTGGATCGGTTTCAAAAAATACAAACATTACCTTCCTTTCGCAATCGAGGAAGCAAAAAATTTTGAACTACAAAAATAAAAAATCTGAAGCCGCTTCTCTATGAAGCGGCTCTGTTTATACGAATAACTGTCCAGCTCCAGCGCCTAGAGACTGGAGCTTTTCTTTCTAACTTCTATCCAACAGTTGGCACATCATCATCGCTTTCCCTACTAATACGCCTTCATTAAAAACCTCAACATCCACTTTTCCAAATTTACGTCCTACTTCAAGTACTTTTGGATAAATTTCTAATATACTTTCCATCTGAACTGGTTTAATAAAGTAAATGGTCATATTTTCAACGACAAGGTCACCTTTTTTATATGATCGTAAGACTCGGTTCGCAGCATCTGAGACAATGGTAGTAAAAACACCGTATGAAATGGTTCCCAGCTGGTTTGTCATTTGCGGGGTTACTTCACAAGAGTACACCTCTTCTCCTTTTGCTTTGCCCTGCATTAATACCATTTGATTGGTAACGATATCATCAATGGTTTCCCCAACCTGTGGCTGTCGTTGGTTCATTTGTAAGGCCTTTAATACATCCTGCCTGCTAATGATCCCTTCCAGTCGGTTAGCGTCATCCGTAACAGGGAGAACTTCAATTCCTTCCCAGACCATGGTATGAGCCGTTGAGGCCACACTTGTTTTCCCATTAACAGACATTGGGTGTTTGGTCATAATCTTATCGATAGATGTATCCATACCTTGACCTAGGATATCCTTACTTGTAACCATCCCTTGTATTTTCATGTTTTGATCGACAACAGGATAGCGGCTGTGGGCAGTTTGTTGGTTAAATTCGTGCCATTTGGACACCTTATCCGTCGTTTTTAGATAAAAAGTATCGGCAAGCGGGGTTAAAATATCTTCAACTAATATTATTTCTTTTTTAATCAATTGGTCATAAATCGCCCGGTTAATCATTGTAGCAACCGTAAAGGTATCATAGCTTGTTGATATTACCGGTATTTCGAGTTTATCAGCCAGTTTCTTGATATGTTCTTCCGCATCGAATCCCCCGGTAATGAGTACAGCAGCGCCTGCTTTTAAGGCTAGTTCATGTGCCTGTGTCCGGTTACCAACAATTAAAAGGTTGCCTGCCTCGGTGTAGCGCATCATGGCTTCTAATTTCATCGCACCAATCACAAACTTACTTAATGTTTTATGCAACCCTGTTCTTCCGCCTAACACCTGTCCATCAACAATGTTTACTACTTCTGCAAAAGTCAGCTTTTCAATGTTTTCTTTTTTCTTCCGTTCGATTCTAATTGTTCCAACTCGTTCGATGGTACTGACATATCCCTTATTTTCCGCTTCCTTTATCGCGCGGTAGGCTGTACCTTCACTTACAGTCATCGCCTTCGCAATTTGCCTGACAGATATTTTTTCCCCAATTGGGAGTCCATCTATATATTGTAAAATTTGTTCATGCTTTGTGGCCAAGACCTTCACCCTTTTTATAGTCAACTTCCATTCATTCAGTTACGAATAATCTGGATTACATATAAATTTTATTATAGAGTGTTAAAAGCCTTGATTCAATGCGGATTCTCACATTGACCTTAATTCTCAGTGAAAGGACCTGGATTTCTTCTTTACTCGTCGATCTACTTGAGGTTTTTGACCCTGCCTTTTTGGGCTATAAAGCAGACCCGTAAGATTTCCAGCAATAACCATTAATGCAAATGCGAGCCATGCTAATGAAAATATCCCTTGGGCACCTTCGGCATGAATTGATAAGCGCGGTGCTCCGTAATAAAGTAAAAAGCCACAAAGTAACAGGCAAAGTAAATATCTGTTTTTTTTCAATTTATTTTCCTCCCCTAAAAGACTGCTTGTTCCATATTTATGCATAGGGGAGGTAAAAAAGTATGTAAATCACCTAGAACATTTAAATTTCGATAACTTCGCCTGGTTGAAGTAGTTTACCATTTTTATCTTCAAGCATTTCGATAAACTTGAAAGGATCCTGTTTAATTGGCGGGAAGGTATTGAAGTGAATTGGTACAACTGTTTTAGCTTTTAACAGTTTGGCTGCGTATGCTGCATCTTCAGGTCCCATTGTAAAATTATCTCCTATTGGCAGGAAGGCCACATCAATTGGATGTCGCTCACCAATCAGCTTCATATCTGAAAATAACGCCGTATCTCCAGCATGATAAATGGTCTTTCCTTCATTCATAAATAAAATCCCAGCAGGCATCCCACAATAGATGATTTCATTATTTTCTGTTGTATAGCTTGAGCCATGAAAGGCTTGTGTTAATTTAACTTTGCCAAACTCAAATTGATGGGCTCCGCCAATATGCATCGCATGGGTATTCACTCCCTGCCAGCTTAGGTAAGTTGAAAGCTCATGATTAGCTACAACGAGGGAATTATTTTTCTTTGCTAACTCGACCGTATCCCCGACATGGTCATTGTGTCCATGCGATAAAATAATGACATCAGGCCTTGTTTCAGCCACTTTCAAGTCTGTTAATTGGTTACCATTAATAAATGGATCAATTAAAATTTTCTTTCCATTTGTTTCAATTTGTACCACTGAATGTCCGTGATAAGATATTTTCATCACATTCGCTCCTCTCGTTTTCTTCTATTACTTATTTCCATACAATAGCTGGAATCCCTTCCATAATCTCTAGTATTTTCCTGAAAAATCGAATTTAAGCAAGAGGACTTTAAAACATCGAAAGTTTACTTTTCATGTTTTAATTGATAATCTCAAATAGGATATGAATTACATAGGGGGAGTTAACATGAATCAACGATTAACGAAACTTCAATCATGGATGAAGGATAACGATATAGAAGTTAGTTTTCTAACCTCTTCTGAGAATGTATTTTATTTAAGTGGATATTACACCAATCCACATGAGCGGCTGCTCGCACTAGCAGTCTTTCAGACGGAAGAGCCTTTCCTTGTCTGCCCTGCAATGGAAGTGCCTGATGCCAAACGGTCAGGCTGGGACCATGAAATTATTGGTTACAGTGACATCCAAAACCCATGGGAAATGATATTAAATTCTATTAATAAAAGAATAAAGGGTGTATCGAAAGCAGCGATTGAAAAAGAACATATGAATGTAGAACGCTATGAACATCTTTCCAAGTTATTCCCACAAGCATCTTTTGTTTCTGCTGAAGAAAAATTACGCATGCTTCGAATGATTAAAGATGCCAAGGAATTAAAAATTATTGAAGAGGCTTGTGCCCTTGCCGATTTCGCCGTTGAATTCGGGGCTAGTGAAATTAAGGAAGGAAAAACAGAGTTAGAAATTCTAAATGCCCTAGAGTACGCCTTAAAACAAAAAGGTGTTACCGAAATGTCGTTTTCGACCATGGTTCTTGCCGGAGCCAATGCCGCTTCTCCTCATGGAAACCCAGGAGAAACAAAAATTCAAAAAGG
>NZ_JBALSN010000421.1:0-16810 GCF_036966985.1 Neobacillus drentensis | reverse complement strand
AAATATAAAAGGATGGGCACGGGAGCCCATCCTTTTATATTTCCTGGATTTTTTGATATAATTCTTCCTTTTCCTCGTCGGTAAGCATTCTTTCCGCCATTGGGAATAAAACATTTTCCTCTTTGGAGAAATGCTCTGTTAAGATAAAGTAAGCACTTTGAACTAGTTGTGCTGCTTTTTTCTTTTCTCCAATGGACCCCGATTTACTTTCTGCAATCGTAAGAAATTCTCCAATTTTGGATTTTGCTTGGTCATGCTCATACTCCATTACAGCAATAGGTCCTGAAGTTGTTCCGATATAAACACCCATCATCGGAAAAAGAACACCTTCTTCTCTTTCAGAATGGGGATCTAATGCTGCCTTAAAATCTTTTACACTTGTAATTAATGCTGAGAAATTAGTCTCGATATCTATTTCTTGGTCAATTTTTTGTGTTAACTCGTACATGTTATCTAATTGCTTTAATAACGGTGGGTGTTCACCTTTTAATTGCTTAAGTCCTTTACTTAGTTCAGCTTGGGGCATGCCTCCAAACGCACTCATACAGCCACTCATCAACAATCACCTCTATCACTTTTATTGGTACAAGTATAAAATCAACCAGTAGTTAATGTAGTGACTTTGCTCACATTTTTACAAAATTGTGAATGAATGAAAGAAATTTTGTCAGTTTAATGAAAACTCGCTAATTTTTTTAAAAATTTTAACATTTATCACACAAAAAAAGATTAAATGTTTCATATAATAGAGGTAGACCATAAAGGGAGGGAAAAGATATGAAAACCCCAAATTATCACGATTTTTATCAAAAGGCACTAATCCCCATTGGTGTAAATGACCAAATTGCCTTACAGGAATCCAGTGCAAACTATACGAACTCACCTTCAACCCATTGGCTGATTGCCGTAGAAGGGGTTCAACTCCCACAAACAAAAATATATTTTCATTGGAAAGTAAGTATATACCCTGCTGATTGTGAAGGAGACTTCAATTGGAAAAAGCCATATTATTGTTCTCCGAATATGGAGTTAATTGATCATGCAAACGCATTTGCATCTTCCCTCGTTACAGCCGGCAAAAACGATCGACTTTCTTCAGCAACGCTTCTAGAGAAAATAAGCTAACCCCTAAAAATATTACCTTCTGCTTCACCTTCTTTTTACCCTCATTTGTGAAATAACCCACATATAGTAAAAATGAAAATTCTACATAAAAAAGTGCTGTTTGCATATTGCAAACAGCACTTTTTCATTTGAAACTTAGGCTAACCTAAATACGATCCCATGTCCGCCTTTTGGATATTCCCATTTTATGTTCTGGTACGGGCAGCCAATCCGGCAGCTTCCGCATTCATGACAGCCCTCATAGCCTACCTGCATTCGAGTTCCTTCCCACTTATAAACCTCAGCAGGGCAAAATACTGTACAAAGCTTATCGGGACATTTTGTCATGCAGACGTCATGATCCAGTACGGTCAAATGAGATTTTGTATCACATTTAAAACGGAGGAGATACTGTTTTTCCTCGATATTTTTCGTTGACATTATTTCACCGCCTTCCAAGCACGATAAATATCTTGTATCACACGGATGGTTCCACGTTCTGAGGTCACACTCTTCATGATTTGTTTTTGTTTTTCCCGCTTCGGTGTTCCATCAACAGTAAAGAATTTGCTCATGGCTTTATTCATCATTGGAACATATTCATTAAAATATTGTGGATACTTCTCAAAGGTATGTGCAGCATCCTTATATTTCTCTAAATCTTTCATTATGAAACTATTATTTAGTGCATCACGATAGCTATTTAAGCTTGATTCACTGAAATCCCCACGACTATGTGCCTGGACTACAGCTTCTGCAGCCATTTTTCCAGATGACATCGCCATGTTCGAACCTTCACGATGAATCGCATTGACTAGCTGTGCTGCATCTCCAACGACAATAACTCCATTTCCAGCCACTTTAGGAACCGAACGGTAGCCGCCTTCTGGTATGAGATGGGCAAGATATTCGGCGGATTCTCCACCTGCCAGCATTGGTTTTACCATAGGGTGAGTTTTTAAGTAGTCTAGGAGCTCATATGGCTTTATTTTCGCTTTAATCATACTCGATAGTGTGGTTCCTACCCCAATATTTAAGCTTTCTTTATTGGTGTACACAAACGCTGTTCCGAGGTTGCCTTTTGTTGAATCACCAAAAATTTCAATCGTACACCCTTGATTATCTTCCAAATTAAATCGGTCATTTATTTTTTCTTTTGGTAAATTAATCACTTCCATTACTGTTAAAGCAACTTCATCTGGTCTAAATTCTTTATGGAAACCCAACTGTTTTGAAAGGAGCGAGTTAACCCCATCTGCAAGCACGACGACATCTGCATATACATCACCATTTGGACGATCGGTACGAACTCCAACGACTTTACCGTTTTCAACAATACATTCAGTTACTACTGTTTCATTTATAAGTAGTGCACCTGCATCAACTGCTTTTTTGGCAAACCATTGGTCAAACTGTGCGCGTAAGACTGTAAAATTATTATATGGCTCCACACCCCATTCGAGACCTTTATAACCAAATTGAACAACAGATTCTTTATCCATCATCCAAAAACGCTGTTCAATCACTGGTCGTTCCAGAGGTGCTTCCTTCCAAAATTCAGGAACTAATTCTTCCATTTGCTTACGGTACAATACCCCGCCCATTACGTTTTTAGCCCCTGGGTATTCCCCTCTTTCAATTAGTAAAACGTTTAGTCCACTTTTTGCACAGGTAAGGGCACATGAAGTACCTGCTGGGCCAGCACCAACGACAATCACATCAAATTTTTCAGACATAACTCATTTCACCGCCCTTTACAGATCTAAGTTGCTTAAATTGTTCGATTAACTTTGGAATGATTTCCAAGGCATCTCCAACGATTCCATATGTCGCAACATCAAAAATTGGCGCATTTGGATCTTTGTTAATCGCGATAATAAAATCAGAATTTTTCATACCAACAACGTGCTGGATTGCTCCAGATAAGGCAACGGCAAAATAAATTTTTGGAGTAACTGTTTCACCTGTTTGACCAATTTGAAGGTGATGTGGCAGCCAGCCAGCTTCAACAACATCACGTGTACCACCAACAGTTGCTCCAATTGTATTTGCAAATTCATAAAGAAGCTGGAAGTTTTGCAAATCCCCCATTCCTTTTCCGCCACAGACGATGACATGGGCATCAGCTAAATTGACTTTTTTTGTTACGTCATTCACAATTTGTAATACCTTTGTACGCATATCTTCTTCTTGAAGTGATATTTTTTCCTCAATGATTTTGCCTGTTCTCCCTGACTCTGGTTCTAATGCCTTCATTACCTTTGGTCTTACCGTTGCCATTTGCGGTCGATGTTTTTTACAAAGGATGGTTGCCATAATATTACCGCCAAAGGCAGGTCTGCTTGCTTCTAGCAATCTATTATCAATATCCACGTCTAGCATGGTTGTATCTGCCGTTAAACCTGTATTTAAATCTGTAGCTACGGCACTTGCTAAATCTTTCCCGTTGGGTGTTGCACCGTAAAGGATTATCTCTGGTTTGTATTTTTCAGCAAGGAGCATTACGCCCTTCATATATGATTCTGTACGATAATTCTTTAAAACGGGATGATCAATCATATACACAATATCTGCACCATAAGAAATAGTTTTATTCGCTAATGGTTTTATTTCATGACCAAGTAAAAAGCCAGCTAATGGAACTTGTAATTTATCCGCTAACTTTCTTCCGGCACCAAGTAATTCTAGAGAAACGCCTTCGACCTTACCATCATTTTGTTCAATGAATACCCAGACTCCCCGAAAATCGTCTAGATTCATGTTAAATTCCCCCCTTGACAAAAGATTGTTCTATATTATTTAGATGTCTGGATTGTTAATAGTTCCTTCTTCTCCATCAAAAGGTCCATAAGTTGCTTAACCTGGTCATCTGCAGCACCTTCTAGTCTTTTACCACCTTCTGGACGAGGCGGCGTAAACATTTTCCCCACAATTGTAGGTGAACCTTTTAGACCGAGCTGCGAGCGTTCAACATTTTCAAAGTCACTTACAGCCCAAATAATCGGTTCATACTTTGCTGCTTGAATCATGTTGGGCATTGGTGAATACTCAATCTCATTAATCTCTTTTTCAACGGTTAATAAACAAGGTAGTTCCGACTGAATCAATTCATAGCCGTTTGTTAATTTTCGTTTTATCAATACTGTCTTTTCTTTCTGATTGACTTCTGTCACTTCAATTACATTGGTTATTGGCGGGATATCCATTCTTCTTGCGATTCCTGGCCCAACTTGTCCTGTATCACCATCGATTGCATGCTTTCCACAAATAATCATATCTACTGGATGTTCTTTATGGATTTTTTCTAATGCTTTTGAAAGAGCGTAACTAGTTGCCAGTGTATCTGCGCCTGCAAAGGCACGGTCTGAAATTAGATATCCTCTATCTGCACCTATTTCTACACTCTTTTTTATGATATCAGTCGCTTGCGGCGGACCCATTGATAAAACGGAAATGGTACCCCCAGTTTTTCCCTTGATTTTCACCGCCTCCTGAACAGCGTGGGCATCGTAAGGGTTCAAGATGGCAGGTGCACTGCGGCGGTCGAGTGTGTTCGTTTTTGGGTTGATTTTAATAATTTTTGTATCGGGTACTTGTTTGACACATACGACAATATGCATGTAGGAATTTCCCTCCTCCATATGATCTCTAGAATTATTGAAAGCGTTTGCTCCCTTATGGTTGAAAAATGCTTTTATTAACGATATATGTATCGCAACAGAAGCATAGTACCAAACATTGATAGATTTCTTATTTTCTTATTGGGTTTTACTTAAACTAGTGATGATTAAAAGATTCCAAACAAATCTTTATGCTGTATCTAAGAGGTAGTGTTAAAAGTATTAACAATTTGAAGTTATGACAAGTTGTGGTAAGATATGTAGTTAATCGTGATGTAAATATTTAATTAAATAGTACTAATATAACTATATGAAATATTTAGATATAAACAATGATAAAAATCACAGTTCATGTCTAATTTTGTAGATGTCTTGATTAGGATTATTGGATAAGGAATAAGGAAGGAAACATGTGATGAGTGAGGTTATTTTTGGCAGTGTACTTTCGGCGCTATCAACAGGGGCAGGCGCACTAATCATTCTATTTATTCAACATTCTATTACACATCGTTGGAAGGATGTTTTATTAGCCTTTAGTGCGGGTATTATGATGGCAGCTTCTACGATAGGTTTAATCCCTGAGGCATTGAAATACGGGGGATTTGTATCACTTTTTGTAGGTATATGTCTGGGAGTATGGACGCTTACTCTATTAGAAAAAAATATCCCTCATATTGACTTACAGCATAACAAAACTGGAATTCAATTTGACGAGAAAGCTCTTTTAATTATTTCTGCGATTACTCTGCATAATATTCCTGAAGGATTGTCAGTTGGCGTCAGCTACGCATCAGAGCAGGGCGATACAGGAAATCTTATCGCTTTGGCAATTGGATTTCAAAATGCACCAGAAGGCCTTCTTGTCGCATTATTTTTAATTAATCAGCGGATAGGTAAGTGGAAGGCCTTCATTATAGCGACCTTAACGGGAGCCATTGAAATCGTTACATCATTATTAGGATATTTTTTGACATCATATGTTCAAGGTCTTGTACCATATGGGCTTTCTTTTGCAGCCGGGGCTATGTTATTTATCATTTATAAGGAATTGATACCCGAAAGCCATGGAGACGGAAATGAGCGGGTATCCACCTATGCTTTTATCATGGGACTGCTGGTCATGGTGTACATTATTGATATTTTTTCATAGGATTTCAATTAACGGGGCCTAATCGACATGTTTTTTTGCATTGTTATTAAATTAATACTTTAGGCCAAATCATAATCATCTGTTTAAAAGCAAACTTAATTTCATCATTTGGCCTGGAGGATCCTTCCATGGCCTTTTGATACTCGTTTATTAATTCATCCAGCTCTTGACTATATTTTATAGTTACTTCACTTGTAAACCCAAGTGAGTTGGCACTATTAATCATTAGTTGCCTTTTTTCCTTTATCTCTTCAATCATTTCATTATGGTTATTACGCTGCTCATACATGTGTATCCCCCTACCTATTACCCAATTACTGTAAACCACTAAAATTTAGACTACTTGATGAATTATGACAAGAATTTTGATAAAAGTAAACACATTCGCAAAAGTAGACAAAACATTCTATTTCTTTCGTTTTTCGACAAATTTCACAAACAATACTACTGTTTCACGACAAAATTCTACATATTCTTCTAATCATCAAGCTATTATGATAGGCACGAAAAAACTGGCTGCAGATAACTACAGCCAGTTCTTTCACTACTATTATTGAACTTCTAACTTGTCGTAAATCGGGACCCAGCCTTCGGTTGTAACAAATATCCTTACTGCGACAACTTTTCTGTCTTCTTCTAAGGTAAAATAGTGTCTTGTATTTTCAGGGACCGAAATCAAGTCACCGGGATTTAGATGTACCTCAAAAAACTCACCATCTTTTCCTTGGATGACAAATACACCGTGGCCACTGACAATAAAACGAACTTCATCATCTGAATGATGATGTTCGTTTTTAAAATTTGTCAATAAGACATCTAAATTCGGAGTATTATCCGACAAGGAAATGATATCCTGAGCTTTGTAACCCCGTCTAGCAGAGATATCAGCGATTTCTTCAGAAAAAACACTTAGAATTTCTTCTTTTTCTCCCTCGCTCAAAAGATACTTTTCTACCAGAGCACCTGGAAGCTTGCTAATATCCCAATTTTCATAAATAACTTCTTGAGATTCAAGGAACCTTGCAACCTCTTCTTGAACATTTATTTGCTCTTCTTTGTTTTGAAATGTAATATATGCCATTTTACATTCTTCCCTTCCATTTTTGGTTGGTTAGACTACTTTAAATAATTTGGTATGGTTTATGTTCTAATAACCGTAACTGATACCGAAATAAAAACTCAGAAGCTTCAAGAATTTTTTTCGCTTCAAATGCAGTTTTCCCCCAAACGGTGATTCCATGGTTACGAATTAAAACAGCACCCGTATCCCCAGATA
The DNA here is from genome assembly GCF_036966985.1 of Neobacillus drentensis. Lineage (GTDB taxonomy): Bacteria > Bacillota > Bacilli > Bacillales > Cytobacillaceae > Neobacillus > Neobacillus drentensis_E. Next base: position 9,660 of record NZ_JBALSN010000421.1, on the reverse strand, counting down.
TTTGTTCAGAAAATTTAGCAGCCAGAGTCGGAATATGTGCATCATTACGGATGATCGGTATTTTTAAGGTTGCATCCTCTTCCCACATGTCAAATGCTTTGATTAGTTCTTGTCCTTTAAAGGTTACCTCACCCTGATCACCATATATTTCTGAAATAACATTATTATCAATTGTATGAACATGAAGACTACAGCCAGCATTCGTTTTTCGATAAATTTCAACATGAAGCAGTGTCTCTGCTGAGGGTTTTAAATGTGTTTGTTCGACAGGGTGACCAAACTCATCAACAAGTAAAAAATCTTCATCTGTACGTTTCCGCTTATCCTTCCCACTCGCTGTTACAAAAAAATGAAGTGGATGATCACTTACTTTTATCGCTAGATTACCGCTCGTACCCATAAACCAGTCTCGATTTGCAAGTTCATCTTTTACATCTGCTAATTCATTCCATCTTTCCTTTAACATTTTAATTCCCCCACCTCAATTCTTTTTTTAATTTCCTCGATACATTCGAAGAACGTACTAAATCCTCGATGATTAATACCCCATTCCTCACATTTCTCCTGTAGTAAATCTCTTGCTAACACAAAATCAGCATGTTTCGCTGCCTCAAGATCTGTAACCGAATCTCCTATGACAATCTTGAACTTATCGTTTTCATGGGTTAGCTTTCGAATAATGCTCGGCTTACAGCAGCCACAATTATTGTCACATAATGAATCGCATTCATTCGGCCAAAGAATTTTAATTCTCTCACCTGAAAAATCAGATTCATTACAATAAATACCTTCAAATGGTCCAAATTTTTCTAATACCGGATAAACAAAAAAGTCAATCCCACCGCTAACAATATATAAAGGAATCTCTTCTTTATGCGCAAATTCTACAAATTCTTTAAATCCCGGGCGGATTTTTGCATGCTCAATCGCAAACGCAGTCAACTTTTCCTCCAATTGACTAGGTAATAAGGAGAATAATTTTCCTACTCCCTCATTAATGGAAATTTGGCGAGTGAGAATTTGATCTTTAATGTCTTCCCATCCCTGAGGAGCAAATTCTTCCATCATCCGGATAATGTTATCACTTTCCGTTACGGTTCCATCAAAATCACAAAAGATTACAGGTTTGGTCATACTGGTACCTCTGCATTTCCCCATAGCTTTAGTGCTAGTTTAAGTTCAGGATACATTTCAGCCCCTTCAGTCAATAACTTGCCTTGGAGTTTAGTATCAATCGCTTGTCGGAATGCAAGACCACCGCCACGGGCACCACCTGGATGTCCATGTACTCCACCGCCTGCATTAATAACCGAATCGATACCAAAATCACCTATTAACAATGGAACCAAGCCAGGATGAATTCCAGCGGATGGCACCGAGAAGGACTTTTTAAAGCTGTCCTCACTTGTTAATTCCTTAGCAATCGACAGTGCCTTCGGTTTTTCTAATGCAACTGTCCCATACGGAGATGGGAACAATGACAAATCAGCACCGGCATATCGAAGCAGTTTACCAAGTAATAAGGAATGGGATACTCCATATACGGAAGATGATGCAAATGCACCACTAAAAGCAGGATGTGCCATAAGCGGCAATGCAATTTCATCATCTTCTCTTAATTCCTGCAGCACATCTAACCCATAAGAAAAAACATTGAATAATAAGAGATCTGCTCCAAGTTCAGCAGCCTTTCTTGCTTTTTCTTTCAGCTGCGAAGTTCTGCCAGTCAGGTTTACAGCATATAAAGTGCGGTGTCCTGTTTGGTCATACACTTCTTGCAGTGCTTTTTTCCCTTCGACAATTCTTTTTTCAAATGGTGTTAATTCATTTTCAAACAGGATTTCATCATCCTTAACCAAATCAACACCACCAAGGGCTTGTTGTTTTAACTGTTCGACTAAAAACGTGAGATCTTTCCCAAGGACGCCTTTAAAGATACTCATTAATAATGGTCGATTATAAACGTTTAATTTCTCCCTTAATCCATCAATCCCAAATCTTGGACCAGGGAACTGCCTCTTTAATCCTTCATCAAATTCCAAATCAAGTAATTTGATTTCGCCATCCAATGAAAGTTTACCGAAAACGGTAGTTATGATAGCGGGGAGGTCATTAGAAAAATTTATCGTTGGATAAGCAATTTTGATTACTGCTTGATCTTCTGTTTCTGAGGGATTCGATTCGACCGATACGACTCTTCCTTTATGTTTACGCAGCTGGTTTTGTTCTAATTCAGGCAGATTCGTCCAGGACCCAACTGTTAAACCTAAGGCAATTTCCTCTGCCTTCTTTGATGGTTTCTTTTCGTTATTTAGTAGATATGTAGCAATAATTTCAGTCATTATAAAAACACTTCCTTTTAATCAAACATAAAAAACCTCTTCAACAAAGAAGAGGTTAGCCGTAAACTAACATCTTCTCATCTATCAGCCTTGTTGCTGCAAGAATTAGCACCGTGCTTAAACTTTCGTTTAAGTCGGTTGCCGGGCTTCATTGGGCTTTTCCCTCCGCCTGCTCTTGATAAGAAAACGATTCGTATTTTATTTAGTTATTAATGTGTTTAACTTTAATTTGCATTATCGCAAGAAAAAAATAAAATGTCAATCGATTTAACTGAATATTTCTAAACGACTAATTCTTTCGACGGCTTCAGCTAATCGTTCTTCTGTTGAAAGTAGTCCCACCCGGACATACCCCTCTCCAAATTCACCAAATCCAATACCAGGAGCAACCATAATATGGGCCTGTTCAAGGAGAATATTAGCAAATTCCGAAGAGGAAAAGCCTTCAGGAACCTTAAGCCAGGCAAAAAAGGATCCCTTTGGTGCGCTGACCTTCCAACCCAAGGAACGAAGCCCATTAATCAATACATTCCTTCTTCGCTCATATAACTCATTTAATTCCTTTACACAGTCTTGAGGTCCCGTTAATGCCTCTGCAGCAGCCTCTTGAACGGCTCCAAATAAACTGACATACAAATGGTCTTGTAAAAGTTCAATAGCGGAAATGACGTTCTCATTCCCAATTGCAAAACCAACACGCCAGCCTGCCATATTATAGGTTTTTGATAATGTATAAATTTCAATTCCAACTTCCTTAGCCCCTTGAACCTGTAAAAAACTTACTGGTTTCTCACCATCAAACCCAACGGCACCATAGGCAAAATCATGGACTATGCAAATATCATGATTATTCGCTAGTTTGATTGTCTCTTCGAAAAATTCATGAGTGGCTACCGCACCAGTTGGATTATTAGGGTAATTGAGAAACATTAATTTTGCCTTATCTAAAACATCTTCATTCAACTCATCATAATCCGGTAGAAAATTATTTTCCTCTCTTAGCGGCATCCTAACCATTCCGGCATTTGCAAGTGCAACCCCTGACAAATAATCCGGGTAGCCGGGATCGGGTACGAGGATGGTATCGCCGGGATTCAATAAACACTGGGGGATTTCAACAAGTCCCGCTTTACCGCCAAACAGTATAGCCACCTCTTTATCTGAATCAATGGTTACTCCATATTCTCTAAAATAAAAATCAGCTACTGCTTGTTTTAAATACTGGTGTCCTTGAAAGGGAGAATATTTGTGATTTAAGGGATTCTCCGCGGCTTCCTGAAGTTTAGCTACGATATGCGCCGGTGTTGGCTGGTCTGGGTTTCCCTGCCCCAAATTAATCACATCATACCCCTGTGAAATATATTCACCGACTTTTTTAACGAGTGAAGCAAAAAACTGCTTAGGAAGATTGTTTAAAAGTTCTGATGTTGGAAATTGCTTCATGGTTCTCACCTGCTTTAATAAATTATAAAAGTTATTCTATTGTTAAATTCTAGTCACAAATGATATAACTTTTATAACAGCTTGTAAAGAAAAAATTCCGAAAGTTCAAACGAGGTGAAGATTCGTGAAATTAAAAATTTCATGTTTACAAATGGATATCGCCTTTGGTGATCCAAATAAAAACTATCAATATGCTGAAAGACTCATTGAAAAGGTGTTACGTCATCGCTTGTAACCGTTCCGGTCAAAATCCTAATAACCAGTTCGCTGGGCATTCCTTAATTATCAACCCGTGGGGAGAAGTGATCGCAGAAGCTGGCGAAAGCGAAGAAATTTTATCAGCAGAAATTGAGATGGATTTAGTCAAAGAGATCCGCAAACAGATCCCTATTTTCACAGATAGAAAACCAGAATACTATAATTAATTTTCAAAAAATATTGACAATATCATTTTATTGCTGATATGATTTTTACCAGTTAAATAAATATTCTCTTATCACGAGCTGGCTGAGGGATTGGCCCTTTGAAGCCCAGCAACCGACCTTAAACCTATTGGAAAATAGGGCGCTTCATGCGCTTAATAGTCCCAATAAGGCACGGTGCTAATTCCAACAGAAGGATTATCTTTCTGAGAGATGAGAGGTGCGATAGACAATTTGTCTTCCCGAGCCTCTTTCAAATGAGAAAGAGGCTTTTTTGTGCTTGAGTGCACGATTAAGCCTCCCAAAAACAAGGAGGAGCCATTATGAGTCTACTAAAACAAAAAGCATACCAACCGTTAACAAACGAGAGTGCTGTTGAACTTGCACTGGAATTAAATATCTTTCCAGGGCATGCTAAACTCTCCTGCAAGGAGATTGGCGACGGAAATCTCAATCTTGTTTTTCATATTGTCGAAGAATTAAAAGGAAAAAGTATTATTATCAAACAAGCTCTTCCATATGCAAAAGTAGTTGGTGAAAGCTGGCCATTAACACTGAAAAGAGCAAAGATTGAAGCAGATGCCTTAAAAATTTTCGGGCAAATTGCTCCTGATTATGTTCCAGAAGTATTATTCACAGATGATGTCCTTGCTGTAACTATTATGGAGGATCTTTCCCATCTTTCGATTGCAAGAACTGGCTTTATTAAAGGTGAAACCTATCCATTAATTGCTAAACATTTGGGTGAATATCTTGCAAAGACATTATTTTACACTTCGGATTACGGATTAGGCCCTGGAGTAAAAAAAGAACGTGTCCACCAATTTATCAATCCAGAATTATGTAAAATCACTGAGGATTTGATCTTTACCGACCCATTTATTGATGCAGATACAAACGAATTTGAGGATAGTCTGCGTCCCGCGGTCGAAGCTCTTTGGCATGATGAAGAACTAAAGTTTCATGTAAATGTCTTGAAGAAAAGCTTTTTAACAGATGCTGAAGCCCTCCTGCATGGAGATTTACATACTGGAAGTGTGTTTGCTAGTAATTCTGAAACAAAAGTAATTGACCCTGAATTTGCTTTCTACGGACCTGCAGGCTTTGATATAGGTCAAGTATTTGCGAACCTACTTTTCCAGGTTATTGTGAATGAAGAAAAATGTGATCTTTTCATCAACCACATTGAAACCGTATGGAATGTATTTGAGGAGCAATACACATTCCTATGGAATACAGAAAATAAAGAGATTGCTGCAAAAACTTCTACATTCTTAAACTATCAGTTATACAAGTTTTTTGGGGATTCCCTCGGATTTGCAGGCTGTGAATTAATCAGAAGAACCATTGGACTTGCACATGTTGCAGATTTAGATGGGATTGAGGACGAGCTAACCAGAATCACTGCTAAACAAAAAACGATAGAGCTCGGAAAAATCTTAATTAAACAACGAAATGAAATTAAGGACCTAACGTCATTTATCGCAACTATAAAAGAACGTATATAGCTAAAGAAAAGCAATCCACTTTGGATTGCTTTTCTAGTCAATTTTTGCCCACATTTCTTCTGGATTTAGTTCATAAATACCATTCTCACGAAACATATAGTGATTAATGATAAATTCCCTGCGAATGGTTGCATAGTCGTCATGGAATTGTTTTATAAACTCATTTAATTGTTTTTCTTCGTACTTTTCACCCATTTTTAACCCGCGTATCATGTGTTCAAATACGATTAATTTCTTTTTTCGTTGTGCTGGAATATTTTTTAGTTTCCCGGTTTTCGTAAAGAAATTTTCGATGATTTTTTGCCTCTCGAGACTGGACTCGACCATTTCATCCAACTCCTCTCCCTTTTTTTCTAACAGTTCTGTAAACACCTTTGCCTGCTGATTTATCAGCGATTCATTAAGGTAAAAGTAGATAGTATTCTTGACTCTTCTGTCATAAACCACATGAATTTCCCGTAATTTCTTTAAATGATGTGTAATCGTTGGAGCAGACAAGCCAAGCTTTCCAGCTATCGCCTGACCATGGAGTGGACCTTTCGCCAGTATGGCCACAATCCGAATTCTTGTTGGGTCGCCCATTGTTTTATAAAAAGATACGATTTTATCTAACTGGATCAATGTCCTACCTCGTTTTCCTTGATATTTGATATATATCTAATTAGATATATATCAAACTAGCTTCACCTTGTCAATAATTATAAAAAACACTCCCCAAAGGAAGTGTTTTTATATGCTCTTCTATTTACATCATTGGGTTTTCATCTTTTGCTTTTAGACGCTGCCATCTTTTCTCAACTTCAGCTTCAAACTCTTCTAACATTGGCTTGTTCTCTTCTTTTAGAAGGTGTTTTGTTTTTCCCATATACTTTAACCAATCCGAAAGTTGAATTCGTTTATTCTTCTCTTCTGGATTGTAAGTAATCGTTGTAACACCCTGCTCCACTTCATAAAGAGGGAAGAAGCATGAGTTTACCGCAGCCTCCACAATGGTTGTGCCAAAACGATCATCGGATTTCCAGTTAAGTGGACATGTGATAAGTATTTTTCCATAAACTGTTCCTACATTTTGTGCGTACCATTGTGCTTTTGCACCCTTTTTCACTAAGTCCTGAGGGAATGCTTCGGAACCAGTAAATACATATGGAATATTCGTTGCTGCCATAATTTGTGCTGTATCTTTATGATGGAAAGCCTTACCACGCTGTGTTTTTCCTACACCTGAAGTACTTGTCATATGACCGATTGGCGTGGAATAAGACATCTGTGAGCCGGTATTCATGTAGCCTTCATTATCATATTCGAGCATAATTAGCTTATGACCACGAAGCGCTGTACCGATAGCTGATCCCATCCCGATGTCCATTCCGCCATCACCAGTAATCATTACGAATGTAGCATCATCGGATACTTGAATTTCACCGCGGCGTTTTAATTCCATGAACGCTTCAACAGTACCTGATAATGTTGCAGCACCGTTTTGGAATAAATTGTGCATCATTGTTTGCTTATGAGATGTGCTTGGATAGGATGTAGTAGTTACATAGGCACAGCCTGTTTGGAATAGAGTAACGATGTCTCCCTCAATTCCTTTAAAGAACAACTCAAGACCAGCAAAAATTCCGCAGCCCGGACATGCACCGTGACCTGATGCAATTCGTTTTGGTTTACCAGTTAAGGCCCGAAGTGGTGGGATTTTCACTTTTAATTTATTTGTTTCCTCATCCATCTTCACATCGATCAATCCTGTTTTAAAGACATCCCCATGTTGTGGTAAAATGACTGGCTTAAGAATTTTCTCAGGATTGCCAGGGATATGTCCATAGTAATCAAATGGATTTTCGGCATAGCCTTTTTCCAATGTTTCCAATGCCATATCGAAGAAAGCCTCTGCATCACTTGCATAGAAATCCTTACCGCCAAGTCCAAATACGCGACTTAACACTATCGTCTTGTTGTCCTTGTCATCTTGAAGTGCAGATTTTACTTCATGTGTAAGGTTAGGACCATTTGCTCCATAGGAATCCGCTCGTTCCCCAATTAATAATGATTTTACATTCTTAAGAGCTTCGCGAATTTCTTTTGCAGGGAATGGACGAATAATATTCGGACTGATTACTCCAGCCTTTATTCCTTTTTCACGAAGTTGATCCACAACATCTTTAGCAGATTCTGCAGCAGAGTTTAATAGAAATAAAGCTACTTCTGCATCTTCCATTTTTTATAAATCTAGTACAGGATATTCTCTTCCTGATAGCTTAGCGTATTCCTCAGCTACCTCTTTGAATACCTCACCAGCATTGTACATTGCTTCAGACTGTTGGAAGTGATTGTTTAGGAAATCATCCCCGCTCATATGGGCACCAATCGTTACTGGTTTACTTAAATCCCTAATTAAGTTGTAATCTGTTGGGCATTCACCTACAAATTTCTGCACAACACTGCGATCCTTAAAGAACTCAACCCGGCGCTTTTGATGGGAAGTAAAGAATCCATCATATGCAACAATAACTGGTAAACGAACTTTAGAATGTTCAGCAATTTTTAATGCCATAATATTCATATCATAAACAGCTTGCGGTGTTTTTGCTGTTAATATGACCCAGCCTGTATTTAAAGCATAATATAAGTCAGAATGATCTCCGCGAATATCTAATGGACCACTGACAGCACGCGTAACAAGATTCATTACCATAGGAAAACGAGTACCTGATTGTACTGGCATTTGCTCAAGCATATACAAGAATCCATTTGCACTTGTTGCATTGATTACCCGTGCACCTGTTGCTGCCGCACCATAGCAAATTCCGGCGGAACCGTGCTCACCATCTGCAGGAATCAGTTTAATATCATGTTCTCCACGAGTTTTCATTTGATCTAAAAATTGAGCAACCTCAGTGGAAGGCGTAATTGGGAAGTATCCCATAATATGATAATTGATTTGTGCTGCGGCCATTGCAGCCATTTCATTCCCTGATTCAAAAGTAGAAATTTGTTCTGCAATGCTTTTTGTTGTTAATTTATCTTCTAAAATAGACATTATTGGACCCCTCCTGCAATATACGGAAAGTTTTGCTTAACGCGGTGGTCATCTGCATACCCAAGTAATTCGCGAAGATCACCAAGGGCATCCGTTGGGCAGGCTTCCACGCATTTTAGGCAGCCTTTACAGTATTGATAATCAATACCTTTAAGGAACATTTGTTTTCTGCCGCGCTTATCCTCTCCTTCTTCCCAAACGAAACAAAAGTCCGGACAAACATTGTCACAAGCTGCACAGTGAATACATTTCTCTTGTTGGAATTCTGGAAGGAATCCTTGGCGTGAACCGCTTAAATCTTTATAAATACTATTAGCTTGTGAAACCATGACTCCACCGATTTCCTGAGTCATGTAACCAAGCATTGGCAATGGACGGGTAAAGGCTTTTCCTTCCGCCCCGGCTGGTACTTCGTATGTTTTAAACTGAACATCATTATAACCGCGGTCAAAAGTACGGATATTTGGCTCAACTAGATGCGGGTATTTTTTTGTGAACGTTTTCCTTATTACATCTCTCATTGATTCTGGATCTAAAAAGTCACAAATGCGATAGAGTGCACCTAGCATGGCTGTATTTACTTTCGTTTTTTCCTCAACGGCAATCGAAAGGGCATCTACAATGGCAAGTGTTCCGTATTGCAATTGTAAATCCTTTTTTACTTCATCAAATTCCCTCGCTGTATTAACGAGTACAATACCATCAGCATTTAATCCGCTGACAACATTAACAGTTCTATATAAGGCTTCATGGAAAACCCCAACAATATGTGGTTGTTCAATTGGACTATGGTCTCTAATTTCCACATCTGGTTCACAGAAGCGGATAAAGCTCTTTACAGGAGACCCCTTTTTTTCGGATCCGTAGGATGAAAAATTGGAACCTTTCAAGCCAAGACTTAAAAC
>NZ_JBALSN010000420.1:0-1847 GCF_036966985.1 Neobacillus drentensis | reverse complement strand
ATTTCATAACTGTGATGCTGCCGGGATTGTACATCTCGCTAGTATCATATCATACGGAGCATCTTCCATTTCCTCTAATGGCAACAATATCGTTAAATAGCTCTGGTATCCCAACTTCTCCTCCTTTTGAACTATTTGCTATGCTCTTTTTGTATGAACTGTTTGGTGAGGCTGGTAAACTTTTGCCAAGGCAGGTAGGACAAACCGTCTCGGTTGTCGGAGGATTAATCGTCGGCGATGCCGTTATACGCGCAGGACTTACTTCTCCTAACATTATTGTAATCGTAGCGATATCGTTTATGGCGCAGTTAATACTAGTCAACCAATCATATTCATCGGCGATCATTTTTATGAGGCAATTCGTGCTGGTGTTGTCGAGCGTTCTAGGCCTTTTTGGGTTTTTAATAGCTAATTATTCTATCATACTGTACATGTCGACGTTAAAATCGTTTGGTATGCCTTTCTTTTCTGAATTGATCGATCCACTCGACGCTGACTCGATCAAATCGCTCATTCAATTTCCGAAACCTTTTCAACGAACGCCACCGAAGTTTCTGCGGACGAAAAAAACGCATAAGCAAGGGGATGATTCAGAATGAAACGTGAAAAGTATCGCCTATTGCTCTTGCTGATTTTGCTATTCGTGGTGCCTAGTCTGACTGGGTGCTGGGATTACAAGGTGTTGAAGGACATGTCATACGTCTCAACAGTTGGCATTGATTACGTAGATAATCAGTTTGTCGTGTACACCCAGATGGTCGACTTTGCTTCTGTAGGTAAAATGGAAGGTGCCAGCAGTGAGGAAGCTTCCTCCAACATATGGGTGGGCAAGGCCACTGGCTCCACATTTTTGTTAGCGTGGAATAATTTGTACAATAGCATACAGCAAAGAGTTCATATTGGGCAAGTATCGTCGGTGGTGTTCACACAGAAAGCGATGCAAATGCATCTGAATCAAACAATAGATATGTTTGAACGTTCTGAGGCAAGGTTAACGCCTTGGATTTTTACAACAGAGGAACCGATGGATGATCTTTTCTCCATCACACCAATGTTTCCTTCGTCTCCGCTTTTTACGAAACTGAACTCCCCAGAAAGCAATTACAAGCAGCATTCCATGATCCGGCCGATGAAGTTTTTGGAATTTGTAGCACTTTATTCGGAACCAAGTACCTCAATTATTGTGCCGACACTTTCAATCGACAAGAATAATTGGAAACAAAAAAAGAAAAAAATGCCTGAGATGACAATTAACGGAGCGATTATTTACCATACAAAGAAGAAGCCGCGCTGGATGTCCAAGGATGATTTACTCGGGTTACGCTGGTTGGAAGAGAAAACCAATCGTACACCGCTTGCTTTGAATGATGACAACGGGGACATTAAAGCAATTCTGAACTTTGAGCATCCTAATGTAAGGGTCAAACCTGAGCTTTCGGCAAAGGGAGATCCCGTTTACAACTTGCACATTAAGGTTCAAGGTGAATTAACGCAGTTAAACATCCCGATGACATCTAAAAAGTTGAAAGCAGAAGCCGAGGCAAGAATCAAGGCTGAGATTCGCTCAACATATACCGCAGGGCTGAAAAACAATGTAGACGTGTACCATTTGGAAGAGACAATGTTTCGCCATCGGTATGCAGACTGGAAGCGGTTGACAAGTATACAGTCTTTCCCCTTCACAAAGAATTCACTAAGAGACATTCAAGTAGATGTTGAGATTACGAATACAGGGATGTCAAAGTTCAAATCTTAAAAGTAACGGAACGTTTTTTAATTTCATCATTGTTTTATTCGATTTTTTATCAAAAACCTTATCTTTATAGAAAAATAAAGGGTTCCGTTTT
>NZ_JBALSN010000419.1:945-1219 GCF_036966985.1 Neobacillus drentensis | reverse complement strand
AGAGGAAATTGAAGATGCTCCGTATGATATGATACTAGCGAGATGTACAATCCCGGCAGCATCACAGTTATGAAATAGGCGAGATATCTCATCAACCGCTCAAACGTAACAAAAAAATACGGCAAGTACATATCTTCAGCCGATTTTACCAAATACTGAAAATTGATTGGGGCGACCAAAGCGGCAGGTGCCCCATCAATCAAAATGCAAAACCGCCCTCGCTGTAACGATTCCACCACATAGTCGGGCCTCGTACTGTAGGAAATTAACGGCA
>NZ_JBALSN010000419.1:264-936 GCF_036966985.1 Neobacillus drentensis | reverse complement strand
CCTCTAGCGGGGAGACGCCGTTGACAATGTCCACGTCAAGGGAATTTAGCCGCTTTCTTGCCTCTTTCAACACTTCCTCGTTCAGTACATCGGAAAGGTACATCAGGGAGATTTTGGTCTGGCTTCGTTTCCCGACCACAAACGATTCATTGCACAGTGTCGTACTCCGTACCCGCTTCCGAAGCAGAGCTACGTTGGTCTCCACTGACTCCGTAAACGAGTCGCGTGGTCCTTTCACTGACACTTCATAGGTGGATTCTTCCGTCTGGCGCTGAGGAAGTTTAGCGACATTCAGCGAGAACAACTCGCCTGACCCTTCAAAAAGCAGCAAAAGTTCTCCCGCAAATACCTTCCTAACAATCTCCTGCTCTACCGCATTTCGACTCCCTTCCAGCGAGACAGGAAGCAAAGGTAACGATTTGTTTTGCTCCAACTGCGGAAGCACCACATGATTAATTTGCACAGGATCAGCCAGTCCTGTGCAAAAGAGGAGCAGTACCTTCTCGACATGAGGCTCTGTTCCATATTCATGTAACTGGATTTGTACATCGGCACAAGCGGTGAACAGGCTGCGTAATTTCTGCTCTTGAATTATAAAAGACATGGAGATTCACCCTCGTTTAAATTGGATTGTGTAGCTAAAGATCAGGAGAACTAGTGAGATTAGTATGA
>NZ_JBALSN010000419.1:0-202 GCF_036966985.1 Neobacillus drentensis | reverse complement strand
ATAATGATTTTTCAACATGCCATAGTATTCCGTATCGGAGATCGGTACCAAAGAAAGTACCAACACTGCACAGCTAATTACCCACAGCGTACTATTCCTTACGCGTTTACTCTTGAAATTTAGCACATCCACACATAAATACAACGACATTGCAATGCGGATTACTGCCCCCGACATCCATTGGAAAAATGATATAAAGTCT
>NZ_JBALSN010000418.1:0-5987 GCF_036966985.1 Neobacillus drentensis | reverse complement strand
ACATGATGCTGCTTCCGCTCTACCTTCAGAATGTCCGTGGCTATACAGCGATTGAGTCTGGCCTTCTCCTTCTTCCGGGTGCACTAATTATGGGCTTCCTTATGCCAGTTACCGGCAAGTTGTTTGATCGCTTTGGCGCGAAATGGCTAACTGTTATCGGAATGATAATTACGATCGTCACAACGATGGGCTTTACTAATTTGACAGACTCGACAAGTTATACCTTCTTGGTTCTAATGTCAACTGGGCGGCGCATTGGGATGGCCTTGATGATGATGCCTTTACAGACCGCTGGGTTGAATCAACTGCCACAGCAGTTAAGTGCACATGGAACTGCCATTAGCAATACCATTCGGCAAGTTGCCGGTGCTGTCGGGACTTCACTCCTTGTTACTGTTATGTCAGACCGAACAAAATCACATCTGCAGGACATGATTCCAACTGCCGCTGCTAAGGGCTTGACTCAAGGGCAGCTTATAAAGGAAGCGACTATTCAGGGGATTAATGACGCATACCTCGTCATTATAGGGATTGGCATCATTGGATTACTTCTTTCCTTCTTTATTAAGAAAGTTAAACAAGCTTCCGAAATAGAGTCCAAAGCTATTTTGGAAAAGGTACAACAAAGAAGTTTAAAACAACCTAACTTAACCAACATAATTGATAAGTTAGTACATTGGGAAAACCGTCGAGATTATCTTGGCGGTTTTTGATTCTCTATTAGTTTGTAAAATAAAGTTAGTATGACAATGGGCTCGCTCTGTATGGCACTCTTCTGGCACCTGCTATTGGTACAACGATTGTTGTTAAATAACTAAAATTACTTGTTAGGAGAAAGTTATGAAAGCATATGAAATCATGATTCCACAAGTGTATAAAGTAAAGGAAAACGACACCGTCCGATCAGTCATTGAAAAATTCATTCAACACAATATCGGCGGTCTTCCTGTGGTCAATGACAGAAACCAAATTGTGGCGTATATTAGTGACGGTGATATCATGCGAAATATTGGCAAGCATGAAAATCGGATTTTTGATGCTTATTCCTATTTTGCCTATATCAAAGGAGATGATGAGGAATTTGAGGAAAGAGTGCATAAATTGCTGAATCTGAATGTTCTTCAAATCGCTAAAAGAAGAGTTATAAAAGTTTCATGGAACGAAGAAATAGAGAATATTGCGTCTATTCTTGGAAAAAAACAAATTAAAAAACTGCCAGTGGAGCGTAATGGAGTATTGGTGGGGATTATTAGCCGTGGAGATGTCATTAGACATTCCTTTAAATCCATCATGTAACAAAGTTAAATGAAGCAAAAGATTCCATTCTACTTAAGCATTGTCCTCCTAAAACTACTCACAACATTATAACTTCTGTCTTTGACATCAACGATAGGTATCCGCAATTAATAATAGTAAGCAATGATAAAAAACATTTGATTCAGTGTATGAAACGGTAAAGAGTATAGAATCTTCTCAGACCGAAGACGTAATTAGTTTACTGAAATTACAGAATAAGACAGTTGATTTTGAGGTAGACTATGTTAACAACAAATTTTACTGACTAGTCAAAGAGTTAAAGCCCTTACATACCCAAATATTAGTTAATAATAATGTGAAAGTTTATGATTGAATGAAGCACCAGCCTTTGCAACAAGAAAGGCTGGTGCTCTTTTTGTGATTTAATTTTAGGATTCAATCCATCATTCCATTAAACATTAAAAGGTGAATGAGTCAGCATCCGTGAGTAGAACTTAAAATGTTCTAAAAATTTCCTTGTGTTTAGTGAATAATGATTATTTTCTGAGCGTACCCATCCTAACCCTATACTTTCCTGTTCATACTCTATTAGTTCGATAGGGACAATTTCGCCGCTTAAAATTTCAGGATCACTTATTAAGGTAAAATCAGGGACAAAACTAATTCCTAATCCTTCAACAATTGCTTTTTTTATTACTGCTGAATTGTCTGTTGTAAATAAAATATTCAATGGCCCAAATTGACTGGATAATTTATTTGCAAATCGTTTCACATAATCACCATTATATAGAATAACGTTTTGAGTCATTAGTTGTTGAGGAGTTATTGTTTTATGTAATGCAAATGGAGACGTTTTGCTGACGGCCACCATCATCTTTCCTTCAAGTATAACCTCAAATATGAGATCTTCTCCTTTTTTTAATAAATCTTCATAAATCGTGATTATGCCAATGTCAATCTGATTCTTTTGGACATGTTCAATAACATGCTGGGTGGTTTTTTCAGAGATTTCTATATTTACATTTGGATAAGCTTTTTTATATGCGGATAAAGGTTCCAATAGAAACAGCATAAAGCCAGGAATGGATGATAATTTTAAATTTCCGGTATGCACAGTGTTATAAGATTGGGCTTCTTCTTTAAATTCGTGAAGCTTCATTAATACTTCATAAGCCTTTTTAATTAACGTTTTTCCTTCATTCGTGGGAACGGCACCAAGTCTCCGGTTGCGTTTAAATAGTTTAACCCCAAGCTCATCTTCTAATTTAGTAATAGATTGACTAATTCCAGATTGAGAAACATGTAGGTTTTGTGCAGCAATAGAAATAGAGCCTGTTTCTGCAACCTTTACGATGTACTCAAGTTGTTCAATATGCATAGGTTTCTCCTTTTAATATAGAAGTATAGCTTATATATTCATCAGTAATGGTTGATTTATTTAAGTGTAAATTATATATATAATAAATTCAAGTAATTCCTAATTTTCTTAAACTTTTAAAAGATTGGAGGAGAAAGAAAAGAATGGTTTTGAATTTGAATGAGAATCTAAAGAACAGTGCAGCAAGATTTCCAAGTAATATCGCCTATACGTTCCTGAATCAAAGTAAAACGTATGCAGAACTTGATAAAGTGGTAGATTGTGTAGCTGCGGGGTTAACTTCTGCAGGAATCAAAAAAGGGGATAAAGTTGCTTTACTCCTTGGGAATTGTCCTGAGTTTGTAACTGCATACTATGGGATTCTTCGAGCTGGTGGTGTAGTGGTTCCAATTAATCCAACCTACACTTCAGGAGAAATTTCATATATTTTATCAAATAGCCATACGAAAGCTGTGATTACTGATGCTTCTTTAGAGTCAACAATATCTCTATTGAAAGAGCAATTAGAACATTTGAAGATGGTTATCTATACAGAATCGATCAAGTCTGAATTATCATGGGAGATTCTCTTTCAAGAAACAAATGATATTTTTGTAAGCCCTTCCATCCAGGAGGATGATCTGGCAGTTATTCTCTATACTTCCGGAACAACGGGAAAGCCGAAGGGCGCAATGCTATCCCATCGAAATATGGCGTCCAATGCTGAATCAAATTCTAGGCTTACAGAGTTCACAGAAGAAGATCGTATTATTGCTGTTCTTCCAATGTTCCATGTGTTTTCATTGACAGTTTGTATCAACGTGCCTATTGCCTGCGGGGGGACAATTGTCATTGTTCCGAAATTTAGTCCTTCTGAAGTGATAAACACGATTAGAAGAGAGAAAGCGACATTGTTTGCTGGGGTTCCAACCATGTTTAGCTTCATGCATCAGTTGCCGGAGACAACAGCAGAAGATTTAACTTCAATTCGCGCTTGTTTTTCAGGTGGTTCCGCGCTTCCGGTTGAACTGCTTCATAGATTTGAAGAGAAGTATAATGTACCCATTTTAGAAGGCTATGGCCTTTCTGAAACTGCCCCCACGACAGCCTTCAACCCATTACGGGGGACACGCAAACCTGGGTCTGTTGGCATAGATATACCTGGTGTAAAGAATAAAGTGGTAGATCCGGATGGAATGGAAGTTCCAAGAGGAGAAGTCGGAGAATTGATTGTAAAAGGTCCGAATGTGATGATGGGGTATTTAGGAATGCCGGAAGCTACATCTTCAGCCTTGAAAGATGGATGGTTTTATACAGGTGATTTGGCCCGAATGGATGAAGAAGGGTACATATATATCGTGGACCGTAAAAAAGATATGATCATTGTTGGCGGGTACAACGTCTATCCGAGAGAAGTGGAAGAAGTATTGTATCAACACCCGGCTATTGTGGAAGCAGCTGTAATAGGGATTATGGATAATGAATTTGGAGAGATTGTCAAGGCTTTCGTTGTATCTAACGATGAAAGTATAACGATCGATGACGTCTTACATTTCTGCCAGGACAAGCTTGCAAAGTACAAGCTGCCAAAACAAGTGGAATTTATGAAGGAATTACCTAAGAACAGTACAGGTAAAATTTTGAGAAGAGCTTTCCGTGTTGAACAAGTGGAAGTTTAATCAGTTTTGATAGAGATATATTCTAAAAAACATTTGTGGATTTTCAGGAGAGTAAATAATAAGGAGGAATTACGATGAAAGCAGCGTTACAAGTTTTGGAATTTCCACTCTATATAAACGGGGAGTGGAAGCCAGCATTAAGCGGTGAAACGTTTGAGGTAGTAAACCCTGCAACTGGTGAAGTCGCGGCAAAGGTAGCGAAAGCCGGGATCGAAGATGTGGAGGCGGCAGTTACCTCTGCACGACAGGCCTTTGATTCGGGAGTATGGTCGAAAAAATCTCCACAAGAACGTGCTCATGTACTTGTCCAATTTGGAAACAAGATTATTGAACATGCTGAAGAATTGGGCTACTTAGAGTCTATTAGTTCGGGGGCTACCGTTCGACGTATTTCAAACTTAGACATCCTATCCATTGTGGATCTCTTACAGCAAACAGCAAAGTTTACTGTAGAGTATCCGTATGTTGAGTCTCTTCCTACTGTACCATTTCCTGGACCAAGCAATAACCAAGTCTGGCGTGAGCCGCTTGGGGTTGTAGCAGCTGTGACCGCTTGGAACTTTCCAATGATTTTAGCTATGTGGAAAATTGCTCCTGCGTTGGCTATGGGTAACTCGATCGTGATCAAACCAGCATCCAATACACCGTTATCTACCTTGAAATTAGCGGAATTGGCTGTTGAAGCAGGATTACCGGCAGGTGTATTCAATGTTGTATCTGGCCCAGGTGCCAGCATTGGAGAAGCTCTTGTCACGCATCCAAATGTGGACAAAGTGGCTTTTACAGGTTCTACAGAAGTAGGAAGCCGCATTATGCAGCAGGCATCTAAAACGGTGAAACGCGTTACGCTTGAGTTAGGCGGGAAATCACCTGCAATCGTATTGCCGGATGCTGACATGAGCATTACCATTCCTGGTATTTTATTCGGATTCTTGAGCCACTCTGGGCAAGTTTGTGAATCCGGTACGCGTGTATTAGTACATGATTCCATTTATGACCAAGTAATAGAACAATTAACTGAGCTTGCAAGCACGATTACAATTGGAAACCCATTAGATATCGCAACGGGAATGGGACCGATGGTATCACAGCAACAATTGGATACCGTCCTCTCTTATATTGAATCCGGTATTCAAGAAGGGGCGCGATTGGTCTGCGGAGGAAAGCGTAGAATTGTAGAAGGCTTTGAAAATGGCTATTATATTGAGCCTACCATTTTTGCCGATGTTCAAAATGATATGAAGATTGCTAGAGAAGAAATCTTTGGTCCTGTTCTTTCAGTCATCCGTTACTCCACAGTTGAGGAGGCAATCGAAATTGCGAATGACACGATTTATGGATTAGCAGGTGGAGTTTGGACAAAGGATGTAAATAAAGGAATGAAAATAGCCCGTGAATTAAAGGCTGGAACAATCTGGATCAATGATTGGCATATGCTCCGTAGTGATGCTCCATTTGGAGGATACAAACAAAGCGGTTTCGGGCGAGAATTAGGCCGCCACGCACTGGACGAATATTCGCAGCTAAAGCATGTTCACTGTTCACTCGTACCTGAAGTAAGCCAAAGACCTTGGTACCAAATATTATTGGGATAAAAAAGATTAATTTATTAATACAAGGCTATCTTAACGCCTAATTTTGAATTTGGCACCCTGTTGACTGCAACGGAAGGCGCGAAGACTCCTGCGGGAGGA
>NZ_JBALSN010000417.1:0-3069 GCF_036966985.1 Neobacillus drentensis | reverse complement strand
GTTCTGGGCTATCGAAAATTTTATGTACTATATTTTCTTCGAATAAGGATGCAATAGATCCAACATTCATTTGAATACCCCAATCTAAATGTATTAAAAAAATAAGGCTATTTCTTTTAGAAATAGCCATGGTCCAATTACAGTATTTTCTGAAACTATTATACTATTTTTGACAATAAAATAAACCCCCCATTGATTAGGGAGTATTGGTAAATCTATCTAAATCCAAATAAGACCATTATTTAACGACCTACAAACACCTGATTCAATCCTCAATCCAGATCTCGGTGAAGCCTTCCTCCCCCTCGCCAGGAATAGGTGTTGAATCGCTAGATGACTCATCTTCTTCAGGCTTGTCCGTTTCGTTTGTACCAGTTGGTGGTTTTTCCATTCCCTCCATATCAGCCTTTATTTTTTCAATCTCCTCCTGTACTTCCTCCGTTATTCTGCTAGGTATAACATCTTTTCCATATGTCGCTCCAATATTAAGGGCACCGCTCAACGAATGGATGCCAATCTGTCCAATGTTATTGTGTTGCTCATATTTATCTAAATAAAATTTATCAATATATAAAGTTTTGATAATAGGATTCTGATTCTGCTGGATCTCCTCACTTTCTTTTTTCTCCCATTTTTGCAGTATTTGATTATGCTTTTCTACTAGTTCCCCTATTTGAGTGATGATCCCAGCTTGTACCTCATTAACAGTTTCATAATTTTTCTCCAGCTCCATGACTCTCATGTTTATAAGTGAGGAGAGGGAGTCACTCTGGTCTTGCCCATCGCTCCTATTTTCCCGCGGACGCTCAATATTCGCACCCATAGCTCTTTTTGATTGACTAGCCTTTTGAGACAAAATAACTTCTTTAACCAAATTCTCAAGGTTGTCGATCCTCTGTGACAGCTCATTGATTTTTTGTTCATGCAGATTAAATTCCTTTTTATTTTCAAC
Source organism: Neobacillus drentensis (assembly GCF_036966985.1). GTDB lineage: Bacteria > Bacillota > Bacilli > Bacillales > Cytobacillaceae > Neobacillus > Neobacillus drentensis_E. The sequence continues at coordinate 2,117 of NZ_JBALSN010000417.1, read as the reverse complement.
GTTACTTTTTGAGTGAAACTTCTGTTCAGACTTATTTGCCTCCACCTTTTTCTGCTCTGTCCATGATCGCCTGTCTTTCACAAGTTTGTCAGTTCCAACCATCGATAGCCGAAGTTGTTTTTCAAATTCCAAAAATTTTTTCATTTGGACTTCCAGTGCATTTAGTCGCAAAATTTGCTTATCGTAATCATTTGCGCTGTTTAAAGAATTTTCCTTATTATTTCCTCCGAATATCCCTTTAATAGGCATAGTAAATCCTCGCAAACTATTATTTATTTTCCTTTATGACAACCAGCGTCTGCAATACTGAAAATTGATTATTCGATTGGCACCTGTTCTTCGTTAGAATATTGCCGTTTATAGGAGACGATCAACAAGCCATTGCTAAACTTTGCACGAACTTGATTGGGTAACACAGGTTCCGGAAGCTGGATAATCCGTTCGAAATCTCCACTATTTCTTTCTTTTTGTACCAGTTCCCCTTTCATAAGATCTTTTTTGCTTCCTTTTATTAATATCTTTATGCCTGATACAGACAACTGAATATCTTCCTTTAAATAACCAGGCAGATCGGCGATTATTACAACCTCTTCGTCTGTCATATAGATATCTGTTGGCGGAAAATTTTTTCCCCTCACAGGTTCTGAATTGGCCTCTCCGGGCTGACCAAAGTCAAAATTACTTTTCATAAATTCATCAAAGGAGGGTTGCTCAAAAATACCATTCCAAAAGTCATTGGATTGATACTTCTTTGCTAAATCCATCCATTGTAACATCTTATTCATATCCATGTATGGATCCCCCTCAGAAGAAGTATAAAGCTGGTCCAATTATAAGTGTGCATCTTATACCATCGTATTTATGATTTATCAAATCATTCATGGAAAAAGGATTATTACTTAAAAAAATTCAAAAAGATGTTCCTATTACTGTCTATAAACTTAACGTCTAAACATAATCATCATGTGTCCCGCATAGGCTTTAAGTATCCCGGGATTTGAATGGAAAGGATTCTGGTCTATGTTCTTTTTACCAACGACTATAAATATTAAAGGTATAAAACTGAATAATGTTGATCATTTAAGCACCGTATCATTTAACTCAACCATTATTCAAAACAAAAATGTAAGTGCAAAGAAAAACCAAGGAATGGGCCAGCAATTTGCAGATGGTACACTTAGAGCCTTCACAGTCTCTTCAACAATTGATAATGAGCCTCAGGATAACATGGCACAAAAAACAACGAATTAAAATCGCTTAGGAGGGTTTTATGTCTGGTCCGGTTCCTTACATCAACATTAATATCAATATCATAAAGGTCAACTCTTTTGAGAATGCCTCAGCCATCAATGTCGGGCAAAACCTACTAGCTGAATGGCATAATTCGGACAAAAAAAATATGGGCTTAGGCCAAAATATGGGAGACGGAAGCAACTTTCTTGGTACAAGAAGTTTTGTTGATGACCGTGATCAACTGGATTCCAACTCTACCTTTGACTCGACGTCCAAAATTCCAATTCCAGGAGTGAGCCCATGACATTTGCACCTGCGACACTTAATATTTTGGGTATTAAAATTAATGCCATTGACCATGGAGCAGTGGTGAATCTAGGGCCAAGTCAGCACCTGGACTTGTTTGTCTCATTTAAGCGTAATCAAGGAATTGGAGAACAAAACGGAGACTTATCCCCTACTCTGTTATCAACTTCTTGGGTGCTTGACAATGATCTAGTTGATAGTCCATCCGTAAAATCAAGTATCCTATAGCATCTTGTTCCATCTGTCCTGAGCTTTGGGGTATACATTAAAAAATAGGAGTGTTTACATGTTTTTTATTTCTCCGATGGTCATCAATGTGTTGGGCGTTAAAATTAATAGCCTTGACAATGGAGCAGTTGCAAATACGGGTTCGTTACAAGTAATTGACCAATTTGTAACTTATAAGCGAAATCAAGCATTTGGAGAAGTACTCGGTGACTTGTCCCCTGTCAATCTCTCATCCAATATCGTAATTGACCCTGATGTCAGTGATAGCAATGCAGTTAAAAATAGTGTGGTTTAACACTTTTCTTGTATAAAAAGGCGATTTCTAAACATAATTAGAAATCGCCTTTTTA
>NZ_JBALSN010000416.1:0-5241 GCF_036966985.1 Neobacillus drentensis | reverse complement strand
ATTTTTCAATAAAAACTTAAAATATCTCATGCTATACTAAAAATGTGCATGCTAAATAACCTTCCGTTATTCTGATTTTGGAAGGTTTTGTTTTATTTAGTTAGATTTAGGCTCTAAGCTATATCTTGGAAAGTTGTTCTGTTCTTTAAAAGGGCAAATATCCAATGTAAGAGTTTATTTACACAAGCGATTACAGCTACTTTAAAAGGTTTTCCTTCATCACGTTTCTTATCATAGAACTCTCGTAATTTCTTATTTCGAGGAATGATTTCATCGCTTGTTTTGCTCTTACGACAGTCACGTATTGCACAACGCACAGCCATATATAAGGCGTGACGAAGCCTACTGGATCCTCTTTTTGTGATTCGATTTTTGGTGGCTGTAAACTTACCGGATTCGAATACACTAGGATCAACTCCAGCGAAAGCTACGAGTTTTTTAGGATCAGTAAATCTGTCTATCTCCCCGATTTCTGAAATGATCGTTGCAGCGATCTTTTCACCTATACCAGGGATAGATTTGATAATATTATATTCTTCAACTTCTTTAGCGAGGGCATCTATCTCAGACTCTAACTTGGATAGGTGCTCTTTGTATTGAAGAATGATGTTTATATACATACCAAGACTCAAAATATGACTCTGATACAAAGTCCTTTCAAAAGGATTTCGGTCTGCGGCAGCTTTGAGTTGAACAGCTTTTTCATTAGCCCATCTGTATGAACGGCTTTTACATAATTGAGCGATTTTGTCAGCTATGGTTTCAACACTTGCCTCTAATATATCTTCAGATGAGGGAAACTCTGAAAGAGTTAACAGTGATACTACTGAATATAAGTCGCCAAAAACCCCTCTATATTCAGGAAAGACCTGGTCCAGAATGGCTTGAAATTGTAACTTTGTTTGAATCAATACACCAGTAATATTTTCGTGCTGCCTTGTAAGATTCCGAAGGTTTAATAGCTGCACACCACGCTTCTTATACGGCTCTAAATCCTCTTTATAAAACAGCTCGCAGAGATGGTAAGCATCTATCGCATCTGTCTTTACTTTTCGAAGACTTGAACTTTTAGCCTTATAAGAAATCAATGGATTAATGATGATCAATAAATACCCACGGTCCTCCAAGTATTGAACAACAGAGGAATGATAATGTCCTGTCGCTTCTAGAACAATAGGCGGTTTCTTACCAGTTTCTCTCATAACCACCTCCAGAAACTCTAAAAGTAAATCAAGACCTTCTATAGTATGAGAAACTTTAAAACTCTTACGGTATGGTTTGCCTTTATCTAAAAATGCCTGAACTTGACTTTCTCCTTTTGAAACATCCAGACCAATGACTGGATTCATTCTAAAATCTCCTCCTAAACTAGTAATTTGCCAGTAACCCCTAATCCTCCATGCAGTGTCACAGCTTCGCTTGTTATACGAGATCTAAGTCCCAACCAGCCTCAATCATGTTTCTACAAGTAGGGGGCGAACCGTTTAGCTGACGGGGTCATTGCCCCACGGGCAGTTACGTTCTACCCTGGCTACTGATATAATAAGACCAAAATAAATAAGGTCAACCAGAAATATTTAGCATTCTGGTTAACCTTATAATACGAACGGGGCAGGATAGTTGAAGAAGAAAGAATAAAAAGTTGGTATCCATAAACACTAAAATATAAAAAGAGATATGGAAGGAAATATTATGCAAAAAGTAATAAAAGTGGTGTGCCTTTCTTTAATTTATTTGTTATTTATTTTACGTTTTTTTACTAATGTCTTTGTAGGAAATCCAATTATAGCAATACTTTTAGGGATACTCTTTCTACTGCTAGGAATTGTTGAACGTAAACAAAACAATGCTATGTCTAAAGTGTATATGGGTGTATCAGGAATAGTTTTTCTATCAGCAGTTTTTATGCTTTTGTTTCCAGATGCCCCTTTATTTAGTAAAGGCTTATTAAAGTAACGGGTGCGATTGTGAAATAAAACTTAGATTTTAAAACGATTTTATTGTTAAAGCATCCTTATAAAAAAATTAACTACTTTATTTTACCCCCATCTAAAACAGGATGGGGGTATACGTGTTTGAAGTATTAAAATTAATAAATTATTTTTGATATTTCCTTATTGCATGTGTGACAGCTTCGCTGGTACTACCCCTAGTTCTATAAAACATAAAAAAGCTAGCTATACCAGTTTTTTGAGGATGTTTTCTACCATTGCATTAATATCTTCATTTTCAGTGCTTTGCAAGTACTCGGGGTTTAGGACCTGGGTTTTCTTCGCTACATAATAATCGAATATAGCCTGTTTCAATGACAATTCTTCTTCCACTAAAAAGGCTGTATTCACCAATTTCCCTAGTACAGTTTCATCCTGAATAATTAAGATTGAGGGATTCAATTGATTAAAAACTTCTGCTTTCATGCCATTTCGATAAAAGGTATGAATGGCAGAAAGTTGTTCTTTTCTTGATTGCATCTTTTTTTCATAAAGATGTCTACAGCTTGTTTTTAAATCAGACAAATAAATATCTGAAGCATAGACAGCTGAAAAAACAGCTTGTTCAAACACTTTTTTGAAACGAAGTGGATAAGATAACTCTTCATTGGAAATGGTTTGACCAGCTTCATTTATATAATCAATACAGAGATTAGTCAGCTCCATAATTATGTCTTCCTTCGAAGAAAAGTAGTTATACAAAGAAGCCCGGCTTAAATTCATCGTTTTTGCGATATCTTGAATGGTAAGGGAAAGGAATCCTTGAGTCCGAACGACATGGATTAACTTTTTTACATAGGCTTTTCTCATCATCTGTCTTTCTTCAGGTGCAATTTTTCTCAAACTACCACTCCCTTTATCAGGAAATTATATCATAATCCAATGGTGTTCATTCAAATTCTGATATTCCAATTCTTTTCAGTTTACAACTAAAAGAAAGTGGAGTAAGGTTATAGGCAGTTAATATTTTAGACACTTTACAATATTTTTGTCTAAAATGAATAAAAGTATTTAAAGAACTCAAATATTATAAACAACACTTATAACGAAAAGAGGAGAATATAACAATGACTTCTATGACTACAACACAAATAACGAATAATTTTAATAAAATTGTGACAGAACGCCGTTCCATTAAAAATTATGATAAATCCGTAAAAATCAGCCATGAAGAAATGACAGAAATTCTTACATTAGCAACACGTGCTCCTTCTTCTGTTAATATGCAGCCATGGCGCTTTCTTGTGATTGAAAGTCCTGAGGCAAAAGCAACACTTGCCCCACTGGCACGTTTTAACCAAACTCAAGTTGAAACCTCATCAGCAGTTATTGCTGTATTTGGTGATTTGAAAAATTTTGAGAAATTTGAAGAAATTTACGGTGCAGCTGTAGAGAAGGGATTTATGCCTTTAGAAGTAAAAGAAGGTATTCACGCTTCCTTTTCAGGCTATTTTGAAACGATTTCACGAGAAGCTATGGAAGATATTGTTTTAGTAGATGGCGGTCTTGTATCCATGCAGTTCATGCTTGCTGCCCGCGCTTATGGATACGATACAAATCCAATCGGCGGATTTGAAAAAGACAAAATTGCAGAAGCATTTGGATTGGATAAAGATCGTTATGTTCCGGTTATGTTAATCTCTATTGGTAAAGCAGCAGATAACGGACATCCATCAGTTCGTCTGCCTATTGATCAAGTAGCGCAATGGAAGTAATGAAATTTAAATAAGAAGGGATTGACGTTCGATGATTATTATTCATGCAACATTCCATATAAATCCAGCGAAACAGGATTTGTTTCTAGAGGAAATTCAGCCGTTAATTACCGCCTCAAGAGAAGAAAACGGAAATATTTCATATCGCCTTCAAAAAGATACAGAAAACGAAAATGTATTTACGATGGTGGAAGTTTGGCAGGATATGCAAGCTGTTTCCAATCATAACTCAAGCGAGCACTTTACCAAGTTCGTAGCAAATGCAAAGGACTTTTTGACTGCCCCCTTAGAGGTTAAAGCATTTGAGGGGCAGCTATTAAAATTATAGATTTCGGACTCTTAAATAGAATGAAATGGTGAACCGTATCATAAGTAAATAAGGTTTTTTTCCAAAAAGCAAACAAGCCTACTCAAGAGCATTAAATCTTGAATAGGCTTATTTTGATTTTAATTAAATATCCCCGCTTTTTTAGAAAAGGGACTAAAATTGGCAATAAGGCAGCTACCAAAAAAAGCATTCTTATAATGGAATCCCACTGTTAATCCCAAGCAAACTAATCAATAAACGAACCACTCCATATTACCGTTGCCCGCTATATTATATCCAGTAAAAATGTATAAAAGGCAATGCGTATAATTTTTATGCAAATAAAACGCCCAGATAATACTCTGAAGAAAATTTAATCGCTAGTTGCAATATGTAATAAGCTTTCACTTTTTCCGGATGAATATGAACTTTTTGTTAATTTCCCCTACAAAAAATAAAGGAAAAACGTGGAAATACTATTGAATATGTTCTTTAGTGCTCGACTTAATAAAATTTCCTTTCATATAATTAGAAGGGAGTTGTATTTACGCTATAAGATTGTGAAGATTTACACTTAAAGTAACGGGTGCGATGCTTCAACAGCGAAGGATCGCTTTTACTGTTTAAAGAATATCCAAGATAGGTGGTGTGATCGCTGTGATCGATTGGGAGTGGACTGAAGTTGATATACTAGAAAGCCAAGGCAAATGGAATGAAGCAAAAGCTATCCTCATAAAAAGTTGGAACCAAAATCGTGGTGAATTAAAAACTGTTATTCGCCTTGGGTTCTTTTGCTGGTATGTACTAGCAGAAGAGGGTCCCTTGGATATTAAAGGTGTGGATTTTGATGAATTAGAGACTGTGTTACGTCAGGTTACGGATTTTGGATTGGCTAATTTTATGACTAACGAGGATTTTCTCTGGTGTTTTGGTTATATGATTTCACTTTTCCCATATTACTTTGGTGACTACGAGTCTTGGGAAGAAAAAGGAAATTTGATGTTAAAGCGGGCATACGAACTTTGTCCCAATGATCCGATTTATAAATATTCTTATTTGGGGTGCCTTCCCAATACTTACGGTAAACATAAAGATGAATATCAGCAGGTTCACGCTGTTCTTGAAGATAGATTTCAAGGAGAAGGGGTATTATCGGGATATTTTAAAAGTGTTTGGCATCGTTGGCACGGAAATTGAACTGGAAGAACGGGCTGCATCTAAGGTCTTT
>NZ_JBALSN010000415.1:0-4026 GCF_036966985.1 Neobacillus drentensis | reverse complement strand
ATTTTTCAATAAAAACTTGAAATATCTCATGCTATACTAAAAATGTGCATGACAAATAACCTTCCAATTGTCTGTTGTTGGAAAGTTTTGTGTTATTTAGTTTAATTTTGATTCTAAGCTATATCTTGGAAAGTCGTTTTGTTTTTTAAAAGGGCAAATACCCAGTGTAAGAGCTTATTTACACAAGCTATAACAGCTACTTTAAAAGGTTTTCCTTCCTCACGTTTCTTATCATAGAACTCTCGTAATTTCTTATTTCGTGGAATGATTTCATCGCTTGTTTTGCTCTTACGACAGTCACGTATCGCACAACGAACAGCCATATATAATGCGTGACGAAGCCTGCTGGATCCTCTTTTTGTGATTCGATTTTTGGTGGCTGTAAACTTACCAGATTCAAATACACTAGGATCCACTCCAGCGAAAGCTACCAGCTTTTTAGGATCAGTAAATCGATCTATCTCCCCAATTTCTGAAATGATCGTTGCAGCGATCTTTTCTCCGATACCAGGGATAGATTTGATAATATTATATTCTTCAACTTCTTTAGCGAGGGCATCTATCTCAGACTCTAACTTGGATAGGTGCTCTTTGTATTGAAGAATAATATTGATATACATACCTAGACTTAAAATATGGCTCTGATAAACGGTCTTTTCAAACGGATTTCGATTTGCTGCAGCCTTGAGCTGAGTAGCTTTTTCTTTAGCCCATCGATAGGAACGCCTTTTACATAATTCAGCGATTTTGTCGGCTATTGTTTCTTCACTTGCCTCTAAAATATCTTCAGATGAGGGAAACTCTGAAAGAGTTAATAGTGATACGACCGAATATAAGTCACCAAAAACACCTCTGTATTCAGGGAAGACCTGATCTAGAATCGCTTGAAATTGTAGCTTTGTTTGAATCAATACACCAGTAATATTTTCGTGCTGTCTTGTAAGATTCCGAAGGTTTAATAGCTGCACCCCACGCTTCTTATACGGCTCTAAATCTTCCTTGTAAAACAGCTCGCAGAGATGGTAAGCATCTATCGCATCTGTCTTTACTTTTCGAAGACTTGAACTTTTAGCCTTATAAGAAATCAATGGATTAATGATTATCAATAAATACCCACGGTCCTCCAGGTATTGAACAACAGAGGAATGATAATGTCCTGTCGCTTCTAGAACAATAGGTGGTTTCTTACCAGTTTCTCTCTTGACCACCTCCAGAAACTCTACAAGTAAATCAAGACCTTCTATCGTATGAGAAATTTTAAAACTCTTACGGTATGGTTTGCCTTTATCTAAAAATGCCTGAACTTGACTTTCCCCTTTTGAAACATCCAGACCAATGACTGGATTCATTCTAAAATCCCCTCCTAAACTCGTAATTTGCCAGTAACCCCTAATCCTCCATGCAGTATCACAGCTTCGCTTGTTATACGAGATCTAAGTCCCAACCAGCCTCAATCATGTTTCTACAAGTAGGGGGCGAACCGTTTAGCTGACGGGGTCAAAGCCCCACGGGCAGTTACGTTCTACCCTGGCTTACTGATATAATAAGACCAAAATAAATAAGGTCAACCAGAAATATTTAGCATTCTGGTTAACCTTATAATACGAACGGGCAGGTTAGTGGAATAAGAAATGGTAAAATAAAATATGTAATATTTCAAATTTGGTGGTGTTTGATATAGATAAAACGCAAATTTTTGAAGAATTGAAGTCTATGCAACAAATTGTTATTAATCCTTTTCCTTATGACGATACAACTAAAATGCAAAAAGATTTCAAAAGAAATTTTTCCAAAGAGGATTGCCTTAACGCCGATCTGAACTCCTATTGGATGAACATAGCTGGATGTTTAAGCAAAGTCTTCAGGGGAAATGAAAGTAAAATTCCGCAAGGTCAGATAGATTGGCTTCATTTATCTTTCTTTGGCATCTTTGAACAATATCGGTTTTTAGAAGAAAACATCTCTAATTATCCAACGTTTTACGACGAATATATGAACAATGAAAAGGCTAGAGAATTATTGTTAAAATATTTATATTTTAACTAAATCCTTGTTAAGATACCAGGTGCGTTAATTAATTTTGGAGGCTATTTATGAAAATAGAAGTAAAAGATGATGATAAAGTAATAATTGATGGCTTTGAATTTTATGGTCATATTGAACAAGAGCAATTTTGTTCTAAATGTGAGTTTAATTTAGTATACAATGAAGATTTCGATGCATATTTTTGTCCTAAATGTAATTACTGGACTGAATCCAAATGTAGTGACCCTGATTGTGAATACTGCCCGAATCGTCCTGAAAAACCATTACCTCACAAATAACGGGGTGCAAAAGTGAAAGATCCAACTGCTATTTTGACGGCTTTTCTTATTGAAGTAACGTGGCAGATTAGTTGAAGAGTGATTTAGGATTAATTACCTAGTGAAATATACAATTAGAACAATTAGGATAAAAGGAAGAAACTTGATGTGAATAAAAGGGATTATCTTAGAAGGGATTATAATGAAACGATTATATAAATTTATGCTGAGTTTTTTAGTTTTTTTCATAATAAATGTGATAGTAAATGCAATTTTTGATGATAATTTAAACGTTCGTACCGCCTTTTCAGTTGCATTAGGAGTATCTTTTGGTCTGGTTTTTATTGGGGAAAAATTCAAAAAAACGTGATTTCTTTTTAAGCAATCGTGTGCAAGAGTTGAAGATTATCCAGCTGCCATTTGGCGGCTTTTTCTTATTGAAGTAACGGAACAGGTTTGTTAAATAACGATTGAAACATTATTAATTGGAGAACGTATAGAAAAAGAGAATGATAAAAAGGAAATGACATAATGGACGCTTTAGTTGTTGGATTATTGTTTTTAATTCCTGGAATAATCTTTTTCATATGGGTCTTGTTAAAATATACTGAAGAGGCACATTTGAAGGAAGTTAAGAAGTGGAAATGGATAAGAGATGATACATATGCTTCTTGGGCAGAACAGGATATGATTCTTTTTCACAAAATAGCAAGTAAATCTTACATTTTAACGAAAATAATTCTTCTGTTGTTATCACTTATTCCAGTAGTAATCGGTGCATTCGCTATATGGGTCTATTTTTCGTAAAATGACTCCTTGCTTCTTCAACTAACGAAGCAGATTGTTTAATAAGGATAGTTAATTAGGAAATAAGCAAATAGAATTAAGTTCGATGGAGAGGGTTTATCTGTGGAAATTAATACTTTGGTAGAAAAATGTATAAAATCAGCAATTGAATATGGTGTAGCTGCATTTGAGGTTGTCGAAAATTCAAGAAAGACAAATCGATTATATGATAAGAATTTCAAAAACTTTAAAAAATTAAAAAGTCTTGGAAGCAATGGGATTGATGAATTAGAAAAGTTGCTGGAACACTCAAATGACTATGTTAAATATTGTTCTGCCACGCATTTACTTTCGGTAAAGGAAGCAAAGGCGAAAGATGTACTAAAACGATTAGTCAGTAAACCTCAAATTTTTGGATTTGATGTTGAAATGTTAATAATTGAATGGGATAAAGGTAATTTAAAAGAGTATCTTGGCTAGGTGTTATTGTACTAACGTGTAGGATTGTTGAACAAGGATATATCTGTCAAAAATGACATTGTAGATTTCAATTTCTTTAGGAGGTATATATTGAAAAAATTCCGAGGAAAGAAACGTTATTTTCGTGAACTATGGAAACAAACAGAAGTAAATACATGTGACATTCAACTTGATGAGTGGTTCGATTTTTGGCATAGACATCTTGATTTTTTGGGAATCGGTAATGATAGTGTGAGATTTAGAAAAGAACATGTAAAAGCACATATGGCTTTATACAATAACTTATTAAAGGAACTTGAAACATTTAATAAACCATACCAATCTTGGGTGTTAATTAACTTGAATGACGCTGGACAAGATGCAGTATTTATTCATACGTTCAATCCCAACAGTGACAATTATCCATATAAAAACCATAATATTGACTGGAATTGCAGTATTCTTAACACTTTCAAGG
>NZ_JBALSN010000414.1:0-2312 GCF_036966985.1 Neobacillus drentensis | reverse complement strand
CGTTAGTTCAACAAGAAAAAGGGGCTGCCGATCACAGCTCCATCTTAAACTCAAGCACCCGTTAGTTGAAAAAGGAGCTTTATGAACGCTGACTCGTATCTAAAATATATGACTAGATATTTAATTTGTTTGCTGAACAAATTAAATCTGTTATTATCTATTTATTAAGGCTTAATTGCACTTTTCGTTCTATTATTGAATTCAGATACTAAATGGAAAGGTGTGAAAATATGTGAAATTTTTAATCACTAGTCTTATTATAATACTTTTAGCTGGAGGTACTTTTTATATGTTCAACAAGAAGAACAATTCAAACAACGAAGAAGCACCATATGCAGCGGGAATGAATTTTGACATTGAAGAGGTAGAACCTTTTTTACAACATTTATCATCCTCAGTATTGGATTCAGGTTTTAGTCAAGGAGAAATCAATACTATACAATCTGAAATTGACACAATGAAAGAGGACAATGAAGTAAAAGAAATTGGAACATTTGATGTTATTTATAAAGGAAAACCGACAAAAATACGCATTGAAGCTGAAATTCATATTGAAGATGTTGAAAAAGAAGTTGTTCTATATATGTACAGTATTCAAGAATTAGTGGAAATCATAGATGAAGAAATGCTGAAAACTGAAGAAGAAGTGAAGTAAAAAGAGATGTTGTTATTAACATCTCTTTCTTTAACTAACCTGACCGTTCGTATTATAAGGTTAACCAGAATGCTAAATATTTCTGGTTGACCTTATTTATTTTGGTCTTATTATATCAGTAGCCAGGGTAGAACGTAACTGCCCGTGGGGCTTCGACCCCGTCAACTAAACCGTTCGCCCCCTACTTGTAGAAACATGATTGAGGCTGGTTGGGACTTAGATCTCGTATAACAAGCGAAGCTGTGATACTGCATGGAGGAATTAGGGGTTACTGGCAAATTACTAGTTTAGGAGGAGATTTGAAAATGAATCCAGTCGTTGGTCTGGATGTATCAAAAGGAGAAAGTCAGGTTCAAGCATTTTTGGAAAAAGGTAAACCATATCGTAAGAGTTTTAAAGTCTCTCATACCCTTGAAGGTCTCAGTTTACTTGTAGAATTTCTAGTGGAGGTACAGAGAGAAACAGGTCAGAAACCACCTATCGTCCTGGAAGCAACAGGACACTATCATTCTCCTGTTGTTCAATACCTGGAGGACCGTGGATATTTATTGATAATCATTAATCCACTAATTTCTTATAAGGCTAAAAGTTCAAGTCTTAGAAAAGTAAAGACAGATGCGGCTGATGCTTACCATCTCTGCCAGTTGTTTTATAAAGAGGATCTTGAGCCATATAAAAAGCGAGGAGTTCAACTTTTAAACCTTCGGAATCTTACAAGGCAGCACGAAAATATAACTGGGGTATTAATTCAAACAAAGCTACAATTTCAAGCAATTCTGGACCAAGTTTTTCCCGAATATAGAGGGGTTTTTGGTGACTTATACTCAGTTGTATCACTTTTAACTCTTTCAGAGTTTCCGTCATCTGAAGATATTTTAGAGGTAAGTGTAGAAACACTGGCAGATAAAATATCTAGTTTATGTAAAAGTAGATCAACTAGATGGGCTAAGGAAAAAGCCGTTCAGCTTAAAGCTGCGGCAATCCGAAATCCGTTTGAAAAAACTGTTTAACAGAGTCATATATTGAGCTTAGGAATGTATATAAACATCATTCTTCAATACAAAGAGCATCTATCCACTTTAGAGTCAGAAATAGATGCCCTCGCTAAAGAAATTGAAGAATATAATATCATCAAATCTATCCCAGGAATCGGAGAAAAGATCGCCGCCACGATCATTTCTGAAATTGGGGAGATAGATCGATTTATTAATCCAAAAAAGCTTGTAGCTTTCGCAGGAGTTGACCCTAGTGTTTTCGAGTCTGGGAAGTTTACAGCTACCATAAATCAAATCACTAAAAGAGGGTCTAGCAGACTTCGTCACGCTTTATATATGGCTGTTCGATGTGCGATTCGTGACTGTCGTAAGAGCAAAACTAGCGATGAAATCATTCCCCGTAATAGAAAATTACGTGCTTTTTAAGATAAGAAACGTGAGGAAGGAAAACCTTTTAAAGTAGCTGTTATCGCCTGTGTGAATAAGCTCTTACATTGGATTTTTGCCTTATTAAAAAGCAAATCGACTTTCCAAGATATAGCTTAGAACCTAAATTAAACTAAAAAGCACAAAACCTTCCAAAAATGAATTAACGGAAGGTTATTTGGTATGCACATTTTTAGTATATCATGTGAATTTTAAAATTTTTATTGAAAAATATT
>NZ_JBALSN010000413.1:3642-3929 GCF_036966985.1 Neobacillus drentensis | reverse complement strand
GGTATCATCATTAGGAAAAATTGACTGGCAGCGTTTTGAAATTGCCGTTCCAGCATTCTTAACAATGATCGCCATGCCACTGACTTACAGCATTGCAACAGGTATTGCGGTTGGATTTATCTTTTACCCAATTACAATGATCATCAAAGGTCGAACAAAAGAGATTCACCCAATCATGTACTTCTTCTTTGTTATCTTTGTTCTATATTTCATTTTCTTAAAATAATGTTAAAAGGAACTGTGGGCGCGCCACAGTTCCTTTATTTTGCTCAAAAAATATCATTCGA
>NZ_JBALSN010000413.1:0-3606 GCF_036966985.1 Neobacillus drentensis | reverse complement strand
ACTTCCTGTTTTCTCTCTTTTATTCTGTAATTAATAAGGTAAAATGGGAGAAATGGGGAAAAGGGTATGGCACAGCTGACGATTGAAAAAGTTTTAAATAATAATGTATTGATTGCTGAACACCCTTCCTATGGTGAAGTAGTTTTGATTGGCAAAGGGATCGGCTTTAATCGTAAACACGGTGATTTAATTGAAAAAGACTCTGCTGAAAAACTCTTTGTCTTAAAAAATGAAAAGGAGCAGCAAAATTATATTAAATTGCTCCCTTTTATTGATAACGAATTTTTAGAGGTTATCATAGCATCAATTGAGTTAATTAAACAACGAACGAATTCAATGCTAAATGAACATATTCATGTTGCCCTAACAGACCATCTAATGTTTGCCTTAACGAGGGCCTCCCAAGGGATGGAGATGAAAAATCCTTTTTTAGTAGAGACGAAGGCGCTTTATCGTCATGAATATGAAGTGGCGAAAGAAGTTGTCCAACTTATTAAGGATAACACTGGGATTAGCTTTCCAATCGGTGAAGTTGGCTTTATCGCCTTGCATATTCACAGTGCAATAACCAATAAAGACCTTTCTGATGTAAACCAACATTCCCAGCTCGTCAGCAGACTGGTTGATATGGTTGAAGAACAGTTGGAGATAGAGATAGACAAAGAAGGTATCGACTATATGAGACTTGTCCGCCATCTCCGTTTTGCGATTGAACGAGTTGTGAACGGTGAAAAAGTGGATGAACCAGAAAAAATATCTTCCCTATTGAAAGATGAATATCCGATATGCTATAATCTCTCATGGAAGCTCATAAAAGTGATGCAACAATCCTTAAAATTAAAAGTCTTTGATGCAGAAGCAGTATATCTAACAATGCATTTACAACGACTTCAAAAAAAATATAAATAGCACTTATTCGTTTTACGTGTTACTGATTCGATCAGGCATGAGTAAAAAGTTTAATTGAACCTAAGTTATTGGGGTAATCTATACCCATAGCTTTATTCAATTGGATCTTTACTCATGCCTTTTTTGTCGTCAATTCTCTAGATTGTAACCGCTTTATGAGCTGTATAAAAAATTTAGGAGGTATCCTTATGTTTAAAAATGCTTTTGGTGTTTTACAGAAGGTCGGTAAAGCATTGATGTTACCAGTTGCAATTCTGCCAGCTGCCGGGATCTTACTAGCAATTGGTAATGCACTTCAAAACCCAACACTAATTGACCTCGCCCCATTCTTAGATAATAGCGGGATTGCGATGGTTGCGAAGATTATGGAACAGGCAGGTAGTGTCATATTCGGAAACTTGTCATTATTATTTGCGGTTGGGGTTGCGATTGGGCTAGCTGGAGGAGAAGGTGTAGCAGGTCTTGCTGCAATTGTTGGATTCCTCATTATGAACGCGACAATGGGAACTGCCTTGGGAATTGATGCAGATGCACTAGCTAAGCATCCTCAAAGCTATGCTTCTGTATTAGGTATACCAACACTGCAAACGGGTGTTTTCGGAGGTATCATCGTCGGTCTAATTGCTGCTTATATGTATAATAAATTCTTCGAAATTGAATTGCCATCATATCTAGGATTCTTTGCTGGTAAGCGTTTCGTTCCGATTGTAACTGCTGCAAGTACTGTTCTTTTAGGATTGCTAATGATTCTTATCTGGCCTCCAATTCAATCAGGCTTGAATGCATTCTCTACGAACATGGTTGATGCGAACAGAACGATTGCTGCCTTTATCTTTGGGGTAATTGAACGTTCATTAATACCATTTGGATTGCATCATATTTTCTATGCCCCATTCTGGTATGAATTTGGAAGCTATACAAACGCTGCTGGTGATCTTGTACGTGGTGACCAACGTATTTTCATGGAACAAATTAAAGATGGTGTCCAAAATTTAACTGCAGGTACATTCACAACAGGTAAGTACCCGTTCATGATGTTTGGACTTCCAGCTGCTGCGCTAGCGATTTACCATGAAGCTCGACCAGAAAAGAAAGTGTTTGTAGGAGGATTAATGGCTTCTGCAGCGTTAACTTCTTTCCTTACTGGTATTACAGAACCAATTGAATTCTCATTCTTATTCGTTGCACCAGTATTATTTGGTATCCACGCAATCTTTGCTGGATTATCATTCATGACTATGCACTTGTTAAATGTAAAAATCGGGATGACCTTCTCAGGTGGATTGATTGACTATATCCTGTTCGGATTAATCAACCCACAAACAAATGCTTGGATCGTTATTCCGGTAGGTCTTGTCTTTGCGGTTATCTATTACTTTGGTTTCCGTTTTGCGATTCGCAAGTTTAATTTAAAAACTCCGGGTCGTGAACTAGAGGAAGAAGAAGACCAAGCACCATCAGGAAAATCAGGTTCAGGTGATTTAGCAACTAATATTTTAGATGCTATGGGTGGAAAAGATAATATTGCTCATTTAGATGCATGTATTACACGTCTTCGTGTATCTGTTAATGATATTAAAAATGTGGACAAAGCTGAATTGAAAAAACTTGGTGCGGCGGGTGTCCTAGAAGTAGGAAATAACATTCAAGCAATTTTCGGACCACGTTCTGAAACAATTAAGGGTCAGATGAAAGATATTATGTCTGGTAAGAGACCTCGTACAACTTCTGTTGATACAGCGGAAAAAAGTCCGGAACAAAGTAATGTGAATTCAGATGCAATTCAAAAAGCGCGTGAGAGTGAAGTGTTTGCAGCGCCGCTTAAAGGTGAAATAAAGCCGATTACTGAAGTGCCTGATCAGGTGTTTGCTGGTAAAATGATGGGCGATGGCTTTGCGATTGTACCAGCTGAAGGAACAGTTGTTTCACCGGTAAATGGAAAAATCGTAAACCTATTCCCAACTAAACATGCGATTGGTATCTTATCCGATACAGGGCGTGAAATCCTGATTCATGTTGGTATTGACACAGTTAATTTAAAAGGTCAAGGTTTTGAGACGTTAGTTGCTGAAGATGACATCATTGAACAGGGGCAACCGTTATTAAAAGTTGATTTAAATTACATTAAAGAACACGCAACATCTACAATTACTCCAATTGTTTTCACGAACTTAGCCGAAGGTGAAAAAGTTGTGCTGAATAAACAAGGTCAAGTAGAATTGAAGCAAGAAGGAATAATTAAGATTACAAAGTAAGAGGGGGCTGGCTCTAGTAATAGGGCTGGCTTTTCTATATATAGAAGAAAGTCGGAATGGTGGAAAAAAATTAGTTTTTTGTTGACGGGACATAGGCGGGGTGGTATTATATTAAAGCAGTCGTTGATGACAAGTTAACAACTTGTTGGTGATGACAACATTGATAAAAAAATGTTGACATCGATTCGATGGAATGATAAACTTAAAAAGTTGCTTCAAAACGAGGTAACAAGCTTGTTCTTTGAAAACTAAACAAACAAAATCGTGCAAACAAACAATATTAATCGTGTTTCTTCTATTAATATGAAGAACATGAGCCAACGTAACAAATTGAGCTAATCAACTTTCTTGGAGAGTTTGATCCTGGCTCAGGACGAACGCTGGCGGCGTGCCTAATACATGCAAGTCGAGCGAGACTCTTCGGAGTCTAGCGGCGGACGGG
>NZ_JBALSN010000412.1:9388-10142 GCF_036966985.1 Neobacillus drentensis | reverse complement strand
TGACAAAATAGACATCCCCTATGCGGAAACGGGATCATATACGGATATTGCCGTTTCCATTGGGAATGAAAAAGCCATCAGAGCAGTGGGGAGTGCAAATGGGAAAAACAAGTTAAGTATTGTCATTCCTTGTCACAGAGTAATCGGCTCTTATGGGATAAAAAGTATCAAATATAGATCGGTTACGGTGGACCGTATCATATGTAAATGAGGGTTTGACATAAAAAAGTGGGCTAATGTCTTGTTAAACATTAGGCCACTTTTTCATCGGAAATTTATCCACATTAATTCTTCCTTGGCTAATCGTCGAAAACTTCGCGTGGAATAAATAAGGGCGGTTTTTTATAATCTAAATTTTATTGTAGGTATTTGGGAAAAAAATTGAAAGCTCCCAAGTTGATCTGAACCTAAAAGTTAGACTTCATTTATTAAGCAGTTGTCAGGGCATGAGTACGGTTTTGAACCGGGCTCATGCCTTTTAATTTTGTTTCATTCGTTTGTTATTTTAATAATAATTTTAAGCATAAGAACATGAGGCTTTTTCAAAAATAGAAACATAGATAACGGGAGATTATATCATAGAATGAGATTTAATATATTCACTAATATATTCTCTATATCGGAAAAATATAAGATGAGCTGCACAAAATTGAAAGCTTTTATTTAATCACCGTGGTATTTTTTGGGAGATAATGTATAAAAGATAAACGCTTACAAGACTTTTTATTGATAATTTTCAGAATAATTATTGACA
>NZ_JBALSN010000412.1:0-9353 GCF_036966985.1 Neobacillus drentensis | reverse complement strand
ATGTTATATAACGTTACTAATTTTTATGAATTATATTACTATTCTATAATAGTAAAAAAAACGGAGAGAAATAATAAGGAGGATGGAAAAAAATGAAAAAGGGAATTTTAAAATCTGTAACAGGGATTGCATTAAGTGCTCTTCTCACTATTTCATTAGCAGGTTGTGGAACATCTGAAAAGGCTGAAGCAAAGGAAGGAATAAAGGAAAAAGGAAAAATTGTTGTTGGTATGATGGCTGCTACACCTCCATATGAGTTCCACGCCGTTGACGGTGGGAAAGATAAGATTATTGGTTCCGATATTAAGTTAATAGATGAAGTAACAAAAGATTTAGGTGTTAAATATGAAATTAAAGATATGGATTTCGATGGTTTATTAGTAGCTCTTCAAGCCGGAAAGATTGACATGATTGTTTCGGCTATCAGTCCAACAGAGGAAAGAGAAAAAAATGCAGACTTCACTAATGTGTACTATAAAGATAGACATGTAATGGTCGTCCGTAAAAAAGAATTGAACAAGTTTACATCCAATGACGATTTGAAGAAGGCAAAAATTGCGGCGATTAAATCTTCTGTACAAGAACAAATAGTAGAAAAAGAATTTCCAAATGCGAAGTTAAAATTATTAGGAAAATCTACTGAATTAGCTATGGATTTGGCAGCTAACAAAGTAGACGCAGTCCTAGTAGATCGCCCAACTGCTACACTTCTTATTAAAAGCAATCCTAAATTAGCGTTAACTGAACTTCTATTTGATGACGATACAGCTGGAGCAGCTATTGCCATGCCTAATGGTACAGATAAAGAAGTTATGGATACGATTAATAAGACGATTGAAAGAACAAAGCCTGAATATGAAAAGTGGTTAACAGACGCAATGACAAAAGTAAAACAAAATTAATGGTATTCATATAGTTGTCCCAATCTGATACAAAGCTTATTTAAAAGCTTGTATCAGATTGGTTTCCTGGTTGAAAGTATCATTTTAAAAGGGGGGAGTCAATTGAATTTTTCATTTCTTGGAACATATTATCAATTTTTTTTAACAGGAATCTATATAACCATCATTTTAGCAGTAATTGCGGTGGTATTAGGAAGTATCCTTGGTGTTGCCCTAACCCTTTTAAGACGTTCCAGATTTAGAATCGTAAAGTTAATTGGGGACATTTATGTTGAATTTGTAAGAGGTACACCGCTTCTTGCTCAAATTTATATTATTTATGTAGGAGTACCTGCTCTTTTTAATGGAAGTGATATTCCGGATTTGGCGGTAGGTGCAATCGCCTTATCACTTAATGCGGCAGCATATATTTCTGAAACAATTCGCTCCGGTATTGAAGCCGTTAGTAAGGGACAAATGGAAGCGGCAAGAAGCTTGGGGATGAATCAAAGACTCGCGATGTTCGATATTATTATGCCTCAAGCATTTAAAAACATTTTACCAGCCCTAGGTAATCAGTTTATAGGAAGTATCAAGGATTCTTCAATCGTCTCTGTGATCGGTGTGGCTGAGTTGATGTATAAAACAACCATCGTTAGAGGAAATACAGCATTAGGATTAGAACCAATCATCGTAGCCTCACTTGGCTACCTAGTACTGACATTTACATTGTCGAGATTACTGGGGATTGTTGAAAGGAGGTTGAAGACTAGTGATCACCGTTAAGGATTTACATAAGAGTTTTGGAAAGAATGAAGTTTTAAGAGGGATCGATGTCACGATCAAAAAGGGTGAAGTAGTGGTTGTCATTGGTCCTTCAGGATCAGGTAAAAGTACGTTCCTAAGATGTCTCAACCTATTGGAGGTTCCAACAGGCGGAAGCATTGTGGTGAATGGGCAAGATATTACAGCTAAGAGTGTCAATATTGACAAAGTAAGAGAAAAGATGGGGATGGTTTTCCAGCAATTTAATTTATTTCCCCACAAAACGGTTTGTCAAAATATCTGCCACGCTCCCATTAAAGTAAAGGGAATGAAGCAAGCAGAAGCAAAAGAATTAGCAGAAGAGCTATTAAAAAAAGTCGGTTTATTGGAAAAGATAAACGCTTATCCTTCTTCTTTGTCCGGCGGCCAGCAGCAGCGGATCGCCATCGCAAGGGCACTAGCGATGAAGCCTGATGTTATGTTATTCGATGAACCCACATCTGCTTTGGATCCCGAAATGGTTGGAGAGGTTTTGGCGGTTATGAAAGACCTTGCCAAAGAAGGAATGACCATGGTCGTTGTTACACATGAAATGGGATTTGCCAAAGAAGTGGGCGACCGAATTCTGTTCATTGATCAAGGCAGGATAATGGAAGAAAATAACCCGAAGGATTTTTTCGAAAATCCAAAGCATCCAAGGACGATTGATTTCTTATCAAAGGTGTTATAAGAGAGGTTTTAATGATGAAAGTAATTGGAATAGGTGACAATGTCGTAGATAAATATGAACACATTCGTACCATGTATCCAGGTGGAAATGCCCTTAATTTCGCCGTCTATGCCAAAAGGCTTGGCGTGGAAGCGGCATTTCTGGGTGCATTTGGAACAGATCGTGAAGCAGGACACGTCCAGGAAAGCATCCAGGAAATTGGACTAGATACTAGTCATTGTAAGGTTTATGAAGGGGAGAACGGCTGTGCCAGAGTGACCTTAAAAGACGGAGACCGGGTATTTATAGGAAGCAACCGCTGCGGTGTATTAAGGGAGCAGGGATTAAATTTAACAGCTGGAGATTTAAGCTATGTCAAAGAATTTGATTTAGTCCACACAGGCCTTTATGGGTTTACAGAACCGGAATTGGCGAAGTTTAAAGAGTTGGATGTTCCAATCGGCTTCGATTTTTCATCCGATTTTACTGAAAATCAAGTAAATGAAATTGTTCCATTTGTGGATTACGCCTATTTTTCCTGTAGTCATCTAAAGGCAGATGAGATGCTTAATTTGATGTTAAAGGTGACAAAGATGGGCTGCAAATTGGTGCTATGCACCATGGGGGAAAAAGGAGCTCTATTATTCGATGGCGCTAAATTCTATGTGCAGGAGCCAAAGCTTGTTAAAGCAATCGACACAATGGGAGCAGGGGATTCTTTCATCACTTGCTTTATGGTGAACTACTTAAGCCAAACCAAAGAAGGAATATTAGATCAAGAACAAATCATTACAGAAAGCCTAGAGAAAGCAGCTAATTTCTCATCCCAGCAATGCCTGGTTGACGGCTCCTTTGGGTACGGAAAGGTATATGAGTGATCAACCATTTATGTAAAAGTTTTATAATGATAAATATTATTGGAAGAGAAACAAGTGGAATTAAATTACATCATTAGACAAATCAAGGAAAAACAGCCAGATATCAAGAGTGTATTTTTTGTAGGATGTGGTGCATCAAAGGCAGAATTATATCCTGCGAATTATTTCTTAGAAGGAAATGTTAAACAACTTCGTACAAGTCTACATACAGCAAACGAATTTAACTATGTAACTCCAGTTTCTGTTGATGAAACTAGTATCGTAATCACATGTTCTTTAGGAGGAACAACTCCAGAAACGGTAACAGCTACTTTAAAAGCTAAAGAATTAGGCGCACACGTTATCTCAGTTACACACATTGAAGATTCTGCCATCACTAAAGATGCTGACTATGTTGTTTACCATGGCTGGGAAGCAAACTACGCAGCAAAATTGGAAAAAATGACAAAAGTTCTAGGGCTTGCTGTTGAAATTTTAAACCAATTTGAGAGTTATGAGCACTACAACAAAATGCTGGATGGTTTCTCAAAAATTTATGATCTAATTGAATCATCAGTAGCTACTGTTCTTCCACAAGCAAAAGCATTTGCTGATTCTTACAAAGATGAGCCAGTCATTTATGTAATGAGCAGCGGGGCAACTCACGAAGTAGCTTACGCTTTCAACTATCTGTTTGCTAATGGAAATGCAATGGATCAACTCTGGAAGTTTCCATGACGGTGAATTCTTCCACGGACCATTCGAAATCGTTGACAAAGGCGTACCATTCCTTTTATTGATGAATGACGGCCGCACAAGAGCTATGGATTCAAGAGCACTTGAGTTCCTGAATCGCTTTGATGCAAAAACAACTGTTGTTGATGCGAAAGACTTCGGCTTAGGCTCTGTGATTGCAAAAGAAGTTGTCGATTACTTTAACCCAATGCTAATTACTGGTGTGATCCGTGTTTATGCAGAACAATTGGCAATTGCCCGTAACCATCCGCTATCAAAAAGAAGATATATGTGGAAACTGGAATATTAATCTATAAGTCTTCAACAAAACAGGTATCGTTATAAACGATACCTGTTTTGTTGAATGGAATAAGTAAACTTCTCCGCCATTGACAGAGAAGTTTACAAATCCATCTAAGTTGTGATGGTTAAAGCAATCAGTTCAGTCCGTGTTTTAAAATTAGAAGTATGAATCGGGACTTTGTTTTCATCGTAAACGATTTTATCGTTATTAAATAATGTATCACCAATTTCACAATCTAAATATTCAGCCTCATGACCTGTAGCAGGGACAACCGTAATAATTTTATGGGTAGAAGCGGAACTCATGTTAACGTTATATATATTTTTTAAAACATCATAGGTTGAAACATTTTCAAGGAAGTGATCGGCTAAATCTGGGAAGCGCTCTAAGGAGTAATGAGTTTCATCAAGGGTAAAAGGGTAATCATCCATAAACATTAGCCGGACGAGCCTTAATACAGGTGCGTTAATTGCAATTCGAAGAGATTCCGCTATTTCAGGAGATGCTTTAATTTCCTCGCAAACAAGAATCCGCTTTGAAGGACTTTTTCTTAACTGTTTGTTAAAGTCAGTAAAACCATCAACGGAAACTAATTCCCTTGCGAGTTTAGTCCGCATGACAAAGGTACCTTTTCCTTGTTTGCGCACTAGAAGGCCTTCCTCTGTCAATTCCTGAATGGCTCTTCTAACTGTTATTCTGCTTACACCATAGATCTCGCATAATTTTACTTCATTAGGGAGCCTCTCGCCTTGTTGATAAATTCCTTGCAAAATCGCATCCTTAATGAGTTGTTTTAATTGGCCATATAAAGGTGTTGAAATAGAATTGTTTAATTTCATTGTATATATTCCTTTCAAACTGATAAGTCGTTATATAATATTATATAACAAAAATAATTTTAATGTAATATTGACTTGTCATTTCTTAATATTCTCAAAATATACTAATCTTTATGACTGCTAAAATTTTTGACTAGCAATTTTCAGAATTATAGTTGACATTTTTACACTTGAGCATTACTATAATGTTATATAACATTATAGTATATAATATAACTAATGGAGGAGAAAAAATGGAACTAAATTATATCATTTCACAAATTAAGGAAAAACAACCGGAAATAAAGAGTGTTCATTTTGTAGGCTGCGGCGCTTCAAAAGCAGAATTATATCCTGCAAAATACTTTCTGGAGGCAAATTCCAAACAGCTTCGTGTCAGCTTATTCACAGCAAATGAATTCAATTTTGCTACTCCAGTATCCGTGGATGATACCAGCATTGTTATTACATGTTCTCTAGGTGGATCTACTCCAGAAACTGTTGCTGCTACGACAAAGGCAAAAGAATTAGGCGCACATGTAATTGCTGTTACATATGAAGAAGGTTCTGCCATTACAAAAGATGCGGATTATGTAGTTTACCATGGCTGGGCAGCTAATTATGCAGCGAAAATGGAGAAGATGACCAAGGTATTAGGTCTAGCAGTTGAAATCCTGAATCAATTTGAAGGCTACGAGTACTACGGCAAAATGCAAGATGGATTTTCTAAAATCTATGATTTAATCGAAAATGCTGTATCATCTGTGCTTCCACAAGCAAAGGCATTTGCAGATGCTTACAAAGATGATCAAACTATTTACGTAATGAGCAGCGGTGCAACTCATGAAGTAGCGTACTCTTTCTCTATCTGCTTACTAATGGAAATGCAATGGATCAACTCAGGAACTTTCCACGATGGAGAATTCTTCCACGGTCCATTCGAAATAGTAGACAAAGATGTACCATTTTTATTATTGATGAATGATGGCAGAACAAGGGACATGGATTCACGCGCACTTGAGTTCCTAAATAGATTTGATGCTAAAACAACTGTCGTCGATGCAAAAGACTTTGGCTTAGGTTCAGCCATTTCAAAAGAAGTGGTTGATTACTTTAACCCAATGTTAATCTCAGGGGTATTACGTGTGTATGCAGAACAATTAGCTATAGTTAGAAATCATCCACTGACAAAAAGAAGATACATGTGGAAGTTAGAATACTAATCTGATATATTTGTTAAAACTTTCCAAAAAACTGGTATTAATTTATTTAATACCAGTTTTTATATTTTTTTATGAATGGCTCTCTTTTTATAAAATTAGAGCCTATTTCTCCAGTTGTTTGTCTTCCAATGCTCTAAAGGAGAACGGAATTCCAGTCATTTTAGCCGTTAATTCATCATAGGAAACTAAATCCTTTTTTGACAACTCTTTTAAGGATCGTTTTCCTATTGCTCTTAATGCCATTTTCATTTCTTCTACACTAGCTGTTAAGAATTTTTCTGCTGTTTTTTCCCCTTCTTCAGTTTTAAATTGATCCTTGAACTTGCCATCATACCATATAGCTTGTGTAGGAGGCTCAAATGGGAGGGCATTTAATACTTGATCATGAGCGAGAGCAAACAACATGGCGGAGCCTAAATATACAGCGTCAGCTCCGAGTGCAAGCACTTTTAAAAAATGACCGGGTACTAAAAGTCCTCCTGAAACGATTAAACTAATCTTTCCCTTCATCTTTGCTTTTTCTAAGTGATTCACAGCTCTAACTACTGCATGTAATGTCGGGATTCCAAAGTCATCAAATAATATTGGCGGTGCACCGTGCATGGCTGCTTGACCGCCGTCAATGGCTATAAAATCAACTCCCATAAAGATTAAATGATCAATATCTTCTTCGATTTTTCCACCTGCACCAATTTTGGCTCCTATAGGAACACCGCCTGATCTTACGCGAAGCTCCTCCACAAGTAGTTTTAAGTCTACTAACGTTTGATTTTCATAAAAGTTTTCATAAATGACCGCTTCTTCATTTTCCTTAAGTCCCATTACCTTAAGGGCACGACCTGTTAAATTTTGCGAGGGGATTTTTTGTCCCATTCCAGCTAATGCACCATTACCTAATTTAATTTCTATCATGTCCGCACGGTTTAATAAATGTTCTTCCTTTGCCCAGTCTGTTTTAGAAAATTGTAAAATATACTTTCCGGCAGCGTCTAATTCTTCGGGTAAGATTCCACCTTGCCCTGAATTAATCGCCGTTCCGGTCTTGTTAGCTGCTTTTGCTAAAGATAGCCTTGCTTGTTCACTAAGCGAAACTCCGTAACCCATGCCGCTAATCATAAGAGGAATTTTTATATCCATTGGTTTTTTTGCTTTTGGCCCAATAGTAACAGATATATCTACATCTTCCTCACCATTGACCGGGAATGGTGATGTCTGTGCAGGGATAAAGGTAATGGGGTCCAAATTCGGCCATTTTTTAGAAGAGCCGCCAAGAGGACGATCCAAGACTGTCCCTGTTTCTGCCCGCAGGCTATTTTCTATCATATTCTGAATGCCCATATGCCGAAGACCTGGGATTAGCTCAATAATATTTTCTTGATAACTGTCGGATAAAGTAATTTTTCCAGCCTTTTTCACTATGAGTTTCATCATCCAGCGCCAGCAGACGAGCATGAATACCAAAACAACAAATAATAGGGTCACCATTGTAAAAGTCAGATAAAGTAATATGTTCGGCATAGTTATTTCTCCAATATTCGTACTGTAAATGGGGATAAGCTTTTTATGATGGTAAATGTCCTTTATTTTCTTCCCATGGTTCAAAGGAAAACGGAATTCCAACCATTTTGGCGGTCAATTCATCGTAAGAAACCAAATCCTTTTTCGATAACTCCTTTAAAGATCGTTTTCCCATTGCCCTTAATGCCATTTTTATTTCTTCAATACTTGATGTTAGAAATTTCTCCGCCGATTTTACTCCTTCTTCAATCTTAAATTGATCCTTGAATTTCCCTTGATTCCAAACAACTTGGGTGGGTGGTTCAAATGGAAGGGCATTTAATGATTGAGGATGTGAGACGGTAAATAACATAGCTGATCCTACATATACTGCATCTGCTCCGAGGGCGAGCACTTTTAAAAAATGGCCGGGTACTAGCAGCCCGCCAGAGGCAATTAAACTAATTTTTCCCTTCATGCCTCTCTTTTCTAAATGATTAGCGGCTCTTACAATCGCATGCAGAGTTGGGATTCCAACGTCATCAGATAAAATAGGGGCGGCACCGAGTGTTGCTGCTTGTCCTCCATCAACCGCAATATAATCAACGCCTATGTAGATTAAATGATCAATATCTTCTTCAATTTTTCCGCCAGCCCCTATTTTTGCCCCAATAGGAACACCACCAGTAATTCTCCGAAGCTCATCAGCAAGTTCTTTCAAATCATCAAGCGTTTGGTCTTCAACAAAATTATCATAAATCACGGCATCTTCATTTTCCTCTAAACCCATCAGTTCACGGGCCCGGCCCGTTAAATTTTTAGGAGAAATTTTCCCGCCTGTTCCAAATAGTGCTCCCTGTCCCAGCTTAATTTCAATCATATCGGCCCGCTTAATTAAATCATCTTCCTTTGCCCAGTTTGTTTTGGAGAACTGTAAAATATATTTTCCGCCTATATTTATTTCCTCAGGTAAGACGGCCCCTTCACCGGAATTAATGGCGGTTCCAACATTATTAGCAGCATTAGCTAAGGAGAGTCTCACTTCTTCACTGAGTGCGATTCCATAGGCCATTCCGCTGATCATTAACGGGATTTTTATTTTCATTGGTTTTTTTGCATTTGGACCAATGGTTACCTGCACATCTACATCTTCTTCACCGTCAATTGGAAATGGTGTTGTTTGGGCAGGAATAAAAGTGATCGGATCTAAATGCGGCCATTTTTTTGAAGATCCCATCGGGCGGTGGAGGACGTCGCCTGTTTCTGCCCGCAGACTATTTTCAAGCATATTTTGAATGCCCATATGCCTGAGCCCCGGCATCAACTCCATCACATTTTCTTGATAACTGTCAGATAAAATAATTTTTCCCATATGCTTCACCATTAGTTTCATGAACCAACGCCATCCAAAAACCATGAATATAAAAGTGGTAAAAATAATTGCTACCATTCCAAAAGTTAAATAATAAAAAATATTCTCCATAGTTACTGCTCCATATTCCGCATAGTTAATAATAAAACCAGTTAATCTTATTATAGTCAAAAAAAGGAAAATATTATAAAT
>NZ_JBALSN010000411.1:0-2299 GCF_036966985.1 Neobacillus drentensis | reverse complement strand
GAGATATCAAATGCAACTATTTCCGTACGAGGCACCATAATTTCATTGGCATTTCGATCATCAAATTCAAAGATATTGTTTACATATTTATATTCCGATTGATTAATCTCCCCGCTCTTGTAGCTTTCAGAGATGATTATTTGAAGTTCTTCTTCTGAGTGTGCAGCTTCATGTTCTGATGCAGGCTTTAATCCAAAAATACCTACAATGAAACGCGCAGAGCCATTTAACGCTTTAATAAACGGGTACATGATTCTATAAAAGAGGATCATCGGTCTTGCAAATAACAATGTGACCTCTTCTGCTTTTTGGATGGCAAAAGTCTTTGGAGCTAGTTCCCCTACCACGACATGAATAAATGTTACTGATGCAAAAGCAAGTATAAAAGAAGTTATACTTGAAATTGATTCAGGCATGTTGAAGTAACTCAATAACGGGTGAAGGATGTGCTCTACCGTTGGTTCTCCTAGCCAACCAAGACCTAAAGCTGTAACGGTAATACCTAGTTGACATGCCGATAAATACTCATCAAGATTTGAAACAATCTTTTTCGCCGCGATTGCACTCTTGTTCCCTTCGCTAACAAGTTGATCAATACGTGTACCGCGGATTTTAACAATAGCAAATTCATACGCTACAAAAAATGCTGTAAAAGCAATTAAAATTGCTATTATTAGTAGATTACTAATTATCAATGGTCTCCTTACTTAAATATTTAAGTAAGGAATACACCTCCTGTTATTTTACGTGTTTTGATTTGAATTATTTTCTAGCAAAATAGTTATCTACAAAATTAGCTAAACAGTACTAATAATGTTTGAGCCAATGTAACGCCTTCTGATGATAATCTATTTACCAACTTTTCTTTTTGTTGTTCGTTTAATTTTTGTAGAATCGGTTCCATCACATGAATTTCTTCTTTTAGATGCTGCATAATACTAGCAATCTGTTCAAAATGTTTTTCAACTTTTTGTTTATCAATGGTATTGTCTGATTTAATCAATTCAATTGAAGACTTTATTTCCTCTAGGGGCATATTAAGATTCTTATAGTGTTCAATCATATTTAAAATCTTAATACATTCTTCTCCGTACAATCGATAATTAGAATCCGTCCGAATAGGGTTTAGTAAGCCTATTTGGGTGTAATAATCAATGGTCCGTTTAGAAATATTCTTCAATTTTGCTATTTCACCAATTCGATACAACTCCCCAAATTACTCACCCCTTCCCAAATAAATGTTAATACAAATATACCACATTTCAAACCATACAGTCAACGTAATGGTTTGAAATGTGGATGTAAGTTTACAAAGTAAAATATAGAACTGAAAAAGTTCTATATCTTACTTATCATTATCGTGTTAATATGACCGGTCCGTTTTTGGTGATAATTAACGTATGTTCGTACTGCGCTACAAAGCTTTTTTCTGTCACAAACGTCCAGCCATCATCAAGTTGAAACACTTCTTCATCATGGGTTGAGATGAATGGTTCGAAGGCAATAACCATCCCTTCCCTTAACAATCCATTGTCAGAAGTTTCATTGTAATTATAAATATATTCAGGTTTCTCATGAATTGTTCGTCCAATTCCGTGTCCAGTTAGATTTTTTATCACCGTTAAGCCATGATTTTTTGCTGTTTGGTAGACGACTTTACCCATTCCATTTATTTTAGAGCCTGGTTTAGCTTTTTTTAGACCAGATTCAAAGGCTTCCTTTGCTACCTCACAAATTTTGGTAAGAATTTCTTCCCCTTCTCCAACAACAATTGAGATACCTGTATCAGCAAAATAACCGTTCTTAGAACCCGAGACATCGATATTTACCAGGTCACCTTCTTTGATCACTCGTCCACTGGGAATCCCATGTGCTACTTCTTCGTTTACGCTTATACATGTATAGCCTGGAAAATCGTATTCGCCTTTAGGAGCAGATATAGCTCCTTCCTTTTCAAATAACTCAGCTGCTATATTATCGAGTTCAAGAGTGGTAACCCCAGGTACCGCCCTTTGCACTAATTCATCGCGGATGGAAGCTACAATCCTGCCGATTTCCTTCAAGCCATTAAAATCTTCTTCGGTCTTTGCAATCATTCTTTTTCCCACCTATTTTATCTAAAATTACGTTCACCTATTAGATTGTACATTTATCCTAAGGTAAAATCCAAGCATAAAAGTTTCTAAAGAACAAAAAAATACAGAGTTAATCCTACTCTGCATTTTTTGAGATTATAATGTTTTTATCTTTTTGATAAAACTAATTTCGAGTTGAAATTTTTCGAAGATTTCTTTGTAGG
>NZ_JBALSN010000410.1:14590-14781 GCF_036966985.1 Neobacillus drentensis | reverse complement strand
ATAAAAAATCCGTCCATTATCAACGGAACCTGGTATACCAATGGCTAAAGAACTGATTTTCGGATAGTTCTCCCGTATCTCTTCAACACATTCGGTTAATAATATTAAATCTACATCTACTAAGAGACTAGAAGTTTTCCCAACTTCCTTCACTTCACCTAAACAGTTAAAAGACAATATAATTTGTCTCT
>NZ_JBALSN010000410.1:5480-14415 GCF_036966985.1 Neobacillus drentensis | reverse complement strand
TACATAAATTGTAATGAATGAGTTTAAATTGGAGGGATTTATTTATAAAAAAAATTATTATGAACGAGGCTATTCAGTCAAAAGAAGTGCGACTCGTATCAGAAAGCGGACAACAAGTGTTACCCACTGTTCAAGCGCTTCAGATGGCAATTGAAATGGGATTAGACCTTATCCAAATCAGTGAATCAGATCCGCCAGTTTGTAAGATTTTGGATGGCGGAAAATACAAATTTGAAATACAGAAAAAAGAAAAGCAGAGCAAGCAGAATCAGAGAACAATAGAAACAAAGGAAATACGGATGACCATCACAATTGACGAAAATGACTTCCAAACAAAGATAAAAAGCGCGATTGCCTTTTTAACAAAAGGTTTTCACGTAAAGGTAAGCGTTCGTTTTCGTGGAAGAGAAATCACGCATTCAAAACTCGGCGAAGAACTTCTCGATAATTTTTGCGAAGAGGTTAGCCACTTGGTGAATTCTAGATCAAACCCAACATTGCAAGGACGCATGTTATCGATTTTGTTAAAGCCATAAAAAAAGTTATAGAAAAAAGCCGATAACCCAAATTGGGAAAATCGGCTTTTTTCCATAAGATATCGTCAGATAAAATATATTTTTTAATTGCTNNTTAAGCCAACCTCGTTTTTTCATCAGTGCTTTTATGGTTACTCCAAAAGTCATGTATTCCTGTAAAAATTCAATCCATAATAAATTAACATCGGTACGAATGGACTCAATTATGGCGGTAGCACAAAATGAAATACCAAGATATATTTTAATACCAATGCTGTTTGCAAGTTCGTCATCCGTCAACTTGACACCCAACGGTACCATATTTGGGTCAGAGATTGGTTTAGATTCACTTAAAGGTGGTAAAGGTACCCCTTCTAATCGCATAAATTCTGTCAGTCGTTCTATCTGAGATTTGAACATTTTTACAAGAAGCATGAAAAGCTTGCTTCAATTCGGGGTCCGTTGTACTATTAATCCCTGCTTCTGAATGCACTTGTTCCTCCGCCATTTCAGAAAGGAATGACCAGAAAGACATAACCTCACCAACATGTAAGGGTGATTTAGGCTCATCGTCCATCAACGATTGCAAAACATTTTTAACAGCTTCTAATACATCTGGCACATTTCTCACCTTCCTGTATTCGGTGAACCTGCTGGATTATACGGCGGTGGCACTTTAAGCCAACCTCGTTTTCGCATTTGTGATTTAAAGGTTGTTAAAAAGGTTATATGTTCCTGCAAAAATTTAGACAACATCATACCAACATCATTACGAATGATTTGTGCTGATGCATTAGCACAATTTGTAATCGCCATTGATATTTTTTTCTTAAGACTGTTTGCAAGTTCTTTATCAGTCAACTTGACACCCAACGGGACACTGTTTGGATCTGAGATTGGTTTCGATTCACTCGTGGGTGGTAATGGTACTCCTTCTAACCGTAAAAATTCTGTAAGTTTCTCTTTTTGCGATTTGAACATCTCTACTGCTTCATGAAGTGCTTTTCTCAATTCAGGGTCGGTTGTTCTATTTATTCCTGCTTCCGTCTGTACCTGTGTCTCTACGCATAAAGCTAAAAATAACCAGCAGGACATAACTTCACCAACATGTAAGGGCGATTTGGGTTCTTCATCTATCAACGAATGTACTACATTTTTAATAGCCTCTAAAACATCTGGGGACATAATTCACCTTCCTTCTTTCATTTAATTTTTCCTGAAGGTATATTTTTCATGCATGAAGTCTACTTTGTACAATAACCTGAAATAATTATCAAATGGGTATACCTCCCCACTATTTTTCATCGGATAGCTCTAAGTCCCATCGTTCTTCTACTAATTTCGAACCAGTCCACTCAAAATTTTGTTTTTCTTCTGTTAATCTAAAATTATATTTTTGGTATAAATGACGAGCAGCGCCTAAAACACTTACAGTCCATAGGAAAACATGTTTGTATCCTTGTTTTTCACAGAAATGGATGGCAGTCTCCATCAGTTTCTTACCAATACCCAACCCATGATAATTTTCATCCAAAATAAACCATCTTAATTGTGCAACGTGATCGTTTGATTTGGTAATCGCGATTGATCCTGCCATTTTACCATCTACTTCAGCAATCCACAGTTCTCCGCCATCTGAATTTATCATAAATTCAGTCAAGCCCTTCATCACGTAATATTCAAACATTCGTCCAAACTTATATGTATTTTCGTACAAGGTTCCATGAAGATGTGCTACGAAACCAACATCTCCAGGTTGAAAAGTTCGAATGGATACCTCTGATTGAAAAGGATATTCTTTAGTGAAGATGGATTCTATCATTTCCATGGAACTGATCAGCTTGGTCAAATCACTATTAGCTATTTCTTGAATCATTTTTCCAACTTCACGATTTGCATTTTCAACTAAATCATTAAAAATTTCTTTACCACAGTCAGTGAGATATAGTAAGTATTGGCGTTTATCCTCTGATGCTTGCTTTTTACTAATAATGTTTTCTTCCTCAAATTTTTGAACGATTCGGCTCATCTGCCCTCGGTCTATTCCAAGATTTTCTCTAACTTCCGTTGCCGTACAACCGTTTCTAAAATTGATTTCAGTTATCACACGTGCTTCTGTTAACGGAAAAGGTTTATTATAAATTTCTTGATCAATTTTACCAAGGACATTGGCATAATACCGATTGAATCTCCGAATTTTTTCTACATATTGATGTTTTTCCATCTTTTTACCACCTTAATATTCAGAATATTTAACATTAACAATAGTATATGAAAATTAGTTGATTTAGTCAACTAATTCCGTCATAAAGAAACTATTATTGAACAATGTTGCCTTATTCAGTTATATAGAAAAACAGCCTGAGTCTTTTTTGACATCAGGCAACTAAGGGCTTTTTACAATAAATTTACATTTTATCAACTTATTATTAATAAAACTCTTCTATAATGATGGTAACATGGATGATTTTGAAAGGAGTGGGTTGCATGCTCGAGTTCATGATTAGAATTGTTATCTTGATTCCCATTTGTATTTTAATGTAATGTCGATGTACTTCTATACTCTTATCTTCCCTCTCAAGCAAAGGTATATATACCACACCCATGCTACTATTCTTCCCTATTCACTCCACTCGTCTTAGCCATTCCATTCTCCAATTTCAAACTTACTCCGGAAGCTGCTGGTAAGCTAATTTCAAAATAATTTCCTCGTGATGTGGATATTTTTGGATGAGTTCGTCTTGTGTAAACAATTCAAAGTCTCGAAATTCGAACCCTGGAGAAACCATACACCCAACCAGGGAGAATGTATCCTCTTCCATCACAGACGATCCAAAGATAGAATTCTTCTTCACTAGGATTTGAGGTACTTCTCCTTTTTCCAAATTCAATCCTAATTTCAATTCCTGATATTCGCCATTTTCATCAATCACATGAATCGTCAACGGACTGCCCGCGTGAAAGTACCATAGTTCGTCTGACTTAAGCCGGTGAAAATGGGAAACATCATCTGAAGTTAACAGAAAGTAGATACTCGTATATAACTTGCGATGCCCCTCAAACGTAACGGATAATTCTTTATCTGTGATTTGTTCATCTGACTCGAACGTCCTTTTGTAATATCCTCCCTCTGGATGTGGCGTAAGCCCTAGCTTGGACACCCAGTTATGTACTTCATTAATATGCACGGCGGCAATCACTCCTTTTCCTTAATTTACACCAATTCGAATGAAATATTTAACACACAATCTCCACTTCGAATCTGTATCTAGAGGATTTGAGAAAGAAACGCATAAAAAGAGCCCTGGAAGGACTCGTAAATACAAAGCATATTATTGATATTAATTTATTCAAAATCCTTCCAATCCTTCAAACTCTTTATCTTCTCCATAATAATCTGTATCATTTTCTCTATTGTTAAACCAACTATTTTTGAACCAATTAATAATCTTCGAGAACATATTAACCACTCCTTATGGATCATAGTAGATTTCAAAAAATGATTTGATCTTTGTACTACTTCAGAATAATGGTCCAATGTAAAAGAAGTATTAATTTGCTCTAAATTATTGGTTAATTTTTTATTACACTTACTCTAAGTTTCTCATGTTTCTAGTTAGTCAATTTCAAAATAATATACAGCCTACAAAAAATCATTTAATTCTTCAATATTGCCGTAAGTTGCGTCTAACCATAATCACTATCTAGTTCTCCAACTACCTTTCCAAGTCACCTGCTCCTTCGTTTCAAATAATAAAGAGTTCTTTTTATTTCTTTTTCAACTTTTTGAAAAAATGTTTCCATATTCTTGTTAGCCCCGCTCTCTAAAAAGCGCTGACCTGCTAAGGCAATTGCCCCGGTTACCTCTGCCTCAGCTTGACAGTGCAATTTAGCCGCCCGCTCGAAGTCTTTTATATACAGGTCGGCTTTCCCTGAGATTTCACCGATATTACCTGTACCTCTCACATGCAGCCGGTACAAGGACGCGGACTTGTTCTCCTCGAGCCGAATCTCAAGAGTAAAGAGATCTTGAATTGGACCCATCTTGATCTCCAATTCCACTTGGTATACACCCTTGGATGTTTCTATAAAAGACATACACCCAGGGATTGAGTTCCTTAGAACTTTTTCATCCTTTATATACTTCCATACAATGTTCCTTGGCAATCCGAACGTATACTCGTGCTCAATTTTCAACTTTCCCCCTCCTCTGACCATACGCTAAAAGTCCCCTCGATGTTATATAAAATGGCAATCATTTATTTATATTCAAAGAAAGTCCGGATTGTTAAAAATAATTTCAAAAACACAAATAAAAAACGACATCGAAAAATTTCGACGTCGTTTTTGTTCTTAGACAGAAGATTTCATTTCTATGTAACTAAACTGTAAAACTAAACTCTCTTAATTGTAATACTAATCTATTATTTCCACTCATAGTAATAGATTTATCGATAGCTAACTAGGAGGACTTGAAAAATGAAAAATCTTACCATGGTATTTCTATTACTCGCGTCACTATTATTTGCTTCCCCTGCTTTTGCTTTTCCGATTAAACAAGGGGACACGCTGTCTAATAGTTTAAAAGTAAATAAATTAAATCAAAAAGAGATGACAGCGGTCACTCTACATAATGATGAACTTGATCTGCTTTCTATTCGTGTAAAAGCTGCTACTACAAAACATCATAATACTAGTGAATCCCCCAAAAAAGACCTCGTCAAATTACGTCTCTCAAACAATGAAATAGACCTGCTCGCTAGGTTAGTTCGGGCGGAGGCACAGACGGAACCTTACAAAGGAAAGATTGCGGTGGCTTGTGTGGTGCTTAATAGAATTGAAAATAAGAAATTCCCTGACACTTTAAAAGAGGTCATTTATGCCCCTGGTCAATTCCAACCTGTTCAAAACGGTGAAATCAACAAGCCAGCTGACAAGGAATCTATTAAAGCTGTAAAAGCAGCATTATCAGAACAACGCCAACTGGTACCAGGGGCTTTATTTTTCTATAACCCGGCGAATGCAACAAGTCGGTGGCTCGATTCAAGAAAAACAACAATGGTTATTGGACGACACGTCTTTAAAAAATAGAAGTAAATAGCTTAACGTGTTCCGTTTTCTATCACAGAACTTGGATTTATAGTTAAAAATGTAAAGTAAAATACATTGCAATTCGATGCGTTGCTTTGTTTCTCTCTTTCACCCGTTTAAAATAACAGGAGTTTTATTCATCTAGGAATGACCAGACAATATAAATAATTGATAATGAAAAAAAGGTAGTGCAGAACGATTGCTTGCCTTTTGGGTTTATTGTAAAAGAAAAAACAGCCGCTAGAACGATTCCTCCTCCCACAACTATAAAATCTATCCTCCATTTAG
Organism: Neobacillus drentensis; assembly: GCF_036966985.1. GTDB lineage: Bacteria > Bacillota > Bacilli > Bacillales > Cytobacillaceae > Neobacillus > Neobacillus drentensis_E. The sequence continues at coordinate 8,521 of NZ_JBALSN010000410.1, read as the reverse complement.
TTTTTGAATTTTGGGGTAAACGGTAAACGATGAATGAAAGCACTTTAGTTAGTCTACCTGCTCCCCAAACTTCTTCCCGAACTCTTCCATCAAATCAATTATAGGAATGAATTCTTTCCCTTTTGAGGTTAATGAATAATCTACACGAGGAGGAACCTCTGGATAAACTTTGCGATTTATTAAGCCATCTCTTTCTAATTCTCGGAGTTGCTTTGTAAGAGAACCTTGTGAAATATCCCATAAAAAGGCTTTAATTTCACTATAACGACGCTTTTTAGACTTTAAAAACCAAAGAATGAGATATTTCCAACGTCCGGAGAGTATGTTTTGGGTATAGGCAATGCCATATACTTCTCTTTGTTCATTTATACACTCTTTGTCAAATCCATCCTTACATATCCTAGACATCTTTTCACCTGCTTTCTACTGTTAAGTACAAAAAAATGTACTACGTCAATTTTTATTGCCTACTTTAAAAAGATGAGAAATCATTTTATTCTAGTATTGTAACAGAAATACTCAATACGTTTTTATCATCTAATATATGTTTACCGTTTGTTACACATATGATTGTACAACTCTAAGCAGAAAAATTCTCTTATATACAAATTCTTTAGGAGGAACAATAATGAGATTTGGAATTATAGGTGCAGGACCAATTGGGTCAATTATTTCTAAAAAATTAGTTATGATTGGATATGATGTCAAAATTGCAGATGCACGAGGAATTGAACGTTTGGAAGGAAAAGAGTTTGCAGGAACACCCGTGCGTGTAGAGGATGTAATTAAAAATATTGAAGTTCTTATAATTTCTCTCCCAATAAAAGCAATGCCAAGCATTCGGGACATTATCGATCAAGTCGGGGAGGAAGTAATCATTGTAGATACTTCAAATTATTATCCATTTAGAGACGGCAAAATTGAAGAAATCGAGAACGGGATAGTTGAAAGTGTTTGGGTTTCTAATCAATTAGGCAGACCTATCATTAAAGCTTTCAACAACTTATTAGCCTATACTTTAGAAAATGAAGGAATATCCGAAGATTCTGGTAGACGAATTGCGATGGCAGTTGCAGGTAATGACCCATTACAAAAACAAGTAGTCATGGACGTAGTAAACGAGCTAGGCTTCGATGCAGTAGATAGTGGTTCTTTAAGTGATTCTTGGAGACAACAGCCAGGAACTCCTGCTTACTGCACAGAGCTAACAAAAGATGAGCTCACGAAAGCGTTGAAAAAGGCAAATAAAGAAAAAGCACCATTACTACGGGACAAGGTGATGGAAAGGTTCGCAGTGCTCCTTGCAGAAAAAAAGGAAGTTGAATTTTCACATAAGGATATTGTGAATTTAAACAGAGAAATATACAATTCATAAAAACAAAAGGTGCACTCAGTTAGAGCGCACCTTTTGTATATCCATATATCCTCATAAAGTTGTGAAGAAATATGTGTGCCGCCAAACAATCCTGAATATTATTGGTATTTCTGAGAGCATACGAGAGTCCTTCCATTCCGATCTTAATTTTTTCAAAAACAAAATCTAACTATGATTATGTTTTAAATTCCTCTTCCACTTACGCACCCTTACTTTAAGTACACTTCTTCACAATCATCTTTTTAAATTAAATCAAAAATAGAAGATGCCATATTAATTGCGTTACTGGCATTATTTGGTATTTTTTCAGGAGCCGAACTCAGCTTAGGTTATGAGAGAGATAAAGAGGAATCATACACAGTAACTTCCAGCAATAAAGCAACAGACCTCCACCTTCCTCAAAGAAACAGGCGTTTCTACAATTGTAAAAACACGCCTGTTTCACAGAGACTTCAGTTCATTTTTATTTTGGAAGACGAGTTTTTTAGCAAATTTTAATAAGGGTAGTGATGGTGGTGGTGCGGATAGTGGTGATGGTAGTACGGGTAATGGTGATGGTAATATGGGTAATGATGATGGTAATACGGGTAGTGTGGATGTGGGTGCGGATAGCCTGGAGCTCCAAAACCAAGTCCTGGTGCAACACCAAAACCTGATCCTGGTCCACCTAAACCAACCCTCTCATTATAGGCATTAATCATACAAACAGTCATCCTCCTCATTTCATTTTACATTAGAGCATATGCATTTTTGGTTAAAGTTCTTGGGTATTTGTCTTGAATTTTAGAAACTAAAGGACTCAATAAAAATAGTTGCCCAATCCTTAAACAATTTCATATAAGCTTTTTCATTCATATTTGAATTTAGGTGGGCTACTAGGCATACATCCAATCCAAGGCTTTGACCTGAGCATAAACTGGTTATAAGTCTAATTGCAGCAAGGAGTAAACCTCGAATTATGGTATATATACGACAAATGTCACCCTATGCCCAGAATCCTTTGGGTATTCAACATTGTTTGTATCGTTTCACGTATATGCGGCTTAGAAACGGAGACAATTTCTGGTTTTTTTTGACGACTGTTGCGGAATCAAGAGTTTATGGTTATAGGTTTTTCGGAGGAAGATGGAATTATTATTCTGTTGCTTTAAGAGATATTGTTTCCGCCCATTGTTCTCCTCCGACTCCAACTCTATATTAAAGCACTGTTCCTGACCTTCGTAATCGTATCGTTGTTTCTTACTTTAGAAGCGTATGGGCTTTCGCATAATCAGAGATCAGTTTATTTCGAATTTAATAATGTGATCACCAGAATCCGACACCTGCGTATTCCCATCCATCATGTTTAGAACGTTAATCATTTCGGTTAGCGTTCTTTATACTGAAATTAGGCTAAATTCCAAAACGAATATAAGTTTAATCCTGAGGCTGCGTTAAACTGCACTTTAGTTAAATAAGAAAAAAGGCTGCAGCAAATCGAAATCTGTTTGAATAGACCGTTTATCAGAGCCATATTTTAAGTCTAGGTATGTATATCAATATCATTCTTCAATACAAAGAGCACCTATCCAAGTTAGAGTCCGAGATAGATGCCCTCGCTAGAGAAGTTGAAGAACATAATATTATCAAGTCTATCCCTGGTATCGGAGAAAAGATCGCGGCAACG
>NZ_JBALSN010000410.1:298-5459 GCF_036966985.1 Neobacillus drentensis | reverse complement strand
CATTTCAGAAATTGGGGAAATAGATCGATTTTCTGACCCTAAAAAATTGGTGGCTTGCTGGGGTCTTGCACCGTTGGTATAAATTACAACTAAATATTGAAAAAAATTCCTCCTACAGATTGGCACGAACGTTCATTCGTGTATAATTATAATATGCTTATCATAGGAGGAGCTTTTATGAATTCAATTGAATTAATTATTTTAAACTTAAATGAAGTTAGAAGAAGAAGTATAAAAGTCTGGAGATCTATTCCTGAAGAAAAACTAAGTTGGAAGCCAGATAATGAAGCAATGAATTGCCTAGAAATGGTCAGGCACGTACTGGAAAGCGAACATTATTATCACCTGGCACTTAAAAATCAAGGAAGTTTATCCGTTTTTAATTCCCCTTTTGAAAACAGACCTTATACTTCTGTAAAATCTGAATTGGAATATGCCGAACCCTATCGTAATCAATTCATAAATACAATTAGATCATTTTCTGAAGAAGACTTAACAAATATTAAGATTGACCGTTCTGATGCAGGATACATAAGAGACCTGGGGGATATGCTCCTACGCATTGGGTATCACGAATCTGTTCATATTGGTCAGTTATTAGATTATTTAAGAACCGCAGGTGTTCCAAGAATCCGTATCTGGGATTAGTGCGTAATATAGGTGCTTTCACTGTTGTGAAGCACCATTTTTAATGCGTATTGTTTTTTTAAAAGTGTTCCCTTCTTCAACTGCCCGGTTAGCCTAAATACATTTTTTCACAAACTATAATTTCATCTTAACATAAATATCCAATTATACTTAGACTTAACATCTAGTCTAATCATTTTTTGTAAGGCGATTTGTATATCAAAAACATAGGGCTTTATAAACGATTTTTTCATGAATATCTATTGAGAGAGTAGCTTCTGGGCAACTATATAGCCCGATCCGCCATTCACACCGTGTCCTGGCCATGTTGCGGCACCGAGCATATACACATTTGGAATAGCTGTCTGATGACCCGGCTGGCCTGGTAGTGGTCTAAACAGATAACTTTGCGCCAAATCGTGTGCTCCGCCGTATGGATCCCCCGGTCCTGAATTCGGGTTATACCTGGCAATGGTGTCAGGAGTTACGACATATTTTCCGATTACCGCACTAGGAATGTTTGGAATATGCTTGCTCACCACATTTAGCACACGTTCTGTAAACCGCTCTGTTAAATTGTCCGTCCAAGTACCATCGCCCACATCGATGAGGCCTGCAGCATCCCCTCGCGGACGGATGGGCACTTCCAGCACTTGAACGCGCATAATCGCTTTCCCTTCCGGTGCACGTGTTGGATCGAGGTTCGTTGAGCAGTCAACCGTAAAAGTTGGGTTTGATGGCAGCAAATCGGCCGCTCCTTGAGCAATTGCTAGTGTAAATCCGTCTAGTCCATCGGTGAGATGCGGCTGCCCGACACGGTTAAAGCGTTTATCCGGCCATCCTGGCGGTTCATTCAATGCTAAATGAATTTGGACACAGCCTCTTCCATATCGATACTGTTTCGCTTGTGCCCGAAGTGGTGGTAAAATCTCCGTATCAGCCAGTAGCGAAAGATAGAGTTGGTCAGGTGTGGTGGAAGCCACAATTGCCTGCTTGGCACGGTATTTTTTCCCCTTGGCAGTCCGTACTCCAGTCGCCCGGCCGTTCTCGACTAAGATCCGCCCGACATGAGTGTGGGTAAGAATCTCGCCGCCTTGATCCTTTATCAGCTGTGATAATGCTTGAATCAGTTTTTCGCTGCCGCCTTCTGGTGTAGGCATCCCGCCGCCCATCAGCGCCATCACGGTTAGCGGCACCCAAATTCCGCTTCCGACTTCATCTGGTGTACGGCCAAGGTGTGTGACCCAAGAGGCCAGCATCGCCCGGGTCACAGGGGATTTAAGAGAACTAACTGTGTTGCGGGCTGTTGAAACTAAGGAAGCTGCGAAAGACGAATAGCCCGCCCCGCCACCTTCGTGTAGCAAGCGCTGCAGGATTGGTGCAGCTTCAGGGCTAGAGAGATCCATATTGAATAATCCAAATACATCGTTGACATATGGATTTAACTGTTCAAACATACCAGCTAATGCAGCACCGTCACCAGGTGCCAGTCGTTCCGCCTCGGCCATTAGTCCCTCAAACGAGTTAGGCAGGACAGCGGTACGTCCGTCTTCCATTGACACACCTGTCGGCAGGTTCGTATTTAAATAACGAAGTCCACGTGCTTCCAGATCCCCTCTTAACTCAGCATAAGCGGGTCCCGTCGTAAAAAGCGGATGTGCAGCCGCAAATACATCATGTTTAAATCCTGGCAGTGTTAGTTCTTCCGTCCGCAAAAATCCGCCTGGGCGATCATTTTTTTCTAACACTAGAACGCTGCGACCTGCACGCGTTAAATAGGCAGCGGTAATTAAAGCGTTATGGCCGCTACCAATAATAATAACATCATAATTTCCCATTATATCTCTCCTTTTAGATAATCAAGCCATACCTACGGAAAAGGATATTCTGGTTTCTGGATAGTAAGTACTAAATCTAGTGAATTTTTGAAAAAATATTAAACATTCGCATTCGGAATATACGAGAGTGTACCATCGTTCTTGGTGTCGGGGTAAATCTGCATTTACCCCAATGCAAAAAATAGTGCTCTCTCGGACAATGCAGGACCTCTCCATTTACCACAATCCCCAAAATTTTGCTCATTCGGGCAATGAAAGATCCACTAAAAAGAAAAAAAGGTACCGTTCCCCATAACAATAAGGATCGGCACCCTAGTATTCTCTCTACTTCAACACTAAAATATGATTCTCCACAGCATAGACATCAAGCGCAGCCTGTAATGCTTGTCCACGATTTACGTTTACTCCGTGACGAATCAACACTGCTTCTAATCCACCTAGAACAGATAACACATTTTCCTGTCGGCAGCTATATCCCATCGTTCCAATTCTCCAGATCTTTCCGTGGAGTGGTCCAAAGGAGGAAGCTATTTCGATACTAAAGGCATCGAGCAGCATTTTTCGGACGGATTCTCCGTCCACCCCGCTTGGAATTTCTACGCAGGTGACACATGGCAGTTTATGATCAACATCGCCAAATAGCTGCAAACCCATTGCCTCCAGCCCTGCCACTAACGCGGTTTCATGATATTTATGGCGCTCGAAACGCTGCTCTAGTCCTTCCTCTAACACCAAGCGAAGCCCTTCGTACAGAGCGTAAATCATTGAAGTAGCCTCGGTATGATGATTGAGTCTTCTTGGGCCCCAATAATCTTGGAGCATGCTCAAATCAAAATAATTGCTGGCAATCGGATGACTGCTGCGGGAATAGAGAAGGTCTTCCTCTGTCGCGATCCCGCGTTCGACCTTTTTACGGGCCGAAAGGATGCTTTCAATTCGATTATTAAAGGTAATTGGTGCCATCCCAGATGGAACGGACAAGCATTTTTGCGTACCGCCTATTAAACCGTCAATACACCATTCATCGGTTTTGACATCAACACCACCGATGGAAGCGACCGCATCCACCACGAGTAATACGTCCAACTCACGGCATGCTTGCCCAATCTCTTTCAGCGGCTGCATTCGACCGGTAGATGTCTCGCCATGAACTATCGCCAGAATTTTCGGCGCAACCCGCTCCATTTCATCAATTACCGCTTGCGGATCAAATACTTCACCCCACGGACACTCCATTGTATACACTTCGGCACCATATCTTTCACAAATCTCCACTAATAAATGGCCGAATCTCCCAAAAATCGGTACAAGCACCCGGTCACCTGGTTCGATGATACTACAAAGGATGGCTTCATTTCCGGAACGGGACGTGCCATCGATGGGGAATGCCCAGCGATTCTTCGTTTGGAAAACTTCGCGAAGCATTTCCATGACTTGGTTCATAATATTTGTAAAAGCAGGATCGAATTGCCCCAAGATAGGTGTGCTCATCGCACGCAATACTCTAGGGTCAACTTCCACCGGCCCAGGGGTCATTATCGTTCTCATTGGGGTATGCAACTCAGAAAAAGCCATCTCTAACCACTCCTTAATATGCTAGTTTATATAAAACATCAGTTAATAGATCAATTCCTGTTTCTAAATCTTCCAAACTCGTAAATTCTTTTGGTGAATGACTGATACCCTTTTGACTCGGGACAAATAATAAGGAGGTGGCACATTTCGTACCAAAAACTTGGGAATCATGCCCTGCTCCTGAGATCATGTCTTGATAACGGTAGTTTTTCCGCTCTGCAATTTCGCGAGCCCACTCACACATCTCCCCGTCCATCTTTACTGGCTTTACATCCATCCATTGGGTGATCGCCACTTCCATTTGTAAACTTTCGCTGAATCGTTTAAACTCCGTGAAAATCTCGTTACAATACAGATCAATAACCTCTTCCTGGTGATGGCGAATATCCAGGCTAAACTCTACCTCACCAGCAACTACATTCGGTACATTCGGTTTTACTTGAAATCTTCCAACCGTTGCCACTAGTACAGGGTCGACCTGTTTTGCTTTTTCCGTTAAAAAAGAAATAAAATGGGAAGCAGTAGTAACCGCATCTTTCCGATAGGACATCGGGGTCGTCCCTGCGTGGTTACTTTCTCCCTTGATGTGAATGGTATAACGGCGTTGTCCAACAATATGAGTCACGATCCCCACCTGGTTCTGATTTTTCTCAAGAACCATTCCTTGTTCTATATGAATCTCAACAAACCGTTCCACATCATCGCGAACGGGAGACGAATACTTCTCAGGATCAAATCCGGCTTCTTTCATCGCTTCTAAGAACGGAATTCCTGCTGTGTCATTTACCGCTTTAACCCGGTCAAGGGTGTAAGTACCACAGATATTTCTTGACCCCCAAAAGGTAAGGGGAAAACGACTTCCTTCTTCTTCACATAGAGAAACCACTTCAATCGTTTTCTTTGGGTATCCATATGCATGAAATAGCCTCATTACAGCTATGAAACTGGCAAGAATTCCATAGGCCCCATCGTATTTACCGCCATCAATGACCGTATCCACGTGAGAGCCGGTCAAGATTGTCTTCCCATTTAAATCTGTCCCTGGTAATCTTCCAAATAAATTCCCGACACTGTCAAAGTACGTATGCAGTTTCGATTGTTCCATTTTATTTTTTAATGCT
>NZ_JBALSN010000410.1:0-243 GCF_036966985.1 Neobacillus drentensis | reverse complement strand
TACTCCCCCATTTTCTGTTTCTCCAATCGAAGCAAGCCATTCAATCATTGCTCCCACCTGACCTTTTTCCAAGTTGTCTACTTGAATGGCCATCCACTTCACTCCTCACCATAAATTCTTATATACCTAGTTTACAATCATTAAAAATGAACATCATTAGAGAAAACGTAAAAATTATCATAAATTTTTATGCAAATTAACTAAATCATGATAAAATAAATGAAATATTTTCAGTGTTTTGAT
>NZ_JBALSN010000409.1:0-6487 GCF_036966985.1 Neobacillus drentensis | reverse complement strand
AAGTATGAGCCGTGCTCCCTATTTGATGGCCCGTCCAGAAAAACCATTTCATGCTGAACCGCCAAGATTTATTAAATTACAGGTTTCTACAGAAGAAGCAGGAAATCCACCGATGGGTATAACCGCCGAAAACCTAGCAGAAAAATATCAGATTACGAGAGAAGAGCAAGACGAATTTTCGCTTCAAAGCCAGAGACGTATGGCGGTAGCGATGAAAGAAGGCCGATTTGACGAACAAATTGTGCCGATAACGATTCCGGTAAAAAAGGGAGAGCCAGTTATTTTTAATACCGACGAGCACCCTAGACCGCAAACAACCATCGAAGGATTGACAAAACTTCAGCCGGCATTTCTTAAAGGTGGAACGGTGACAGCTGGAAGCAGTTCAGGATTAAATGATGCAGCCTCTGCTCTGGTCATAATGTCAAGAGAAAAAGCTGAGGAATTAAATCTAACTCCATTAGCAGTTATTCGTGACTATGCTGTTGCGGGTGTTGACCCTAACATTATGGGAATAGGTCCCGTTCCTGCAGTCCGAAAGGTACTAGAAAAATCTGGTCTACACCTAGATGCGATTGACCTGATCGAAATCAACGAAGCTTTTGCAGCTCAAGTTTTAGCTTGTAATCGCGAGCTTGAAATGGATTTGGAAAAAGTAAACGTTAACGGTGGGGCTATTGCTCATGGTCATCCGCTTGGGGCCACTGGTGCAATCCTGATCACGAAAGCAGTATATGAATTAGAACGCTCCGAAGGAAGATATGCTTTGATTACCGCTTGTATCGGCGGTGGTCAAGGAATCGCCACTATCATCGAGCGTGAATAATATCAAAACAGAGATTCATAGGAATAGGAGGCAACTACTGCCTCCCCTTCCTTCCTTTGTTTCCTTCCTAGAGGATGCTCGAGGAGCTTGGTACATGAAAGCGGGAATTTCCTATGAGGAAATGCGAAGAAAGAAAATAGGGACCGTGATCCTTAAGCTAGATATTATGTTTCTGAAAGAAGCTAGACTAGGAGATACTCTTATAATTATCACTCATCCCAAAAAACTAGGTACTAAGAGTTTTGTATTCGAACAAAAAATTTATAATCAATTAGAAGAACTTATTACAGAAGCAACTGTAACCTCAGTGATGTTTGATACGAATTTAAGAAAGAGTATACCTGTGGTGAATGAAATTGCGCAGAATTTTTCAATTTTAGACTAATGCTGGTAGGGTACAAACGATAATATAAAAAAAGGTGTGAGATATAGTGAAAAAGAAATTGTATTTTAATGGTGAATGGCATGAATCTGAAAAATATATAGATTTACATTCTCCCTATTCAGAAGAGAAAATTGCTGAGATTCCTCAAGCCTCTAAAGAGCAAGTAGCTTCCGCCATTGATGCTGCTTATAAAAATCGAGAAGTAATGGCAAGTCTTACAGCTTATGAAAAGGCTGAAATATTAGAAAAACTAGTCAGTTTGTTACTTGAAAATAGATTAAAGGCAGCTGAAATTATCTCCTTAGAAGCAGCAAAGCCAATAAAGTTCGCATTAGGTGAAATAGATCGTACGATTGAAACCTATAAATTCTCGGCAGAAGAAGCAAAACGTTTAACTGGAGAAATGATTCCTATGGATGCTGCGAAAAACGGAGCAAATCGCTTCGGTTACACGATAGAGCAACCAATTGGTGTAATTGGAGCCATTACACCATTTAACTTCCCGCAAAACTTAGTAGCACATAAAGTGGGACCTGCGATTGCAGCCGGAAATACAATCGTTCTTAAGCCTGCATCGCAAACGCCTCTTTCAGCATTGTTTTTAGCTGAATTAATTGATCAAACAGCTTTACCTAAAGGCGCATTTAACGTTATTACAGGTAGTGGTAGAACCGTTGGTGATTCATTGGTTACAAGTGAAAAAGTAAAAATGATTACATTCACTGGCAGCCCTGCTGTTGGGATTGGTATTCGCAACAAAGCTGGCTTGAAAAAAGTCGCTCTTGAACTAGGATCGAACGCTGGTTTAATTATCGACAAAAATGTTGATTTATCCCAAATCGTTCCTAAATGTGTTAATGGGGCTTTTTCAAACCAAGGTCAGGTTTGTATTTCATTACAACGCACCTATGTAATGGATGAATTATTCGATGAATTTATTGAACAATTTACAAATGCTACTAAGAAGTTAGTCATTGGAAGCCCACTTGCAGAAACAACGGATATTTCTGCAATGATCAATCCCGATGAACAAGAACGAGCACTTAGCTGGGTACAAGAAGCGGTGGAGAACGGTGCTGAAATCGTAACAGGTGGCAATATTAAAAATGGAGTCTTCATGCCAACCATTTTAAAGAATGTAGACTCCACTCTAAAGGTATCTTGCCAGGAAGTTTTTGCACCAATTGTAGTTGTGAACAATATTTCTTCTGTAGAAGAAGGAATTGCAGCAATTAATGATTCAAATTATGGCCTACAAGCAGGGATTTTCACAAATGACATTCAAACAGCATTCAGAGCTTCTAAAGAGTTTGAAGTAGGCGGTGTCATGATTAACGATATTCCAACTTACCGTGTAGACCAAATGCCATATGGTGGCGTAAAAGAAAGCGGCACGGGTAAAGAAGGTTTGAAATATGCAATCCTTGAAATGACTGAAACGAAACTTGTCGTTTGGAATCAATTATAAACATAAATAATAGATTGAATTATTATAATAATGTGTTTATAAACTCACAGATTACCTATATTAGTTATTTTCAAACGCCAGGTATCTCCAGATACTGTCATCAGTTTAAAAAGATACCTGGTGTTTTTTTATGAATAAAAAGTAATTTGTTCTGATTAACAACCTACTATACTGAAACTTTCTCCTCACACATTAGCTGCATCATCCATAATCGATAAAGAAATGGCGAAGAAATAGCCCAAGAATAGTTTGCATTATTCATTTCAAAGTATTTTCTCAATATATCTGTTATAATCCTAAATACTTCACTTCCTTGGCTGGGATGAGGTCACAGGTTCGATTCCTTCACAGAATATCAAAAAGGCCCTGATACCAGGGCTTTTCTTTTTTCATTTCGTGCCTAAAAACTCGTGTGGTGACAATTGTTGGTAGGATTTTTACAAAGAGTATACGTCTGTTCACTTGAATAATTTAGTTTTAAAACTTCCCCTCATTTCTTTGGGGGAGAACACAAAATTCTACTAAACAGAGTAAAAATAAAAAACCCTAGAAATTGCGTTATATCACCGCTTCTAGGGTTTTTGTGATTGCTATTTAATAAGCAAATCAATTAACGTGAGTAATGCTCAATGCCGATTGATAACTGCGGTTCAGGTCTGTGGAAAGACTAACCTCAGCACAGTAGAAATTATTGCGGATAAGGAATCAAAAAACAGCAGATGTAACATCCGCTTTTCTTCATAGTTGATTCTACATGCTCATGGTATCCGACTTATCATTTTTAAAAGGTTGATATTCAATGGTTTTAGCTATAGGGCTTTTATGATTAATCCACATTTCAACTAGATCGATCCCATTGATTAAGTCGATGTTTAATCCTTCGGCATAGGAAATAGCATTTTCGTTGAATCCTGCGGTCGAAACAACATATCCTCTTGATGCATTTTGTTTAACCATATTGGAATGTAGAATGGCAATCGGTTCATAGCCCATATCTTCCCGATAACACTTGACTTGACCTAATACCTTGCCGACCCCCACTCCATGCTCTATGTCAATCCCAAAGTCTCCTGAGCTTTTGGTCACAAAGGCTTCAAATCCGTACTTATGTTTTAATACATCAGCAATAAAATGTTCAAAGTCTAAGGGATCACTTTTTAAAAATGTGGGGGAATACCTTTTTTCTTCTACTTCTTTGCAAAACCTTTGATAAAGTCCCAATGCAATTGTTTTTTTAAATTCTTCTGTCACCGTGATTTGTTTAAAGTATTCTTCATCTTTTAAACTACGTCGATTTTTCCACTGAAAAATGAGTAATCCTAATAGAACCGCAATAATTAAATATTCCATATATTAATATCACCTCAATTGTAGGCATTATCACTTCAATTGAAAAATATACGGATATTAGTTAATAATTGATTTATAAAGGCAGTAAATTTTAAAAGTGCATGTCCTCCTGTTAGTCCTCCTTACATTTTATTTTTATTAGAAAAACATTAAAGGAAACTTGGGAAAACAGCGATAAAAAGCGATCTTTTTAGTATTATTTCTCCTTATTACAAAACCAAATGAATGGGCGGTATGATGTAATAATACATACAAATAGATGCCCTTTTTGTTATTTGGAGGCACCCTGTTTCTTTGATTACATTCTGACCACGAAACATATATAACTGTATATTATTCAGGTATTTGGTTTATTGTTTCATATTTCGGAACTGAACCAAGGGAAATTCAGCCCGTCTAGTTTAGCTTTTTAATCATTTATTAAAATAATATTAGGCTGAAATTTCATGAGTAAAAGAAAAATACACTTAAACCCCTTGTTACATGTGTTTTTGTGCGGTGAATATCCGTGCCGATTTCGTGCCGAAATAAATTTATTCTGTATTATAATCTATTTATAAGAAATTGCTTTATATCAAGGTTTATCCGTGTTTTTTATAAATTATTTCGTTCAGTTAAAGCAAAATTAATCAAGTACGTATATTGCACCTGGAGCTCAGTTGATCGGCAATATTGAACTTAAAGAAGATACATCTGTTTGGTTTAATGCGGTTATAAGAGGAGATAATGAGAAAATTATGATAGGAAAAGGCTCTAATATCCAGGATGGTGCTATTGTCCATGTAGACCCTGGCTATCCAGTCCATGTTGGGGAGTACGTCACCATTGGTCATAATGTGGTGTTACATGGATGTACTATAAAGAATGGGGCATTAATTGGGATGGGTGCAACCATTTTAAATGGCGCCGTTATTGGAGAAGGGTCCCTAGTGGCTGCTGGTGCACTTGTTCCGGAAGGTAAAATGATTGAACCAGGTGTTTTAGTGGCTGGAGTACCGGCAAAGGTGATTCGAACACTTACTCCTGAAGAGATTGAGCGGTCAAAGGGCGGAGCACAACATTATGTCCAGAACGGGGAAAATTTTCGGGAAGAGAACATTGTCGCAATGGATAAGTCTTTAACTAAGAATTTACTATAATAAGAAAACCCACAGTTTTTTAACAATTGGTATGTCGCTGTACCTGATTAACCAATGCCGGGAAGGGGAAATATCTTTAGGATATTGCCCCTTCCTTTAATAAAAGGAATGATTATCCTAGTTTCTACTATTATATAAGCTATTTATTCGAAGTTCAGTGGAGGCATGTAAATGTATATAAAAAAATTACCCCAGGAACCCATTGTTCAGCTATTTCAAGCAATCCTTTCGTTACAAACAAAGGAAGAGTGTGCGGCATTTTTTGATGATTTATGTACGATGAATGAAATGAAGGCTTTTGTACAAAGGCTTGAAGTGGCAAGATTACTAAAAGAAGGTCATACATATATGGATATTCAAATAGAAACAAATGCCTCATCAACTACGATTACAAGAGTTAAGAAGCTATTGGACTATGGAAGTAATGGATATCAAACTGTTTTAGAACACATTGAAGATTGTGTTAAGTCATAAAAAATCCTTAGGCTATCCATGCGATTTGAGACAGCGATAACACACTTATTAGTCTGAAGGGTTGAGGTTACTTGACTCTATAGAGGTAAAGCCAGCCAAAAAGTTTGGCTGGCAGTAATTCATTCATTATGCTTTTGTAATAATCCCGCTTAATATTGTTCGAATGAACTTCTGTCCTTCTTCTACAAGATCAAAATCCTCCCCAAATAATGCCCAATCGTAGAGTGTTCCTCTCATACAGCGGGTAATTAACATCGTAATTTCTTGGGCAGATAAATCTTTCTTAAATTCTCCCGTTTCTTGCCCTTCTTCCACAAGTGAATGAACAACCCTAAAGAGAGAACGATCAGTATCAGAAAGGAATTTCGGTTGATTTGGAATTAGGGCACTCATGTAAACGGTCCTTATCAAATCCATTCCCAAACTGTCTTTTAAATAAGTCATTTGGGATTGATTTAAAAGAAGAATTTTTTCATACATGCTAATTTCTTTCGGAAGTGTTTCTGTGACATTGGCAAAAAACTCGTCTATTTCTTTGAATTTTTCGAGGAATATTTCATATTTCGAATTAAAGTGTACATAGAATGCCCCTTTTGATGTTTTGCTAACCTTTACAATTTCATCTACAGTGACACGATCAAATCCCTTTCTACTAAAGAGATCCAAAGCTGTCTCAATAATTCGCTGCTTCGTTTCCAGGGCTTTTTTTTGACGTAAGGTAAAACGTGACATGTACAGCCTCCATTATTAAATATTGAAAGGGCTTTCAACTTTATTTTACCTTAATTAAAAATGAAGAAACAATAGCTTTTCAATTTACTAGAAGTATTTGCATAGTAAAAAAA
>NZ_JBALSN010000408.1:4346-14133 GCF_036966985.1 Neobacillus drentensis | reverse complement strand
ATTAACATAGGCAAGCTTAATAAGAAGGTCATCAATCTCAACGCCGACAGAATCAATTTTTCTTTGAAGATGATTTAAAACAGTTGTTAACAAATTTCCCGTCCCCACTGCTGGGTCAAGCAAGCGGAAATTTGACTGTTTCATAAATCTTTCAACTAAATAGCCAATAAGTATCCCAACAGAATCAGGTGTCATTTGATGGTTCGGTTGAACACTATCGTTCATTCCTTTTAAAATAGCCAGCTGATAAGCTTTCCGAATATCATCGTTTGAAAACTTTTCTAAATGAATCTGTCCATATTGTTTCTTCATTCTTTTTTCTGTTAGTTCGCTGACCTCATCTTGCAGGATAGAGCCTTGGAATAAATTCTCTCCTGTCTCAGCGAGTGCCTCTAAATATGTACAGTTTAATTCTTCCTGCAAAAGAAGTGCAGTTTCATTAAATAACGTAAACAGTTGTTCCACTGGAGAAACTTTCATTTGATCCCCGCCCTCATTAATTTCCTTATTCATTTTAATGAGTATCGACATATTATACAAGTTTTAAGCATAGAAAAAGGCCCTGCTATGCAGAGGCCTTCTAAATCTTTATCTTACTTTGCCGCCTTAGCTGCTTCCAGTGCTGCTTCATAGTTCGGGTGGTTTGTTGCTTCACTTACATATTCAACATATGTAACTGTATCGTTAGAATCAACAACAAATACGGCACGTGCTAGTAGTCTTAATTCTTGGATAGCAACTCCAAATGCTTCACCAAAAGAAAGATCACGATGATCAGATAATGTTTGCACATTTTCAATTCCGCTAGCAGCACACCAGCGTTTTTGCGCGAATGGCAAGTCAACACTTACCGTTAATATTTTCACATTGCCTAAGCTGTTTGCTTCTTCATTAAAACGACGTGTTTCAGCATCACAAACACCAGTATCCAAAGAAGGTACAGAGGTAATTAAACGTACTTGACCTTTGGTACTTTCTAAAGTAACTTGTGACAAATCATTTGCAAGTACAGTAAAGTTAGGTGCTTTGTCCCCTACTTTAACTTCATTTCCTAAAAGTGTAATTGGATTCCCTTTAAATGTTACATTTGCCATTTTACATCCTCCTTTGTCGTGTTCAAGTTCTAGCGATTGTAGAAAACGCTTTCCCTTCAAATATGTACAGTGTAAATATATCTTTTCAAAATCTAATTTGCAATTAATAAGCTTTTGAATTTTCACATATTACATGAAAAAAGTTAACCTTCCTAATCTTCTGGAAGATTAACCTTTTCTGCTATAATTCAAGTTCTTCTTTTGATTTATGCTCGTTTTTCGATCCTTGCGAACTATTTTGATGTTGACCTTGGTCCTTTTTTGAGAACATTTGCTGAATTTTATCTATCGCCTGTGGAGCCAGCTCTAATATTTTTTCGTACAAATGCGTGCTTTCATCCAAATGCAGCATTTTAACGCCATGAGAGTTAACAATTAAAAAGGCAATTGGGGTAATTGAGACACCGCCTCCGCTCCCGCCCCCAAATGGATGGGTTGAACTTTTACTTTGACTCTGACCTTGGCCTTGCCCTTGCCCTTGCCCTTGACTTTGAGACCCCTCAAGTTTAAATTCACTACCACCTGCGGCAAATCCAAAACCTACTTTCGATACAGTCAAAATAACACTGCCATCAGGGGTTTCGACAGGATCACCAATAATCGTATTCACATCAATCATTTCTTTAAGGCTTTCCATTGCAGTTGTCATCAAACCTTGAATTGGATGGTCAGACATGGTTGTTTCCTCCTTTTTCAAATGGAATTTGTTTTATCATTTGCAAAATTTGTTTTCTTTTTAAAGTGCGGAAGTCCGCCCCTCCAGAATTTAAATAGTTTTAATCCTGCTAGAATAGCATACCCGATACGAAACTGAATAATACATGTTATTCTTGTCTGAATAACGGCCGCCTGAAAGTGTGGAGTCACCGTTATTTTGGGCATTTCTTTCAGTTTTAAATAATGACTAATAAGACCTATGATGCTCCCTTTAAATGCCCAAATGGCACCCGTTATCGTCCCTGTGTGTGCTGCATCTCCTAAACCAATCAAAGTATTCCACTCAAAGCCTTTCATCGTAACTTTTCGAAAAAAATTCCTTACAATCCGATGTAACCCAAACACATGATGCAGTAATTTTTTGGCATTTGAAAAATTACCTTCAATATCTTCAGCTGTGAATTGCTTGGAGTCTGCGCTAGTTGATTCAGCTGAGGAATCACCCATTTTAGTTTTACTATTTACTACAATGCTAGGAGAATTATCATCCACTTTTATTAACGGAACGTTAATTGTATATTTTATTAATCCAAACCAAATCTTAAATTTTAACTTTAAATCATCATTGTCATTATGATGATAATAATTAATTAGTATTGTTAATTTAGTAAAAAGAATGAGAATGAAAAAGAGCAATAGAATTGACAAAACTACAAGCACCCAGAACAATTTCAATCACAACCTTTCAGCGGGTAGTATTTGCTTTTCCATAAAAAAATAAACCTACCAACAAATGTTGATAGGTTTATGGTCACCGTTCCACATGTATGACCGAAGTGTCAGTGAATAGATCATGCAAGCCTTGTTTTTTTGGTAAAAAAGCAATAATTATATATCCAACGATGATTGTTGAAGAAATAAATCGACCAATCCATTCACGAAAGAGAATCGTTTCCCATGTCATTTGATTACTTTTTAAATCAACTACTTTCAATCCAAACACCATTTTTCCTAAAGTTTGATTTAGATACTTGGTCATTAGCACGAAATACAGGTAGAAGATTAACGCGGATACGATTGAAACTGGAGCAAACATGGACGATTCCGCTAAAGAAAAATCCAGCATTCGAAAAACTGGTTTAATCAACATCCTAACAATACTTCCCACTACCACCAAATCAAGAAGATAAGCCCAAAAGCGCATCCAGAAGCCTGCATATCGAAAGGAAGGTTCCTCTTTTCTGTCGTTCGAGTATTCTTGATACTCATTCGTTTCCATGGATACTCCCCCTATTCCGCATACAGGTACATAAGTCGCGGAGAATTTGGTCTTGATAGGACCTTCAACAAGCCAGCCATTTCTATATCTTTACCCATTAATTTCTTTGCCTGCATTGTAAATAAGGACCCCAGCCCAAGTGAGTCTGAATAACGAACAACTTGTGCACCTTTAAGTTTCTCTTGTTTTTTCATATATTTCACCACATCGTCTAAATAGCCAAAACCATCAATTAACTGCAATTCCTTGGCTTGGCGGCCATCATAGACACGTCCATCTGCTATTTTTTTTACCTGCGTGATTGGGAGCTTCCTTCCCTCTGAAATAACTTTGACAAATCCTTGATATGAATTATTTATCATCGACTGTAAGATTTGTCGTTCCTCCTCGGTCATTTTTCTAGTTGGGCTCATAATGTCCTTATGCTTACCACTTTTAATCGTAACAAAGTCAACCCCATATTTATCAGCTAGCCCTTTATAATTGATCCCTTCCATAATCACACCGAGACTGCCAGTCATTGTCTCGGGACTGGCATAAATCTTTTTAGCTGCTGTTGAAATATAATATCCTCCCGAGGCGGCCATGGACCCCATTGAAATATAGACTGGCTTTTTAGTTTCTTTTTGAATTTCAGTTAGTTTATCATGAATTTCTGCACTTTCAACCACTCCGCCTCCGGGAGAATTGACTTTAATAATTATTCCTTTTACCGAATCATCGACTTTAATATAGTTTAACTTTTTCATGAAGTCCTGATGATTGAAGCCAGAACTTTGCAGGATTGAGCCAGTTTCCCCT
The DNA here is from genome assembly GCF_036966985.1 of Neobacillus drentensis. Taxonomy (GTDB): domain Bacteria; phylum Bacillota; class Bacilli; order Bacillales; family Cytobacillaceae; genus Neobacillus; species Neobacillus drentensis_E. The sequence goes on along the minus strand of NZ_JBALSN010000408.1, from coordinate 10,302 downwards.
GTATCCTGGATGACCCCATTTACATCAAGAATCACTATTTTCTTTAATTCATTCCCTTCATTGACAACCTCTTCTGTAAAGGGCTGCTCCGCCGAAGCCATAAAATCAGTGAAATTTGTTTCCCATCCTTTAAAGGCAAAAGAGGATAAAAAATTAATGACCACCGAGAAGAAAAATAACGTTGCTGCAATCCCTAGTGCGGCCCACCGTTTTCCATTCATAAATACGTATGTCCCCCTTTTTTGTTTATCTTAAAATTAAGTCCTATTTCATATTGTCTCAATAAAATGCTAAACTAATTTCAGACTAGCATTATTTCTTAGAGAATATTTTCGTGATGGGATAATGTTACAAAAATCTCATTTACCAGGGAGGTACATAATATGGAGAATAGACGCAATATTTACTTTTATCACAAACGAGATTCGGACATGCTGTCAAAAGTTGCTCCGCTTGTAGACATAGCAAATCGATATGGATTTACAATTGTCACTGATTACCGAAACGCAAATATCATTGCCAGTGTTGGTGATGATGGAACATTTCTACAAGCAGTTAGAAAAACTGGCTTCCGGGATGATTGCCTTTATACGGGGATTTCAACCGAAGATAACTTGAGTATGTATTGTGATTTCCGAATTAATGATAGATCTAAAATGATTGATGCGATTGTCACCAATGAAAATATAAAAGTGCGCCGTTATCCGTTAATTGAAGTAGAAGTTGATGGTCAAGGGACGTTTCCTTGCTTAAACGAATTCAGCATTCGCTCTTCAATTATTAAGACACTTGTAGTAGATGTCTACATTGACCAGCTTCACTTAGAAACCTTCCGTGGCGATGGACTTATTGTCGCAACACCAACTGGTAGTACTGGCTATAATAAATCGGTGAATGGTTCGATAGTTGATCCACTTCTTCCATGCATGCAGGTGAGTGAAGTAGCCTCTGTTAATACCAATAATTATCGAACACTTGGTTCGTCCTTTATTGTTGGCAGTGAAAGAACACTTACGCTTAAAGTAATATCTGAAGGCAATGACCATCCAACAATGGGAATGGATAATGAAGCATTAAGCATCCGTCACGTGGAGAAAATCAGCATAAAAATAAGCGATAAAAAGTTAAAAACACTTAAACTAAAAGATAATTCTTTCTGGGAAAAAGTAAAGCGGTCTTTCCTGTAAAAAGAGACATTTACTCACAAAAAAACCTTATCCAAGGAGCGGATAAGGTTTTTCATTATACGCTAGTGCTCTTCTCTTTTCGTAAATGGAACGTTTGTGAAGGTAACAGCTTTGTTTTTGATAAAGAATAAATCGTTAATGCTGACCAAATGAACATAAAGGATAGTAATTGTATTTTTGAAAAATGTTCATGATAGACAAATACGCCTAAAAGTAAAGTTAATGTCGGAGCAATATATTGCAAAAAACCTAATAATGATAAAGGGATTTTTTGTGCGCCTTTTGCAAAATAAAGGAGCGGTACTGCCGTTGCAACCCCAGCACCCATTAATAGCAGGTCAGTTGGAATCCCAGCGTTTAAAAAGTCATTGGTGCCGTTAATAAATAAAAATCCAATATATATAACAGCAATCGGTGTTATCACTAGAGTTTCTAAGGTTAACCCGACAGCAGAATCTACATTGATCAACTTTTTCGCTAATCCATATAATCCAAAGGAAAGGGCTAACACAATCGCAATCCACGGAAACTTCCCATGAGAAATGGAAATAATTAGTACCCCAATTGCAGCTAAGACGAAGGATGCGTATTGGTAAACCGTTAATTTTTCTTTAAGCACAATCATACCTAATAAAATACTGATTAATGGATTGATATAATAACCAAGGCTCGCTTCAATCATATGACCGCTGTTAACCGCCCAGATATAAATGAACCAGTTCACACTGATTAAAAGAGAGGCAATCGTCAGTGCGGCCATTTGTTTTTTATTTTTCGCAAACCCTTTAATCGTTTGGAGAAAAAGTCCCCATTTTTTGGTTAGAAGAAGAATGACGACCATAAAAATAAACGACCAAACAACACGACTGGCTAAAATTTCTTTAGCATTAACATGGTCTAAAAGCTTCCAATAGATTGGCAATAATCCCCAAAGTAAATAGGAAAAGCCGGCATGAATGACTCCTTTTTGCGTTTCTGTCTTTTTCATATGTGTACGAGCCCCTATTCTTTCTAGTTTCGAAATAATTTCTATTATAACGCGAAACTTCGTAAATAGGGGAAATTTTTACTTCCAATAAAAAAGCAGACGAGATTCCGCCTGCTTACTCTCCAACATACCTTATTTTTGTTTCGCTCCCTCAAGTTCTTTTTTCCGAAGTTCAATCCGGCGAATTTTCCCAGAAGTTGTTTTTGGAAGCTCAGTGATATATTCAATTTCTCTTGGATACTTATATGGTGCTGTAAGCGTTTTTACATGCTCCTGTAGTGTTTTTGTTAATTCAGGGTCGGTGGAATCAATATCTTCTTTTAAGACAACAAATGCTTTGACAATAAAGCCGCGAATCTCATCCGGACTTGCCACTACTGCACATTCCTTTACAAATGGATGTTTAACAAGTGCATCTTCCACTTCAAATGGTCCAATCGTATAGCCAGAGCTGATAATAATATCATCTCCACGGCCTTCAAACCAGAAATAGCCTTCTTCGTCCATTTTTGCTTTATCACCGGTTACATAATAATCACCGCGGAACTGCATCGCAGTTCTTTCCGGATCTTTATAATAGTTTTTAAATAGAGCTGGCGTTTCTACATGGACGGCGATATCACCCACTTCACCGACTGCACACACCTGGCCCTCTTCGTTAATGATTTCAACCCTGTTCCCCGGCGTCGGCTTGCCCATGGACCCAGATTTCAATTCCATTCCTTTGGTAACGCCTACAAGCAAGGTATTTTCTGTTTGTCCATAACCGTCACGGACATCAATATTAAAATATTTTCTAAAAGTGTCAATTACTTCTCGATTTAAAGGTTCCCCTGCAGAGACAGCACTATGAAGATTTGGTAATTGGTAATCAGCTAAGTTATCTACCTTCGCCATTAGTCGATATTCCGTAGGTGTACAGCAAAGGACATTCACATCATATTTTTGGAGGAGACTCAAATATTTTTTCGGTTCAAATTTTCCGCTGTAAACTAATCCTGTTCCACCGGAGCCAAGAACGGATAGAAATGGACTCCAAATCCATTTTTGCCAGCCTGGGCCTGCAGTTGCCCAAACTGTGTCACCATCTTCAATACAAAGCCACTGTGGAGCGGCTGTTTTTAAATGAGCATAAGCCCAGCCATGTGTATGGACAACCCCTTTAGGATTTCCTGTTGTGCCAGATGTATAGGATAAAAAGGCCATATCTTCTCTAAGGGTGTCTGCTTGTTCGAAGGTTTCGGAAGCAGTTACCATCTCTCTGTCCAAGTCAATCCAGCCCGGTTCAGTTCCACCAATCGTAAATCTTACCAATGGCTGGGTTTTGCTGATATTTTCAAATTGATCCACGTATGGATAATAACTTATCACACCTTTTACATCACCGTGTGTTATCCGATATTGCAAATCTTTTTCCTTTAACATTTCCGAACTTGGAATAACGACCATACCTGCTTTTAAAGCGGCCAAATAAACGACATATGCCTCAATGAGACGCGGTACGATGATAAGGACCACATCTCCCTTATTTAGGCCATTCTTTGCGAACACATTTGTCGCTTGGTTCACTTTCTTTATTAATTGTTCGTATGTAACTTGCTGGGTGTCTCCTGCTTCATTCTCCCACTTTAAGGCGACTCTGGTTGGATCCTGTGCAAAACGCTCCACTTCTGAGACTAGATTATACTTTTCTGGTGCAATCAAATCTTCCCGCTTCATGCTTCTCCCCCTTATATTATTTTATTTTTATCCTACAGTATTAATTATACAAAATTATTAGATAATTTTAAATTATTATCTAAAAAGCGGAATCGCCAGTTTTGCGACGTATGGACTGGAGCGGTTCGACAGAGATAAAGGAAACCACGAAGAGCGGAGCGATTCGATGTTGACTTATCGTAGGGAGAAGCGCGAAGTACACTAGTCGCAGGGCGATGGAGCTGGATTGTTCTCTAGTACAATACACAAAAAAGAGAGCGGGGGAAAACCCCACGCTCTCTGTAGCCATCGTATTAATTTTTTATTAACGAGAGAATCCGCCGCCTAATTGAGATTCAGCCATTGCTACTAGACGCTTTGTGATTTCACCACCAACAGATCCGTTGGCACGTGAAGTAGTGTCAGCTCCAAGATTTACACCAAATTCAGAAGCAATTTCATATTTCATTTGGCTAAGAGCTTGTTCAACACCAGGAACCAATAATTGATTTGAGTTGTTGTTGTTTGCCATGTGATATCACCTCCTTGTGAGTATAGAATGTGTAGAACTTAAAATCTTCATTCTATATTACAATTGGTAATTGTTCACAAATTGTTCGAAATTTACCTTTTTAAAATAATTCGCTAAAATCTGAGCGCTGTTTGTTATCAGGTTTGATCACAATTCTTTCTGTCTCCCGCACCGCTTCATGGATCAATGGTTCAAAATCAAAGAAACTTTCAAAGTGCTGAATCTTTTCCCTTTTTGGTTTTGTTTTTGGAGATGCAGGAACAAAGATTGTACAGCAATCCTCATAAGGTCTGTTTGAGATTTCAAGTGTATCAATTTCTTGCGCAATTTTTATTATATCTGTTTTGTCCATTGTAATTAAAGGCCGCAAAATAGGGGTATTCGTTACCTCATTGATTGCAAACATACTTTCTAATGTCTGGCTCGCCACCTGACCTAGGCTTTCACCGGTAATAATCGCAAGACCTTCGTGTTTTTTTCGAATTTCATCTGTAATTCGCAGCATCATTCTTCTTGTTGATGTCATCGAGTAATTTTCTGGTATTTGTTCACGAATCGTTTGCTGAATATTTGTAAACGGGACAATGTGTAAGGTCAGTGAGCCATAAATTTCTGCTAGTTTTTGTGAAAGATCAATGACCTTTTCTTTTGCTCTTTCACTTGTAAATGGCGGGCTGAAAAAATGGACCGCTTCCACTTCTACTCCCCTTTTCATTGCCATATAGCCTGCAACAGGGCTGTCAATCCCGCCTGAAAGCATGAGCATAGCCTTACCGCTTGACCCAACCGGAAGTCCGCCAGCACCTTGTATGGTTTGACAGGATAGATAAATGGCTTCTTTTCTGACTTCAATCCGTAAATTTATATCAGGATTTTTCACATTCACTTTCAACCCCGGGATGTTCTGCAGTAAATAACCGCCGATGGTATGATTGATTCCATCTGTATCCAACTCAAACGATTTATCCGATCTTTTAGGTGTTACCTTAAAGGTCTGTCCATCTTTATATATGGAACGAACTAATTCTAGCGAGGTCTGCTTTAATGCCTCTAAACCTCTTTCTACCTTTATCGCAGGGCTAAATGACTGGATTCCAAAAACATTCTTTAATTTATCGATTACTTCTGCGCAGTTTTCACCATTTAATAGGACATACATCCGATCACGGCTCGCTTCCACTTTCACGTTCGGAAAAGGAACGAGCGCGATTCTTACACTTTTTTTTAACTTATCAACAAATTTATTGCGATTTCTGCCTTTTGTTGAGATTTCCCCATAGCGTATTAGTATTCGTTCATAATCCATTTATTTCATTACCTTCCTTAATTGGTTTGCAGATTCTTTGAAGGCCTCTAAAGCCGTACTTGCTTCTTCTATACTATTTTCAACTGAAAGGCTTATTCTAATGGCACTTTCGGCTAATGTCTCCGGAACACCCATTTCTAAAAGCGTCTTACTTGGCGATTTCTTTTTTGAGGAACACGCACTTGTTGTTGAAACAAAGATGCCTTTCTGCTCAAGAGAGTGGATAAATACCTCCGACTTAATTC
>NZ_JBALSN010000408.1:0-4283 GCF_036966985.1 Neobacillus drentensis | reverse complement strand
ATTTTCATGTGGCGTATGAATTTGAACATCCTCTATTTCAGTTAATCCATTCCTGAGCATCTTTTGGATCCTCTTCATTCTTGCTAACCCGGTTTCAGCTTTCGTTAATGTCATTCTAAGTGCTTTTGCCATGGCAACAGCTCCTGCCACATTTTCAGTACCGCTCCGGAGTTTCCGTTCCTGATTTCCACCAGAAAATAATGGAGCAAGTCTTGTACCTTCACGAATATAAAGGGCACCAGTACCCTTTAAACCATGAAATTTATGGCCAGAAATCGAGCAAAAATCCACTCTACTTTCCTTGAGTGAAAAGGGAAGTTTCCCAATGCTTTGAACAGCATCAACATGAAATAAAATCGCAGGATGGTTTATTAATAGTTCACCAATTTCTTCAATCGGCTGAACCGTTCCCACTTCATTATTCACATGCATAATCGAAATTAAAATGGTATCTTTCCTAATCGCGCTTTCAAGATCGGCGACACTAATTCTTCCATGCTCATCAACAGGCAGGTAGGTGACCTCGAACCCCTCCTGTTCAAGCTGTTCCATTGCAGATTGAACCGATGGATGCTCTATACTTGATGTAATCAAGTGGCGTCCTTTATTTTTATGCAATAACGCAGTCCCTTTAATTGCTAAGTTATTTCCTTCTGTGCCACCTGAGGTAAAATAAATCTCGGAGGGCTTCACCTTTAGGAGTTTGCTTACCTGTTCCCGTGCCTGTGATAACAACTTTTCTGCTTGTGCCCCCATATTGTGTAGTGAGGACGGATTCCCATAATATTCACTAGACACCGTAACGAAAGAATCCAACACTTCTTTAAACGGTTTTGTCGTTGCACTATTATCTAAATAAATCATTTTTTTCTCCTCCGAACTTCCGAACCATTGGACTTACAAAAATAAATCTTATCATAAAGATATATAAAAAGGAAAAACAAAAAACCGATTCAGCCAAAGTGTGCACTGATCGGTTTTTGGTTATTTATTCACTAACAAAAGAGGCTTTTATTTTTTTCAATGCGTCTGGATCAATAATATCTAGTGTTGCTGCCGCTTGTTCAAGAGCCTGTTGGTAATCATAGTGTCTAAACGCAATTTCTGCTTCCGATAAGCCTTTAGCTACTGCTGGGTACTGGGTTTTGTATCGATTCCCATATTGAATAGCTTTTTCGGCAAGCATCACATTTTCTAATAGCTCAATCGTTGAATTAGTAAGTTTATCCACTGTTAGAACAGCTATTTCTAAATACTGATTTAAGGCAGAAATGTTAAGCGGTTTTTCTTCAAGTTGGTATTTCACATTTTGAATACTCTCATTTGTATCCTCAAACAAATACTTATAATCCTCTGGTAAGCCTGGGACGTTGCTCTTCGTCACGAGACGAACGGTCTCTCCTACCTTTTTGGTAAGTTCTTTAAGTTTTTCTCTTGCTTCAAATTCATCTTTCCTAAGGGCTTGGAGTTTTAAAGCAAAATCTTGCTGTCCCTCACGGATAATATCCAGCTGTTCTTTAATCTGAGCCAACTCTTCGCTTATCACGCTTTGTGCTATTTCGTTTACTTTTACTTTTTCTATTAGGATTTCAAAATGTTTATAGACAGTGGAAAGTTCTTTTTCCAGATGACGCTGTGTTTCAAAATCACTATCAGACAACTGATAACTTTCTTGAACATGAAAGAGTTCACTTGATAGATGACTATTTTCCTCATGGGCGGATAGAAGAAGATCACTTGTAATTTGTTCATTTTTTAAGACAAAATGCTTAGCGTGAACTTCTTTTTCCAATAGATCGAAAAGGATATCGATTCTTTCCTTTACTTCTGTTATTCCTTCCACTGCCTCGTCAATCTTCGTTGCTTCGATGAGTACTAAATTCTCAGACAGCTTTTCCTCTAACCGCTTTAGCTCTTGTTCCACATTGATATGTTCTAAGTAATATTCTTGGCCAGACATTTCACGGTACCCTTCAAGGATATCGGACAGCTGATTCGGAAGAAGCGATTGACATTCAATTAATAACTGCGGGATTAAGTCCATATCTTTCTTAATCGTTCCCAGCTGACTTTGAATCGACAAAACTACTTCACGGGCTTCAAGATAATTACCATGTTCCGTTTTTTCATCAAATTCCTGAAATTTTTGTGATACGTCATTAAGCTGTTCTTCTAAAGACTTTTCTGAACTGCCAAAGCTGTGGCGGTGGGCAAGCAGCATTTTCTTTGATTCCCGATACTGCTCTTTTAATTCCTCAATTTCAACACGGTTCTTTTCCTCGCTGCCAACCAGTTCATGTAACTCTTCTAAAATACTTTTTATCTGATCCTCTGTTTCTTGTAACTTCCCTGCAATGGCTAGTTGGACACCTTTTGCTTTATTAAAACGATACCGATCTATGTACTCTTCTGCATCAAAAAGCATTTCTTCTAAATTAGGAAGTTGCACCGTAACAACCTCGTCCCACTGATTTCGCCAACGTTCGAAAAGCTCTTCCGTTTGTCCTGTCATATTAAGAAGCTTAACCTTTGACATTTCATCCAGTACTGGACGATTCATTAAATCGATTTTCCATGCTTCCAATCGATCCATTTCCTTAAAGTACTTTTTCTTAATTAGATACCCTACTACAAATAAGGCCAGTATTAGGATAAAAAATCCAATGAAAAATTTCACAAGTAAGCCCCCTATTTCCAAAAACATTCTTTCCATGTGCAGTTGTCGTACATCTATTTTAAATAAATCATATAGTGTTCTGTTCAATGCTATTATGATACCATGTAAACGACATTTTTTGACTATTAATTTCATTTTTTTTGTAAAATAAAAAAAAATAGCGATTGCCGCTATTTGACGACTGCACCCATTTTCATTGGCACATCTGAGCATAAAGTTTTTTCAATCCACGAATTAATATCCTTTAAATATTTCTGTTCAAAAAATGGTTCATTAGGAAATACGTACAGCACTTCCCTCATATAGTGAGTATTCATAAATGGCATCATGAGTAATCCTTTTAACTGGATGATTAAATAAGGAATCGAATGGGGGCGGAATTCATTCCATTCAAAACCTCTTTCAAAGATTAATTGAAAATAGTATTTTTCTTTTAGTAAGTATGTTGACATAATCTCTCGTACTATTTGTGAGTCCATCGACATTTCTCGGTAGACCAAACTAGCCAATTTACTATTTTCACATTGATAGTGTAATAAATCCGCAACAATTCGTTTTAAACATTCCTTTGCTCCCTTTTCAATGGATGCATAGGCTTCTTCCATCTTACTAATATATTGTTCAAAAAAATGGGTAAAGCAATATTCTAATAGACCTGGTTTGTTTTCAAAATGGTAGGCAATTGTTGCCGTATTTACGTTAGCCAGACGGGCGATATCCCTTATGGACGTTCCTGTGTAACCATTGGACTTAAACAATGTGATAGCAGCCTTTACAATAGCTTCTTTAGCATTTTTCTTCATAAAATGGCCCCTTTCTGGAATACCCGATAATCCCCTTACTTAAAAATTCTTTGTTACACGACAGATTCCTTTATAAAAATATCGACAAAGTCTGCTTATATTCTTTTAAATTTGATAAAATACTTATATTAAATTGTTGAAACAAAGGGGAAAAATCATGTTTAACGTCGAAATGTATACAGGAAGCCGCGAAGAAAATTATAATCTTGTCATAAAGCAGTTGCATGCTCTCATTCACGATGAGGAGAATCCAATCGCCAATCTCAGCAATGCAAGTGCCATGCTGAACCAATTTCTTGATCGAATCAATTGGGTTGGATTTTATTTAATGGATAAAAACCAACAACTTGTTTTGGGACCATTCCAAGGTCTTCCTGCTTGTGTCCGAATTCCGGTTGGCAAGGGTGTGTGCGGAACGGCTGCCTTAAAACAGGAAACGGTTCTAGTCGCTGATGTTCATCTGTTTCCAGGTCACATTGCCTGTGATGCCGCGTCCCAATCAGAAATCGTCGTTCCGATAATAAAGGGTGGGGAGCTTTTTGGTGTTCTTGATATTGATTCACCCGAAAAGAACCGGTTTGATGAGTTGGATCAACAAAAACTGGAAGAATTTGTGGCTGTTCTTGTTGACCATATATAGAAAAGAGCACAGAGGAAGTTTCTGAACTGTAACCCTTAATATGGACAGTTTAAAAAAGAGCTTATGCAGTTAACAGATGACCTCGGTATTGAGCGAGGGCACTGAAAAAGTACATTTAAAAAAGGCAATTGAAAGTGATTTAATCAAACTTTCAACTGCCTTT
>NZ_JBALSN010000407.1:0-1521 GCF_036966985.1 Neobacillus drentensis | reverse complement strand
GTGATAATAATGTTCGCTTTCCAGTACGTGCCTGACCATTTCTAGGCAATTCATTGCTTCATTATCTGGCTTCCAACTTAGTTTTTCTTCAGGAATAGATCTCCAGACTTTTATGATTGTTTCTTTGCTGTTGAACTAACGGAGCAGGATAGTTCAATAAGAAATGATATAATTTCTATTGTTTATATATTTGTAGAATCACTTTTAGGGGGGATAAAAATGCTTCAGAAACTGAAAAAATCAGGCAATTTGATTATTGTAATACACGAAATCTATGGCATTAATCAACATATAAAGAATTTTTGTGATTTATTATCAAAACAGGATTTTGATGTTATCTGTCCGAACTTATTAGAACGAGAACAACCATTTGATTATTCTGAAGAGGAGATTGCCTATCTCAATTTTATGGAGAATGTAGGGTTCTCTGATGCTGTACATAAAATAAAGGATTTATTATTAGGTGTTAAAGATGAATACGATAAAATATTTATTATTGGATTTAGTGTTGGGGCAACTGTTGCTTGGTTGTGTAGTGAGGAAGAGTTCCTTGATGGGGTTGTGGGATACTACGGTTCGAGAATTAGGAATTTCACGCAAATAGTACCACTATGTCCTACAATTTTATTCTTTCCTCAAGAGGAACAATCCTTTAGTGTGGATGAGTTAATTTCAAATTTAGATAAAAAGAATATAGAGATATATAAATGTTTTGGACAACACGGATTTAGTGACCCATACTCTACAAAATTTAATGAAAAATCATCCCAAAACACTTTCAATGAAATGTTAAACTTCTTAAAGAAACATTGATTAATAAACAAGGTTGTTCTTCAACTAACGGGTGCGATTATGTTTAAGATGTCGGCTGTCAAATTGGCAGCCCTTTTTGGTTGTTCCACTAATGGGGCGCTTAGTTGAAGAAGGGAATTATAAAGAGGATGCAGTGCAAACTGTATCCTCTAATCTTTTGCTGCACGCAGTATATATCCGTTGTAAGTTCAGCTACAAAATAATCTGGGATTGAGTGGTTAAAGATTTATCGATCTAAATCTAAACGTCTTTAGGTATATCATACTTTAACAATTGTCGAGGCTTATAAAATTTCTCAAAAATAATACCCATTAAATAGAAAAATAACAAACCAAAACAAATGTGAATGAGTGTAAATTTAACTCCAAATGAGGCAAATTCATATACAATAACCGGTAATTTTGCAGTTGTCCAAACTCCCAAAAAAAATACAATATAGCGTATGCTAGCTCCTTTTTTTAATAATAGTGCCGCAATTGGAAAAGCTACGTAGAGAGGACCAACTGCAATTACTCCTAATAATAGGGAGAACAAAATGCCATAGATGCCGGATTTTTCTCCCATATATCTAATAAGTGTTTCTTTCTCCACCCATTTGTCAAGCAAACCTACGAATATTAAGACAGGAGGGAGTAGAAATAGCATATCTAAAATGCTTTTTCCTGTTAATTGAAATGCGTTCCATCCCAACGATTGGTTTATAAAGGT
>NZ_JBALSN010000406.1:0-3852 GCF_036966985.1 Neobacillus drentensis | reverse complement strand
CCGTTCAAACAGTCAGTCATGTGATTAATAACTGGCTCCTAAACTACGTCAATGCGACTACAATTTCAATGAGTATTTTAGGTGAACCTGTCGGCGCTACCATTCTAGCGGTTATTTTATTAAATGAGCATCTCGTCACCTGGCAAATTGTTGGAGGAATGCTCGTCCTTTTCGGTGTCTTTTTCTTTTTGAGTCAAAAACAAAAACCAATGAATGACGGGGTCGAAAAGATAGGAACATTGAACCCATAAAACTATTCTTCTAATAACCTACTTAACAATCTAGTAGGTTTTTTGTTACAAAATACAGTTAAGGAATTGAATTAGAGGTCAAGAATGTAATGAAGCAAACAGGAGAATTAGATACAAGCATTGAAACGCAAACCATAGATGTGGAAGATGTAGCGAAAGTTATTAGTGAGGTAAATAACCAGTTTAAAATATTGAAATAACTCAATGGTAAAAAGCAAAAGGGGCTCAAATGAGTAGCCCCTTTTGCTTTTATAAATGCTTTTTATTCAAGTGTATTGATTGGAGTAATGGTTTTCCCTTCCAATTTAAACACATTCCACTTGTTCCCTTTTTTATTAACAGGTACGAAGAAAGTTTTAACAAGTGAAGTTCCCATATACACATCTACTTTTGCTCCTGAATTGGACAATTGGTCACTCTCACTGATACGACGATTCGTATAGTCCCAAATAGAATAAGTGTAGGTTCCTGGAACTTGTTTCTTAATCGTAATTGTCTCCGGCCCAAAGGAATCAGTGTCATCCACATCTAATTCTGTCATTAAGGTATCATCTGCTGAGTAATAAGTATCATTATCCCAGTAAATTTCATATTGGTCCTCACCATCTTCAGTTGGTGCAAGTAGATGTGAATCCAAGTCCTCTGGCTCTTCTCCCCATGAAAGAACAATCCGGATATCCTCTGAGCTTAAGTTAGGGGTAATTGTTCCATTGAAATCTAACTTTTCTTTATTCGGTAGACTCACTAGTATAATTGAATTCTTAATATAACCGGACTTTTCCATAACTGCTGTATAATGGCCTGTCGGCAATTCCAGTTTATATTTTCCATCCGCACCTGTAGTAATAGTTTTGAACTTGTGACCGGTTGAAATATTTAATCCTTGATAAATAGAAATATTTGCACCCGAAACAACCCGCCCCGTTTGAGCGTTAGTAATCACCCCTCCAACAATACCCGTCTTGCCATATTGATCATTCTTGATGATTTCGAGCTTTGGATTATAGGTGATTTGCTCCTCTTCAATTTTTACATTATTAAGGACAACCGTCTTATAACCGGAAATAGTATAAGAAATATTATAGGTACCAGTCGGTAATAATAGCTTATACTTTCCGGCACTATCCGACTGGGCTGAATAAGACTCACCCGCATTATCCTTGTTAACTGCCTTTATTGAAACTTTTTTAAGTGGCAGATTTGTGGTCGCATCAGAAACATAGCCTTCTACACCATTTTTCACAATACACCCTGATTTTTTTGTTTCAAACCACTTTTTATCTACTATTACAAGCTCCCTATTAATGTCACCGTCTGGAAAAAACCTCGATTCCCACTTTAATTTTGCCAATGCCTTTACCTGGAGAACTGGGGCAAAACTCATTTTGTAGCAGCCATTTAATTCAAGGTCCTTATTCAATAAGTCGTTTTTAAGGTATAAACTTCCTTCTGCAGATAAAACAAATTTCCCATCCGCGCGGAGAACAAGCGGCATGACCCCACCTATGTTCAAAGCAGCATCAATACCAAAGCCCAACTCTCCAGTAAGTTTTCCACGAGCAGTAATGGATTCTTTTTGAACAGTTACTCCATCCTTTGGTCCTTTATAATACGTTGGAGCTGGATGAAAAATATCTAATGATAAGCCTTGATCAAACTCTGTTTTTTTCATATAATCATAGGCCAATTCAGCTTCAATACTGCCAGAAGCGGTTACGACAAAGAACATGGTTACACCAACAGGGCATTGAATATACCCGGCTGAGCCCAATCCTGGTTTGGGGACAATTGCTGTAGGAGTCACCATAAAGGTAACACTACCTAATGGCAGTCTTCCTTTTGTAACATTAACCCCTTCAATTTCTCCCAAACCTCCTTTAAATTTACCTAATTTCTGATCCTTAAAGCCCCAATCCATTTTACCCTTTGCACCATACTTTAGATTGGTCTCTGTTTTGTATTTTAGATTATATTGCATTTTCACTGGAATCCCAGCTACTCTGTCAATCTCTGAAGTTATAGCAATATCTTTGATACTTACTTTACCTGAGACACTTAAATTAGTATTGGGTTTAGTTTTTAATCGATCATAATCTTTTGTGTACTTTAACAAGTCTAAATTGACGCTTAAGGATAAGTCTTTTGCTTTAACTGTACCTTGTTTTTGCAGGCCGCTGGCACTGCTGCTTGTTGTATCAATTTTCACTCCCGGCTCAAGGTTAGTTGCAACAATATCCGATGCATCGACACCCTCATTAACAGAAAGCTTTAAATCCTGAAATACCTCATCTAACAATGGCTGAGAAACGGTCACATCATACTGGCTTCCTGCCTTTTTCACTTCCCTCACTTTTAGGAATCCACCCATGGGATTATCCTTTGTAGGGTCCAAAGCAATAACGGCGTCTTTTTTAACAATATTCGGATCAATCGTTGTTAAACGTAACTTTAATGTTCCATTTGTTATTTCTTGCTGGGTTTTTATGGAGGAGATTAATTTATTGGTTTGTGTTTCCGTTAGAACCTTCACATTATCTTTAATTTCAGCGACGCCAGATTTGGCAGGCAGTTTCTTTTGGTAGCTAATCGCACTGTTAATATCACGAATGGTTTTATCACTCAAATATCTTTTATCCGCATAAGTTTTAACGCCCTTCACTTTTTTTGATAAAAGTAACGATTTNNCAAGAACAGCTGCTTTTTCCTTTACTGCTAAAGAAGAAATAAGTGCTGCATAAGGATAATTCTTTTTAGCCACTAGATAAAGATTCCGACTGTTTTGCGCATTAATTTTTACAAGATTATTAGATAGATTGTATGTGTCATTACCGGTAATCGTTGTAATATTTTTAATTTGCTTAAGGGTTGTACTTGAAAAACCAACCGATTTAATTTGTACTTTTTGCTTAAATAGATTAACGTACTTTACTGCTGTGCTGTTCATTTTCTTGGGGTCAACTACGATGATCCCAGCATTTTTACTCATCGCAATCGCAGGAACGGATGCCGTGTAGTACGCTTTCTTGCTTGGGACTAAATAAATGACGCTCTTGGAAGGATTTATTTTTTTTGCAACAAGAATTGAAGTATCAGTAACGTCCTTACCGTTAATCTTCTTCACTTTGATTTTTAACTTCTTCAGGTCTTTTTCAATTTTCGTACTTAACTGTTTTTTATTGGCGATAATCGTAATCTCTTTCACTTTTAATCTCTTTAATTCTTTTTTCGTCGATGAATTAAGGCCCTTCTTCTCAGTTAATAAAAGCGGGGCTTTTAGTTTGTTGCTGTAAAGTGACGATATGTAGATATTATTGGTATCTTCCTTATTCGTTAGGACTGCTCGCTTCGAGGTCTTTGGGAATTGTTTCTTAGAGACAGTAATTGCTAGACTAGTAACAGAAGATGCATTCGTCCGACTAATCTTCGGTGTGCTCGCAGCTGCAGCAGACGAGAAATCATATGTACTGATCAATAACTGAAGGAAGATTACTGATATAAGTACTTTTAAACTATGTTTCTTTAACGACCTCCTTTTACCCTTTCCTAGTAATGGTGAAAATAACTTCCTCAACTGTGTTCCTCCTCTTTTTCTATAAATATA
>NZ_JBALSN010000405.1:0-2158 GCF_036966985.1 Neobacillus drentensis | reverse complement strand
AGTTGAAGATGATGACAGCATTTCTGAATGGAATCAGCGCTTTCGACAATTGACCATCGCAGCACAAAAATACTTAACTGAAAATTATCGGGATCAACTGATAAAAGAGAGTGATAAGAAAAATCCAGCCAGCAAGTTGATTACAAAAAAA
The DNA here is from genome assembly GCF_036966985.1 of Neobacillus drentensis. Taxonomy (GTDB): domain Bacteria; phylum Bacillota; class Bacilli; order Bacillales; family Cytobacillaceae; genus Neobacillus; species Neobacillus drentensis_E. Next base: position 2,007 of record NZ_JBALSN010000405.1, on the reverse strand, counting down.
CACAAAGTGCCTACCTATGCAATGGGAATTTCCAATGGCGGTTACGTCGTTCGTTATGCACTTGAACACGACGGCCTAGATAAGACAGGGGAACCAGCACTATATGATGGGGGAGTGGATTGGGAAGGCGTGTTATGGAGAGCGAATGACCCGAATTTAATTAGTTCGTTAACTCCAGTCGTCAATAATGCTGAGAAAGCCCTTTATGGTACAGGAGAAGAAAAGAATACAGCAATGAAAAAAATGTATAAAGCTGGTTTACCGATCGGTTCTGAAAAACTGTGGGGTTATCATGACCAGGTCTATTGGTTTCTCACCTTAAATATTTATCGGGATGAACTTGATTCAACCGCTCCGAACCAAATCGATTGGAGAGACTATTTGAACTATAAAGATGGTATTCGTGATCGTACCTACGATTCCATCTTTAAAGATTATAATTATAAGTTACGCCCAAGCGCAGTCAAACAAAACGTAAAAGCGATTGAAAATACCGGCGATATTGATGTACCGCTGATCAGTATAACTGGTTCCTGGGATTCTTTAATTTTTCCGTCCATCCATGCGGATGCTTACGACAAGCTTGTAAACCAAGCAGGAAAAGGCAAATTACACCGGCTCTATACCATTGAAAAAGGAAACCATGTCGACAGCTTGGTCTGGAATAATCCAACAGATCCGAATAAAGAACTGCAGCCTTTGCTTCCGTATGCACATCAAGCTTTTGACTTACTCGTGGATTGGGTTGAACATCATAAAAAAGCACCTAAAAGTAAATTCATTTCCACCCCGCAGGATCCAACAAAAGTGTTAGATATTAAGACAGGAAAAGAAGTGGATCCGAAGTAAAAGAGTAACTGCGATCAAATCAGCCAAGAATAATCCCAACGCTATTCTGCAAACTATGAATGCAGAAATATAGTGAAGGGATTTAGAACATGAGAAAACATTTGGTGATTGCATGCAGTTTGATTTTTAGCATCGTATTAAATAGTATTCCTGCCCATGCCACTGAGTATAAGCAGAGTAATATTTATACTGTTAAACAAGGCGATTCGCTGCCGCAAATTGCAATTAAATTTGGAACTTCCGTCAATGACTTGAAAGTGACCAATGGATTGCAGTCTAATACATTATTAGTTGGGCAAAAATTGTGGGTACCAACAACGTATGAAGTGGTTCCTGGGGATACTCTGAGGGGCATCGCGTCAACCTTCCATTCATCAGTCGATCAAATTAAAGCAAATAATAAACTTTCAACTGATCAACTATATATCGGGCAAGTGCTCAAGATTCCTCCTAAAAAACTGGCGATGCAAGGGCAGCATATCTTGATGACACGGGAGGAATTTAGGGATTGGTTATTTAATACTCGTGTTAATAGGAAAGTAAATCTCGTCCAGCAGCATCACACCTGGTTACCGTCCTATAAGCAATTTAATGGATCCAATCATTTTCGGATGTTGCTTGGGATGGAAAATTTTCATAAACGAAAAATGGGCTGGAGTAATATCGCTCAAAATATAACCACCTTTCCGGATGGAAAAATTGCCGTATCCAGGCCCTTTAACATTGCCCCCGAAGGTACCATTGGGCCAAGGGCGAACGCAACAGGAATTGCTATCGAAAATGTGGGCAACTTCGATAAAGGTCATGATGTGATGACCGCGCAACAGAAGGAAACGATTGTGTATATTACTGCCGTCCTTTCGATAAAATTCGGGCTAACGCCTTCCATTGACACTATTACCTATCATCATTGGTGGAATCTAAGAACGAAGGAAAGGGTGCTGGATAAAGGTCCAGATTATAATGTTAAAACATGCCCAGGTACTGCGTTTTTCGGTGGAAATTCCACCACTGATGCCATTAACAATTTTTATCCCCTCGTAACGCGGAAGATGCAAGAAATTTCAGCTTCAAGGAATTAGAGTAACTATTCACGAAGACATAATAGGATTTTGTCTTCGTGAATATTATTAGTTAATTTTCGCATCTCCTTAGATA
>NZ_JBALSN010000404.1:0-1144 GCF_036966985.1 Neobacillus drentensis | reverse complement strand
TCTTGTATATCATGATAAAAATGATCAAGAAATGATTTCCTAACAAGCGGTCGAAGCAATTTAATCCACCCTCTATTGCATTTATTAGTGCAATTATACCATTTTGCACCAATAAGAAGAGTATAATGTCATTAGAAAATATACAATTTTGTAATGTTTTGTTAATTCATGTAAAATAATAGAAAAGAGATTTATTAGGAGGCTTCTTTATGAACTTACCTACGTTATCGGTATTCTTTGGAGCTGGGGCAGAAATTGGTTACGGTTTACCATCAGGCGGGAAATTTGCATTAGAAATTTTCAGAGTTTCAAACGAACCAGATAAAGAAACTTTTCGACAACAAATTCAAAACATTGACTCACGTTCTCAAATTGCTTCACAGTGGCTGCCAGATAATTACTTTAGTAAAAGGCTTAATGTTTTTGGTAAAGGGGATTTCGAAGGTCTCATTGCATCTAGTTTGGAAAACCGAAGAACAAATATTTTGGATTATTTGGATAACTTTGATACAAATGTATTGAACTTACTTCAAAATTGGAAAGTAAGCGAAACTATTATAAGGGAAAAGTTTTATAATGAAACTGAAGAGCAAATTGGGGATATGCGATATAACCAAGCGATTAGATTGAATGAAAAATTGGCTACTCGCGTGCCACTTTTCGAATCTGATTTTTTTTCTGCTTTTTTACGTTTATTAGAAAAACATCCGACAGATCGTTATTTAAAACGTATTGTACGAGCATATTTGGAGTTACTAGTGGGAGCAATTGGTCAAAGTTTGGTTTCACAATTAAATGAGGAATTATTCACCCAGGCTCCAGATGAAATCAGTGTATTTGACGATTTATCAGGCATCTTCTCTTTAAACTATCAAGGCGTTGGACAAACTGGTATGGAGATCGTTATAGAGGAGATTCCCATCGAAATCAATAATGGTACTGAAGGACTAACTATCTTTAGGGAATTAGGACGAACAATTTTAGAAGAAATTTATTGCCAAGCAATGGACTATCAGGCTTTAATTGATAGCCATTTCCGTTATTTGTATAACCCAAAAGCGCAATGGGCAAAGTTTAGTCGTATAGCAATTTTTCTGCATACTGTACAACGATATATAACAAACCAAGTTCGTGTGGATGAGCT
>NZ_JBALSN010000403.1:0-5513 GCF_036966985.1 Neobacillus drentensis | reverse complement strand
GTTTTGAAAGAAAATGATTGATTTTTGCAATCGTTTTCAGTATTATGTAGTTATAGAATAAAAAATCTAGGTGGTGATGACATGTTAACACCAGAACGTCATCGAGTGATCCTGCAATTATTAAAAGAGAAAAATGTCGTTAAAATTACCGAAATTATGGAGTTAACTGCGTCTTCGGAGTCAACTATACGCCGTGACCTCTCACAATTAGAGGACCAAAAGTTTTTAAAGAGAATACATGGAGGCGCCTCAAGATTACAAGGGAAACTTCAAGAGCCTAGTATGATTGAGAAATCTTCCAAAAACCTTCAAGAAAAGCGACTGATTGCAAAATACGCAGCCAGTTTAGTGGAAGAAGGAGATAGCATTTATCTTGATGCAGGGTCAACTGTAATTGAAATGATTGAATACCTCCCTTTTAAGGATATCGTTGTTGTCACGAATGGGTTTATGCATTTAAAACCATTATTAGACAAGGGTATAACCACTTATTTAATTGGCGGCTTGGTGAAGCCTAATACTAATGCTTTCATCGGAAGGGGAGCCATAGCATGCTTAGACCTATACCGTTTTGATAAATGTTTCATAGGAGTGAATGGCATTCATCCACAATTTGGGTTTACCACGCCAGATCAGGAGGAAGCTATGGTAAAGCAAAAGGCTATTTCTCTTTCTAGAGAGACATATGTATTAGCGGATCATTCAAAATTTGCCGAAATCTCGTTTGCCAAAATTGCAGATATACACGAAGCAGCCATTATTACGAATGAATTGGATGACGAATCAAAAAAGCAATACTTAAATAGAACTACAATAAAGGTTGTGACAGCATGATTTATACATTGACGTTAAACCCCTCTGTTGATTATATCGTTAAGTTAGAGAGCTTTCAGATTGGTGAGTTAAATCGAACAGTCGATGAGGCGAAATTTCCAGGCGGGAAAGGAATCAATGTGTCAACAGTTTTGAACCAATTTGACACAAGCAGTATAGCACTAGGTTTTGTTGGTGGGTTTACCGGTGCTTACATTGAACAATATCTTCATAAGGAAAAGATTGAAACAGATTTTGTTCAAGTCGATGGAGATACACGAATCAATGTAAAACTAAAAACGGGTCAAGAGTCGGAGATTAATGCAAAAGGACCGAAAATTACCGAAGAAAACTTCTCATTACTAAAGCAAAAAATTAAGCAATTAAGTGCCAATGATTTATTGGTACTGGCTGGGAGCATTCCTAGTAGTTTACCGAAAACCACGTATGAGGAACTGGTCAAAATTTGTAGTGAAAGCAGCGCACATTTTGTAGTAGATGCAGAAGGAGATTTATTGAAAAAAGTTCTCCCTTATCAACCATTATTAATCAAACCGAATCATCACGAGCTTGGGGAACTATTTGAAACAACTATTACCACCGCTGAAGAAGTCATTCCATATGGGAAAAAGCTCGTTGAAATGGGGGCAAAGAATGTAATTGTTTCGCTTGCTGGTGCAGGGGCAGTTCTGATAAATAGTGAAACAACACTTTTGGCAGAAGTTCCAAAAGGAGAAGTGAAAAATTCAGTAGGTGCAGGTGACTCGATGGTCGCAGGTTTCTTAGCAGCTTACGTGAAAACTAGAAATATTGAAGAATCTTTTCGCTATAGTGTGGCATCGGGAAGTGCAACAGCCTTTTCACTTGGTTTGTGTACGAAGGAAAAAGTAGAAGAACTTCTTCCACAAGTTCATATAAAAGAGATTCGATAAGGGAGAGAATGTCATGAAAATTACTGAATTGTTATCGAAAAATACGATTCTATTAAATATTGAAGGCAATCAAAAAGAGGCAACGATTGATCAACTAGTTGATGTTCTTTTTAATGCCGGCAAAATATCTGATCGTGCTGAATTTAAAGCAGCCATTTTAAAACGTGAAGAGCAAAGTACAACGGGAATTGGAGATGGAATCGCCATCCCGCATGCTAAAACAAAAGTAGTGAAAGAAGCAGCGATTGTCTTTGGAAAATCAGCTACTGGTGTGAATTATGAATCATTGGACGGAAAACCTGCACATTTATTTTTTATGATTGCTGCTCCAGATGGTGCAAATAATACACATTTAGAAGCATTAGCACGGCTCTCTGGTTTGTTAATGAAGGCGGAAGTCCGTTACGAGCTATTAAAGGCAACAACTCCTGAAGAAATCCTTGATACTATTAACCGCTACGACAAAGAAGAAAAACAGGAAACACCAACTACGACAGAAACTAAGAAAAACTTAATCGTTGCTGTGACGGGTTGTCCAACGGGTATTGCCCATACCTATATGGCGGCTGATTCTTTAAAAGCAAAAGCAGCTGAAATGGGTGTGGACATTAAGGTTGAGACAAATGGCTCTGGCGGTGCAAAAAATGTCCTGACAAAAGAAGAAATTGAAAATGCAACAGCTGTTATTATTGCCGCAGATATTAATGTTGAAATGGATAGGTTCAAAGGTAAGCATGTGATTCAGGCAGCAGTGGCTGAAGGAATTCGTCGTCCAGAACAATTAATTAACAAGGCACAAAATCAGGATGCCCCTATATTCAAAGGGAATAACAGCCAAAGTGAAAAATCATCGGATCAAAAAGGAGCTCGTACAGGTTTTTACAAGCACCTGATGAATGGTGTTTCAAATATGCTTCCCTTTGTTGTTGGCGGTGGTATATTAATCGCAATTAGCTTTATGTTCGGATATAACTCGGCAAATCCAGACGATCCATCCTACAATCCTATTGCAGCAGTAATCAAGGCCATCGGCGGTGATAATGCGTTTGCATTGATTGTTCCAGTACTTGCAGGATTTATTGCCCTTAGTATTGCTGACCGTCCAGGTTTCGCTCCAGGTATGGTAGGAGGGATGATGGCGGCACATGGCGGGGCCGGATTCCTTGGTGGTTTGATTGCAGGTTTTCTTGCAGGTTACATTGTACTACTGTTAAAGAAGGTTTTTGCAGGGCTTCCACGTTCTCTTGAAGGAATTAAAAGTATTTTAATTTATCCTCTATTAGGAATTGCGATTACAGGATTTTTGATGCATTATGTCGTAAACAATCCAGTAGCATGGATAAACAAGGAAATAGCAGAGTGGTTAACAGGCCTTGGAACAGGTAATGCCGTATTATTAGGTGTTGTACTAGGACTTATGATGTCCTTTGATATGGGTGGACCAATTAACAAGGCTGCCTATGTATTTGGAACAGGATTATTAGCAAGTGGTGTCTATGAGCCAATGGCGGCAATTATGGCTGCAGGTATGGTTCCACCGCTAGCAATTGCTCTTGCAACGACATTCTTCAAAAATAAATTTAATGATCAAGACAGGGACGCAGGAAAAGCTTGCTATGTCATGGGCTTATCCTTCATTACCGAAGGCGCGATTCCATTTGCAGCAGCGGATCCATTACGTGTCATTCCTTCTGTTATGGCTGGTTCTGCCATTGCAGGTGCACTATCGATGGCATTCGGAATTGGTCTCCGTGCCCCACATGGTGGAATATTCGTTGTCCCATTGGTAGAAAATGGTGCCCTTCTTTATGCACTCGCCATTTTAGTGGGCTCTGTTGTTTCAGCATTATTAATCGGTTTTCTAAAAAAACCAGTAAAATAATAAGTACTTAAAAGAGCTGAGGACTAACCTCAGCTCTTTTGGTCTTGTTCCTTCGGTTTGATCGCTATCAATGCAACAAGGGCTGCAATAATACTTAAACTACCTAATAGGATAAAAATCCAATGGGTTTCTTGTTTTAGTAACAATGCAATAATCGGTGGCCCCGCAGCCACTCCAATAAATCTCATCGAACTATAGATTGATGAGATGGTGCCTCTTTCTTCCTTTTCAACACCCTCAGTAATCAGCGCGTCTAGACAAGGAAGCCCTAAACCAATACCTACACCGCTAATAAGAAACATGGTAATTACGTACCAAAGTTTTATCGAAAACCACAAGGCACCAATCGATAGGGCTGTAGCAATCACACCGCCAAATGTAATCCATTTCATTAGAACTTTATTTTTCTTAATCACTTTTCCGCTGATAAACGAAGATAAACAAAGAGCGCCAAGTGGTAAAGCTAGAAAGAATCCTTTCTTGATATCCTTAATGCCATATTCTTTTTCAAAAAGCTCAGACAGATAAAACAAAATTCCAAAAAGGACAAACATTAAGATTCCGCCAATAAAAAAGATGGCATATAGCCAGCGGCCCTTTTCAGTAAAGGTTTTCTTCACATTGATGAAAAAAGCTTTAAATGGGATTGGTTTCTCTGTTGATTTTGGACTTTTGACCAGGAACATAATCATTAAAACAGAAATGACACAAAATACTGGAAAGGAAAAAAACGGCATAAACCAAATGAATCCCGCAAGAAAAGCCCCTAAAATAGGACTTAATACCTTTCCGAATGTATTTGATGTTTCAATTAGACCCAGACAGCAGCTAACATCATCCTCATTTTTAAACATATCACCGACCAATGGCATAACAATTGGAGCTGCTCCAGCTGCTCCAACCCCCTGAAGGGCCCGGCCAGCTAAAATAATCCAATAAGCGTCATCCATTTTCCATGCAGCAAAACCTGAAATCAGTCCGCCAATTCCAGCAATGATAAGGCTTGGAATAATGACTTTTTTTCGACCAATATGGTCTGATAAGTATCCAGCAACAGGTATTAAGAAAATAGCAACAATCGAATAAACAGTTATAACCATACTGGTTTGAAAGGAAGAAATCGATAATTTTTTTTCCATTGAAGGTAGAACTGGTATTAACATCGAATTGCCCAACGTCATGACTAGTGGAATGGAAGACAGTGAGATGATTGCCCACTTCTGATTAGCTATTTCATTCGATCGCTTTTGTCCCGCTGCCGATTGTTTCTTTTTCGCAGCTTTTGGATTTTGGCTTAAATGCTCAATATGCTCCATTAATCTTCAATCCCGCCTTCGTTATTTGCTACTATTACTATTCGCTTATTCACTTAAAAAAAACCTTGTGGGAGCATCCTTTAAATGGAATTAATAAATAAGCCAATGATTTAAAACCTTGGAGGAGGAAAGTTAATTTTCAAACTAATTTAAAAATTTTTAAATCTTTCTCTTGACTTCAGTGTGAAATTTGCGTAGGATATAAATCAAAGTTAAATAATTAACTCGTTGAACAAGAGGAGTACACTAATTTGTTTCTTTTAAGAGAGTCGGGGTAGGTGGGAGCCCGATAAGAAAGGATTTGTGGAATGGACTTGTGAGAGGCATCTTGAATCTAAGTAGGGATGCACGGGTCTCCACCGTTAAAAGGATAGGATATCGAACAGATTGTTCCGTATCTGAAGAGGAAGCAGGTTGATCAAACTGCTTCAAACAGAGGTGGCACCACGACCATAGAATCGTCCTCTATATGCGTAAATTTTTGCGCATATAGAGGGCGATTTTTTTTTTATTTAGAAGGGAGTCCTAACATGAAAACTAAAATGGATTATTTCATAAAAGAAATCAAAG
>NZ_JBALSN010000402.1:0-1752 GCF_036966985.1 Neobacillus drentensis | reverse complement strand
ATTAAAGATTTGGGATTAAGCCCCTCTCCGGTAACATCCTGTAGGATTTCAAGTGGTTTCTTCATTTTACCGTATCGATGAATATTAGCAGTTAGCCATTCTTTAATAGGAATAAGGTTCCCTTCTTCTATTAATTGATTAAAGTTCGGAAGATCTTCGACCATTTTCTGCTTAAATTGGGCTGCATACATATACCCTAAGGCATAGGAAGGGAAGTACCCAAAGCTGCCTCCCGCCCAGTGGACATCCTGCAATACACCCAATGCATCATTTTCAGGACGAATGCCTAAATATTCTTCGTATTTATCATTCCATATCTTTGGTAAGTCCTTCACATCAATTTCATCATTAAATAACCCTTTTTCAATTTCATAACGGATTATCACATGGAGCGGATATGTTAGTTCGTCCGCTTCAATTCTTATGAATGATGGTTTAGATTCATTAATAGCACGATAAAAATCTTCAATTTCCACTTGGTCAAATTGTCCAGATGCATAGTCCTGCAGCAGCTGGTAATTATTTTTCCAAAATGAAAAGCTTCTTCCCAGAATATTCTCATAAAAAAGGGACTGCGACTCATGAATTCCCATAGAGGTTCCCGTGCAAAGCGGTGTACCAATTAAATATTTGGAAATATTCTGTTCATATAAAGCATGACCGCCTTCATGAATCGTACCAAAAACGGCGGTACGGAAGTCGTTTTCATTATAATTCGTGGTCACACGGACATCACCAGGGTTTAATCCTGTTGCAAAAGGATGAACCGTTTCATCCAGACGGCCTGCTTTGAAATTATAACCCATTTTTTCGAGAATTTTTAAACTCAGTTCACGTTGGTTTTCCTTAGGAAATTTTTTAAACAAAAAGTCAGTTTTAGGTTTGTGTGACGACTCTGAAATTTGTTTGACTAAAGGTACAATTTTCTCTCTTAGTTCACCAAACACTTGATCTAATACATTCATCGTCATGCCTGGCTCATACATATCTAATAATACGTCGTATTTATTTTTTTCATGTCCCCAGTAGCTAACGAACTTCTTAGTCATAGCAACCAGTTTTTCTAAGTAAGGACTAAACATGGAAAAATCCGAATGTTCTTTCGCTTCCTCCCAAACGCTTTCAGCTTTAGATTGGAGAATGACAAACTCTTTATACTCTTCAGCGGGGATTCTTTTATTTCGTTCATATTCTTTTTTGCATTCGTCGAGAATTTTTCTAGTTCTTTCGGACAATGGCAGTTTTCCTAAATTTGCTATGTATGCTGCCATTTCCTCAGAGGTTGACATTTTAAATACTTCGGAGGAAAGCATTCCAATCACTTCAGACCGTTGCTCCACACCTTGTTTAGGAGCCCCTGTCCTTAAATCCCAATAAATTAATCCTAATGCTTCATGATATGCTGACATTTTTTTCACATATTCCAAAAACTCTTTTTCTAGTAGTACCTTATTCATTCGATTTCCCCCCTTTAGATTCCCTATAAATTTTAGCACATTATTCAGAAAAATAGGTAAATGGCTGTTTCCATTGGAATAAAAAAACAACAGAAAGAAATTCTTTTGTAAAATAGAAATATAGGGAAAAGAGGATGAATCCTGAAAAGTAAATAGATTGGAAAATTTAGTGATGGTTAAGTAAACCAAGATTATTTGAATTAAATTTAAATGGAATTACTTTTTAGCAATAGCTACTCTCCAAGTTTCTGGACCTTCCTCAAGGTACTCCCAAGAAAATTGCTCTGGTCTTTCC
>NZ_JBALSN010000401.1:0-5229 GCF_036966985.1 Neobacillus drentensis | reverse complement strand
GTCTAGTTTAATATTTGCAGTATAATCATGATCAGCATGCAGCATGACATATTTGCTTTTAGGAGTCACACCTAGAAAATTTAGAAAATCTCTAAATTTCACACCAGTAAAGCTATTGTCAAAACGAGACCAGCGCGTTACACAGTGAATATCAACAGTGGTGGTGGTCTGTGGCATCTTTTTAATGTCTTCATAGGAAAGGATTACCTCTTTATCTACGGCTCCGAACACCTTTAAATCCCACTTTTCTAGGTCATAAATTGGCACGTCACCTTCATGCAGAATCGGGAAGCGTTCCGTTAATGCCTGTCCAGGTGGAAGACGTTTTGAAAGCGTTGGATCAACTGCAGGTACTCTTGTGCGTTTAATTCTGTCTGCTTTATTCAAACCCATAAAAAAATCCTCCTCGTCTATTATCTTGAGCTTTGCTGCCCAGACGTTTGTGAATCTGCACCCCGGTTTTTCAAGAAAAACATCGCAATAATCGTGATGACATAAGGTAGCATTGCGGTAAATTGTGTTGGCATAGAAAAGCCTTGAAGCCTGATGCTCAAAGCATCCATCAACCCGAATAACAAGCTTGATCCAACAATGCCGAATGGGTGGGATTGACCCAGCATCATAGCAACTAGTGCAATAAATCCTCGTCCTGCAGTCATACCCTCAGAAAACATGGTTACTTGTCCAAGTGATAGCTGTGCACCAGCTAATCCACAAAGAATTCCGCACCCAATAATGGCTCCATATTGAAGCGCAGTCACCTTCAAACCTAAACTTTTGGCAGCCGCCTCATTCTTTCCAACTGCAAGAACACGAAAGCCAATAACTGTCCGGTAAAAGAAAATGTACAACAGAATCGCTGCTAAAAAGGCGATATAGACAATTGGCGAATGACCAGATACAAGCTTTCCAATAATGGGTATACCTTCAATAACAGGAAGGTTCAATTTAGGAAGGCCTTCCATGTTCTTATCATAAAATGCACCTTTGACATCAAAAACAGCACGCAGCCCAAAGGTCGTTAAGCCTAGAACTAAGAAGTTTATCGCGATACCAGCCACAATGGGGTTTGCCTTAAATTTGATGGTTACTACCCCAAAAAGCAGAGATACGAGGACTGAACCGGCCGCACCTATTAGAACAGCGACAAGCACGCTGCCACTAAAGTAATTGCCAACAATGGCGGAAAAAGCACCGGCCAAAATTAAACCTTCCAAACCAACATTAAAAATTCCAACCCGTGAACATAATGCTCCACCTAAGGCCGCCAATAAAATCGGGCTCAGCATGCGGATGGCTGAAGCGAAAAAGGAGTAATCAAACAGTTCCATGTAGGTCACCCGCTTTCTTTTTAGCTTTCCACCAGCTTAATGTGATTTTTGCTGTAACGAACAGGATGAGTACTCCCTGAATCACACTTGCAATTTCTAAAGGAACCTCGGTGTTACGCTCCATACCCATAGCCCCAGTTTGCAGGGCTGCAAGCATTATAGACGCCATTACTGTTCCAAGCGGATTAGAATTTGCCAATAGAGCTGCCATTAACCCCGTCCATGCATAGCCTGGAACTGTTAGAGCACCATCTATATATCGATATTGTGACCCTAGGACCTCCACGGATCCCGCAAGTCCCGCTATCCCTCCGCTAAAAAACATACTATAAAGAAGCACCTTTGTTCTATTGATTCCACCAAACTCTGCAAAGAATGGGTTTTTCCCCAGCATACTCACTTCATACCCTGCAGATGTAAACCGTAGAATAATAAATAAAATAACTGCACAAGTAAGTGCTAATATAAATCCCATATGAATGCTCATTCCAGGAAATAACTTTGGAAGCCAGGCAGTTTTGTCAATCATCGGCGTCTGAGCTAACGCCGCAGAGCCTGTTTTGTCTTGAAAAGGCTCTGAGACCAAATAGCCTGCAAACAATACAGCTACATAATTTAATAACAGGGTCGAAATGAGTAATTGCACTTTAAATCTTGTTTCCATCCAACCGGCCAAAAGTGACCATAAGCCTCCCGCTAAAAAACCAGCTATAATCGCAACGACCATTTTAATGATTCCAGACCCAGGAACATAAAGAGCGGCAAGAGCGGCACTTACTGCTCCTAACACCATTTGCCCTTCCGCTCCCATGTTAAATACTCCTGCACGAAAGGCGAGGGCCAAGCCCAATCCTACCAAAATAATCGGGGTAGAGCGTGCCAGTGTCGCCGTTACAAAATAAAAGTTTCCAAATGCGCCATCCCACATCACTTTATAGGTTTCCCAAATTGATTCCCCAACAAGACTGATCGCAAGCGCCCCTGTAAGGATCCCTAGCAAAACCGCTATGAGAGGCTGTGCTAAAGATTTAAACAGTTGTTGAAGTTTTCGTTGAAAATGCATGTTCTTTGCCTCCTGCCATTAGTACACTCAGGCTCTCTTCAGTCGCATCTTTTCGTTCCAATATGTCTACAATTTCTCCTTCGTACATGACCGCAATTCGGTCTGATAGCATAAGAATCTCCGATAATTCTGATGAAACAAGCAGAATGCCGTCTCCATTATTGCGTTTATCAATTAACGCTTCATGTATATATTCCATCGCTCCAATATCTACACCCCGCGTTGGTTCTGCTGCAATTAAAAAGTCCGTTTCAAATCCCAGCTCCCGGGCTACAATTAACTTCTGTAAATTCCCGCCTGATAGGTTTCCGGAATAATCACCAAGAGAAGCTGCTTTAATCTCGAAGCGATCAATCCAGGCTCTAATTAATTTCTGAAAAGGTTTCTTTAAAATNNTTTCTTTAAAATAAAGGAAAACCTGTTAAAATCCCGAGTTTTATAGTACCCCATCAAGCCTGTTTCTTCTATTGTTGCATCCTTTGCTGCACCCCAAAGATAACGGTCTTCAGGAATATGAGAGAGCCCTGCATTTCTCCTAAATGTAACGGGTTTGCCTGTCAAGTTCGTCCCCCCTAAACGGATTGACCCCTTATCTACATTTCTTAGTCCAGTTATAGCCTGAATCAGTTCGGACTGCCCGTTTCCTGATACACCGGCAATTCCTACAATTTCTCCACGGTGAACGGTTAAAGAGAAATCATTCAAGACAGGCTTGGCATCCTTCCCACTGCCAATTACAATCTTGTCAATTTCAAGCAGCGGCTCGCCATCTATATGGGCCCGTTCTGAGAGTGATTGGAGTTCACGACCCACCATCAAAGTAGCAAGATGATCGATCGTAGTTTCAGTATTTGAAACATTCCCTGTCACTCGTCCATTTCTTAAGACGATGATTTGATCGGCAACTTTCATTACTTCCGGCAGTTTGTGAGTAATTAGGATAATACTTTTCCCTTGATTCGTTAAAAACCGAATTGTTTTTAATAATTCCTCTACCTCAAAAGGAGTTAATACTGCGGTCGGTTCGTCAAGAATAATTATTTCTGCACCTTGATATAACACTTTTAAAATTTCTATCCGCTGCTGTTCGCCAATAGAACAATCCCCGGCTTTTTTCAATGGATTTACCTGAATTTTATATTGATCACTAAGTTTCTGGACCTCTTCGACTGCAACCTTCCGTTTAAAGAATCCCTTGGTCTTAGGTTCATGCCCAATAACAATGTTTTCCGCAACAGTAAAATCCGAAAATAGCATAAAGTGCTGATGAACCATACCAATCCCATTTTCAATAGCATGGAGCGGACCGGAAAATTTTACTGTTTTACCATTCAATTTTATTTCTCCGCTAGTAGGCTGTTCGAGTCCGTAAAGCATCCGCATGAGTGTTGTTTTGCCGGCGCCATTCTCACCAACAATGGCTAGGACTTCTCCTTTTTTCAGATGAATAGATACCCTGTCGTTAGCAAGGAAATCGCCATACTTTTTGGTCATCTCCTTCATCTCTAACCGATAAGTCATTAATTTCCCTCCCCTATAAAAATTGAACCGACCACTATGAGCAGTCGGTTCAATTTTTTCTAATTACTTGCTTAATGGATTTTTAATCTCCCTTTTGCCGGAAACAATGTCTTCAGAAAGAGCTTTTACCTGGTCAATGACAGTTTGTCCTACAAAACTATTTAGAGGAGTCTTGCTTTCTTGGGTAACATAGGTCAAGCCAACACCCTTTTCCTTTAAGCCATATTCAACAACACCGGCTTTAAAGCTGCCATTTGTAAATGCTTTTACCGTTTCATATGCAGCGGCATCCGTTCCTTTAAGCTGTGAGAGTACAACGTGCTCAGGATCGACCTCAGTTCGGTCAACGTCCTGACCTGCTGTATAGAATCCCTTCTCTTTAGCTGCCTCAAACACGCCAAGGTCTCCGACCGCAGAAGCACCTGCGATAAAATCCGCTCCTTTAGAGGCCTGCAGTAGCGCTAATTCCTTCGCCTTTGCCGGATCTGTAAAGCTTCCCACATAGTTTACTAGAAACTCTGCATTAGGATTGGTTTCTTTCAGTCCTTGTTCAAAAGCTACTGTCCACTTTTTCATAAGCGGAATATCCATGGCAACAACCATACCGACTTTATCTGTTTTTGTAGAGAGACCTGCAGCCGCCCCTAATAAAAAGGCTGCTTCATGTTCTCGGAAATTAACACTTTGAACATTTGGAAGATCCACAACTGTATCGATAATGGCAAATTGACGATCCGGATTTTCAGTTGCAACTTTCTTTAATGCATCCTCAGATTCAAATGATGAAGTAATAATTAAATCATAGTTTTCAGCTACGGCAACGCGGAGGTTTTCCTCTATAGCAGCATGATCTGTTGATTCGATGGTCTTTACATCAACACCAAATTCTTTTGCAGCTCTTTTAGCACCCTCATCCATTTGCTGAAAGAATGGGTTAACACCAATTTTTTCAGGAAGTACTAGGGCAATTTTCTTCTTTTCAGCTTTTGCTGAAGATTTTTTTCCGTTCGATTCTTGAGCTCCACATCCAGCAACAATCAGAATCAAAGCTAGTACGAAAAGCGATAGTAGTTTTTTCATGATGTTCCCCCTTGAGTTTTGTTCGTATATTTACCAACTAATTAATAATTTACTAGATTATTACGTAAATTACAAGGTAAAATCGAACATTTATTGGTTTTTATCATTAATTGTTCGTGTTTATGGATTTATCCTATCAAAAAACCTCTCCCTATAAGAAAGGAAGAGGTTGTATAACAGTCACTCTTCCTTATCTTTCAGAACCATCTAGTTCTGTAGGATTTGGCACCATAC
>NZ_JBALSN010000400.1:0-3741 GCF_036966985.1 Neobacillus drentensis | reverse complement strand
AAGATGAATTTTTCACTAGATTGAGAAATTGATTGCCAAGGGAAGGGATAACAATTTTTATAGCTTGCGGAAGAATTACCATTCTCATCGCTTGACCATAACTTAAACCTGTTGAACGGGCAGCTTCCATTTGCCCTTTTGGAACCGACATAATTCCTGCCCGAATCGCTTCGGCAATGAAAGCCGCAGTATAAATTGATAGTCCAATCGTTCCTGCAGTCAACCCGCCAAAGTTACCAGCCAAATACGTAAAGAAGATAATCACCAGTACTGGGATATTACGGATAAATTCAACATATGCCGTACCTAGCCAGTTAAGAAATTTGATTGGAGCCATCCGTAGGACTGCAATCAGTGTACCTAAAATGAAACTGGATAATAAAGCGATTAAACTGGAAATAATCGTTATTTTTAATCCTTGCAAAAATGCGTCGATATTATCTGTTAGAATCGCGAAATCCACAATCGATCTCCTCCTCATAAAACAGGATGAGCAGGCCCGTCATTTGCCTCCGGACTACTGCTCATCCTGACGAGAAACAAGGTATATGTGATTAATTTTTAATCCATTTATTCTTGATTTCATCGTACTTGCCTGAATCCTTGAGACTTTTCAATGCTTTATTCAATTCATCGACAAGTGCTTTATTGCCTTTTTTCACTGCGATTCCGTAAGGCTCTTCTGTAAATGTTCCGCCGACTAGTCCATAAGAAGGATCTTCTTCGGCCATTCCATAAAGAATAGCATCATCCGTTGTCAGGGCATCCCCTTTACCGGCCTTTAACGCGGTAAAAGCTTCTGCATAATTTTCGAATTCAAGGACCGTAGTTTCTGGAGCTTTCTCACGTATATTTATCGTGGAGGTCGACCCTTTCACAGCAAGAACCTTTGTTCCTTTCTTCAAGTCTTTAATACTCTGAATTTTGCTTCCTTTTTTCACCAGCAATGATTGCCCAGCATCAAAATAGACATCGGTAAAATCTACTTCCTTTTTCCGTTCCTCCGTGATGGTCATCGTAGCGACAACTGCATCCACCTTCCCATTATTAAGGAGTCCTACCCGAGTTTTCGATGTCACCTCTACGTACTCAGGCTTCACATCCTTGCCAAACATTTCTTCGGCGAGTGCTTTTGACAGATCAATATCAAACCCTTCGACCTCACCTGTTGAAGGGTTTTTTAACCCAAACAAACGAGTGTCATGTTTTACGCCAAAGACAATTTTTTTCTCTTCTTTAATCTGAGCAAGGACATCCTTGCTGTTCCCTTTAGAGTCCTTGTCCCCACCGCAGCCAGCGAGAATTAAGGCTGCCATTGTGGTTACCAACGCCATTTTTACGAAGTTTTTTGTTTTAAACATTCCTTTACCTCCAATTAATGATTTAAGATACGACTGAGAAATAAGCGCGCCCGTTCTTCACGAGGATGCGCATAAAATTCAGCCGGAACTGCTTCTTCTAAAATTCGTCCCTCATCCATAAATACGATTCGATCTGCTACCTCCCTGGCAAAGCCCATTTCGTGGGTTACAACGACCATCGTCATGCCTTCCTTGGCGAGGGCTTTCATGACATCCAAGACCTCTCCAATCATTTCAGGATCCAGAGCCGAAGTGGGTTCATCGAAAAGCATAATTTCCGGGTTCATCGCAAGGCCGCGCGCGATGGCTACACGCTGCTGTTGACCTCCGGAAAGTTGGGAAGGATAAGCTTCAGCCTTATCTAATATCCCTACCTTGTTAAGGTAATATCTGGCTGTATCTGTTGCTTCCTTTTCGGATTGGCCCAGTACTTTCATAGGAGCCAGCGTGATATTTTTAAGTACTGTTTTGTGGGGATATAAATAAAAATGCTGAAATACCATGCCAATATTTCTCCTTAATTGATTGATATCAGTTTTTTTATCCCCTACGGATATTCCATTCACAGTGAGTGTCCCGGCCGAGATAGATTCAAGTTGATTGATACAACGAAGCAATGTACTCTTGCCTGAACCGGAAGGCCCAATTACCACCACTACTTCCCCTTGATAGATTGTGAGGTTAATATCTTTTAAGACATGAAAATTCCCATAAAACTTATTTACCTTCTTAAATTCGATCATTCTTGACCTCCTCAACTTAAAACTAAATAAATATGGCAATTTTCAGGATTACTTACATCTTATTCAGACCTTGTCCCATTCAAACCGCGACGATTGTCTCGTTTTAGGGATAGTTATAAAGTCATATATAGTGAAAAAGGTGTCAGGCACCATGTGAATTCTTCACATGGTGCCTGACACCCTTTACTTTTTATACCGATAACCAACATAAAGAACTATAAACCAAACTGGTGCTACCATTAATGCTACTCGCATTTCCTCTATAAAAGCCATTAAAACGATGACAATTGCTAAGAAAGCAAGGGCTAGGTAGGATGAAGCTGGATATAGCGGCATTTTAAATGCTAGTTTTTTAACTTCTTCTTTTGTTTTTGATTGTCGAAACTTGATTTGTGTAACCAAAATAATGGTCCAACTTGTAATAACTGCAACGGTTGCTACAGAAGAAATATACATAAATACCTTTTCCGGAACTATATAATTTAAAAATACCGCCACTAGTAAAAATGAGGATGAAAATAAAATTCCACGTCTTGGTGTAGAATGCTTGTTTAGCTTTCCAAAATATTTCGGACCGTTATTTTGAAGTGATAAATTGTAAAGCATTCTACCTGTACTGAAAAGGCCACTATTAAAAGCAGACAATGCTGCAGTTAACACGACAAAATTAATAATATGGGCTGCTCCAGGAATTCCAACTTTATCAAATATCAATACAAACGGGCTGCCATTTGTACCTACTTCATTCCAAGGATATAAACACATCATGATTCCTAATGCAGCAATATAAAAAATTAAAATCCTCCAGACCACATTGTTGATGGCTGATGGAATCGATTTTCGCGGGTTTTTAGCTTCCCCTGCTGTTATTCCGACCAGTTCTACTCCTCCAAATGAAAACATTACTAGCACCAATGACATTAAAATACCTTCCATACCATTTGGCATAAATCCGCCATGAGCCCAGAGATTGTTAAATCCGATTGGCTGACCTTCGTTGCCGATACCTAGAAGGATCATTCCTAAACCAACCACAATCATTCCAATAATAGCCACAACTTTGATCATTGCGAACCAGAATTCAAACTCCCCGAATGCTTTTACACTAGTAAGGTTTATCATAGTAATAACCACTAGTGTAGCCAGTGCAGTCACCCATTGTGGAATATCAGGGAACCAATAGTTCACATATACACCAACTACTGTAATTTCTGCCATCCCAACGACAACCCACATAAACCAATAGGTCCACCCTGTTAAGTAACCTGCAAACGGCCCTAAATAACGATTCGCATAGGAACTAAATGAACCGGAAACGGGCTCATCTACAGCCATTTCACCTAATGCCCTCATAATAGTAAAAATAACTAAGCCTCCAATTAAGTAGGAGATTAAAATTGACGGTCCAGCCATCTGAATCGTTGCACTTGAACCATAAAACAAACCAACACCAATGGCCCCTCCTAGTGCTATTAACTGGATATGCCTGTTGTCTAGACCTCGTTGTAATTTTTCACCTTCGTGATTTTTGCCCACACCATGATTCCACCCTTCTTAATTATTCTTTTAGAATAACTAAGTTAGATATCCCTTTCCACATGAAAGAATATTCATATAAATCAAATTTCTTCTTATCC
>NZ_JBALSN010000399.1:0-18253 GCF_036966985.1 Neobacillus drentensis | reverse complement strand
ATTAAAAAAAAATGGAAAGACACTGATTGTATTCAACAATAATCAGCCTCTTACAAGGGTGTGTAGTTAAGCAGTAAAATTGCCGTCATAACTTAGCATACTGGCTGATTTTACCCCTTCGATGGCAGAGATATTATTGATAAAGCTCAGATTATTCTCTTGAACGCGAATTTCATAGGTGATCTCAAAATCATTGCCGCCGGACATAACGGATTTCGATTTTAGGGAATGTTTTTTTTCGTGTCCAGAAATGACATGATCCAATGAGTGCGGCAGTCCTGAAACTATTGCCACAAAAGAAGCAGGCGGTCCAATGCCAGGTCAAACCAATACCACGAACCACAACGACTACTGAAGAGGAATCTGAGAGTGCAAAAGGCTTAAAAGCGGGAACAGAGGTGGCAATCGGATGCGGAACGTTTGATATGGATACGTTTGACGATGCCATCCATAGTAATAACAGCGTGACGATTACAGGAGGAAAATTAGCGATTGCTGCTGGCGATGATGGGATTCATGGAGATTCAGCCATCCTCACGAAAGGCGGCGATATCACAATCCGGAAGAGTTATAAAGGAATGGAAAGTAAGATCATCACTATAGCTGAGGGCAACATCGAGGTGAATGCTAGTGATGATGGTATTAATATTGGTGGAGGTAATGACGGCTCCAAACCGGACATGCAGTCAACCTCTTCTGAAAACCTTTTGCTTTCCATTAAAAGGCGGCAATGTATATGTAAATGCAGAGGGGGATGGGCTGGATTCAAACGGTTCTATTTCGATGACGGGAGGAACAGTGATGGTCAGCGGCCCGACCAATGCTGGCAACGGAGCGCTTGATTATAACGGAACCTTTGACATAAGCGGCGGCACCCTGATTGCTGCAGGGAGTGCCGGTATGGCGCAGGCCCCATCTGATTGCTTAAAACAGTACTCTATGCATATGACCTATCCGGAAACACAGAAGGCAGGAACCCTCCTCCATGTGGAAGACAGTAAAGGAAATACCATCATAACGTTTGCACCTGAAAAAGGTGGTACCTACACACTATACACAGGCGGCTCATCGACAGGAAGTAATGCAAATGGCTTCTATACGGATGGAGACTATTCAGGAGGTACAAAAGTAGTCAACTTTAAAATAGAGGATTCCGTAACATGGCTGAACGAGTCCGGGACCACCACTCCTGCAAGCAACGGACCAGGCGGCGGCCCAGATGGCGGTAGAGGAAACCGTGCTGATATGTTCTCAAATCTTGATGAAAATACGAAAGCACGGGCCGAGGATATTATGGAAAAAGAACGAGCAGGTACGATTACCAGGGAAGAGGCCCAAGCTCACCTGAAAGAATTGGGAATCGATTTTTCTGCAGGTAAAGGCCCGCAACAATAGCACAAACGCTTAGATCATAACATAAAAATACCTAATCAGCCTGAGGGGCGGAAGCAATCAGTTGCTTCTGCCTTTTAGTTAATAAATTAAAAATTCAAAATACTGTCCTTGCCCGCCAAAAATTCCCATGATATAGTAAATGTGTGGAAAAATAAAACTAAGTAAAATAAAAAAACTAATCATGTGGAAAGGTCAAACTAAACTATGAAACTAGTAAATTATAAAATTAATTTAGATGATGAAACCAAATTTGGCGTGAAAACAGATGCAGGTATTGTCGAGATTTCCAAGGCTTGGGAGGCTGCTAATGAATCCTATACAATTCCTCTATCTTTAGAAGAGTGGTTGCAAGCGGATGAGGAGTCTAAAAGATTTTTTCAAGATTTTGTTAATTCTAACAAGAATAACAGCGCTTTCACCCTGCCAGAGGATCAGATTCAATATGGACCATGTGTACCGAAAAGTGCAAAAATCATTTGTGTGGGCCTAAATTATCGGAAGCATGCGGAAGAATCAAATATGGAACCGCCTAAAACGCCCGTACTTTTTAACAAGTATGGTAATTCCCTAGCAGGTCACGGAGAGAAAGTTGAGATTCCCGCAGATGCGAAGCAAGTTGATTTTGAAGCAGAGCTTGGAATCGTAATTGGTAAAAAGGCCAAAAATGTTTCGAAGGAAAGTGCACTTGAGTATGTGGCCGGTTATTGCAATGCGAATGATTTATCCGCAAGGGATCTTCAATTCCGTACGAATCAATGGCTTTTAGGAAAAGCACTTGATGGCTTTTGTCCAGTTGGACCGTACCTTGTGTCTGCAGATGAAGTCGGCAACCCAAATCAGTTGAAAATTGAAACAATCGTAAACGGTAAGGTTAGACAATCTTCCGATACAGCTGACATGATTTTTTATTGCGATGAGATTATTAGTTATATTTCCAACTATATAACACTAGAGCCAGGTGACCTGATTATCACTGGAACACCTGAAGGAGTTATTCTTGGTCTACCGGAGAATGAACAGGATTGGTTGACAGCTGGAGATGAAATAACCATAAGGATAGAAAAACTTGGTGAGCTAACAAACCAGATGACATTACCTTTGGTAAAAAACGAAGAGCAAAGGCAATCAACAATGTAATAGGGAATTCTTCTTAAGGGAAAGCTGATGTGCTTGGGCAATGTTGAGCATAATTAAAGGGAGAGGTGCATTACTCGCACTTCTCCCTTTTTTTCTACTATTCTATTAAGCTAGTCTCATTTTAAAATCTTGATAGCCAAATTGCTGCACAACTTGACAATCTCCATCTTTATCTTGAACAGCGATGGCAGGTAATGGCATCCCATTAAACGTGGTGTTTTTGACCATCGTATAGATTGCCATATCACCGAAAACTAAACGATCACCGCTTTTTAATGGCTGATCAAAAGAATAGTCCCCGATTACATCACCAGTCAGACAAGTTTGCCCGCCAAGGCGATAGGTAAATGGTTTCTCGCCAGCTTCCCCTGATCCAAAAAGAGGAGGACGGTAAGGCATTTCCAAGACATCAGGCATATGGCAGGTGGCAGAAGTGTCAAGAATTGCAATCTCCAGTCCGTTTTGATGTAAATCAAGTACGGAGGTAATTAAGTACCCGGCATTAAGAGCAATTGCTTCTCCTGGCTCAAGGTAAACTTCTAAACCGTATTTATCCTGCATTCTTTTAATGCACGCTTCTAGCCGCGGAATATCATAATCTTCTCTTGTGATATGATGACCACCACCAAAGTTGATCCATTCCATTTGCGGAAGAAACTCACCAAACTTTTCTTCGACTGCATTAAGAGTCGTTTCTAAGTCATCAGAGTTTTGCTGACAAAGGGTGTGGAAATGCAGTCCTGAAACACCATCAAGCAAATCGGGACGAAAGTGTTCTTTCGTGACACCGAACCTTGAACCTGGTGAACAAGGGTCATAGATTTCATGTCCCACTTGAGTAGAACATTGCGGATTGATGCGCAAGCCAACTTTCCTGCCAGCTTGAAGTGCTTTATCTTTAAATTTCTCCAACTGAGAGAAAGAATTGAAAATAATATGATCGCAAATAGAGATAATTTCATCGATTTCATCTGCGCGATAGGCAGGGGCAAAGACATGATTCTCTTTGCCCATTTCCTCGTAACCTAATCGTGCTTCGTACAAACCGCTTGCGGTTGTTCCACTTAGATACTCTCCAATAAGAGGGTAGAATTTTGTCATCGAAAATGCCTTTTGCGCTAAAACGATCTTAGCACCTGTGCGTTTCATGACACCGTTTAGGATTTTGAGATTTTTTTCCACAAGACCTTCATCAACGACATAACACGGTGTTGGTAATTCTTCAAACCGCATCTTAACGAACAAGCTCCAGCTCTTTTGCTTCTTCAGGCAATGCATCAACAAGCACAGGATTAAAGTCTTCTACCCATGGAAGTCCCCATTTGTTTAACTCTTCCATGAATGGATCTGGATCAAATTCTTCAATATTGAATACGCCAGGTTTATTCCATTTGCCAGTCATGATCATCGCTGCACCGATCATTGCAGGAACGCCTGTTGTATAAGAGATGGCTTGAGAGCCGACTTCTCTATAGCACTCTTGGTGGTCACAAACATTGTAGACGTAATAGGTTTTATCTTTTCCATCTTTTTTCCCTTTGAAGATACAGCCGATGTTTGTTTTACCAACTGTACGTGGACCAAGGGATGCAGGATCAGGTAATACAGCCTTCAAGAATTGAAGTGGAATGATTTGTTTTCCTTCGAATTCAATTGGCTCGATAGAAGTCATTCCTACATTTTCAAGGGCTTTTAGGTGTGTAATATAACTTTGGCCAAATGTCATGAAGAAACGGATACGCTTAATTCCAGGGATATTTTGCGCAAGAGATTCAAGCTCTTCATGGTAAAGCAAATACATATCCTTTTGACCAACTTCAGCGAAGTTATATTCGCGTTTGATTTCCATTGGCTCCGTTTCGACCCATTCGCCGTTTTCCCAATATCTTCCGTTAGCAGAAACTTCACGGATATTGATTTCAGGATTAAAGTTTGTTGCAAATGGATAGCCGTGGTCGCCGCCATTGCAGTCAAGAATGTCGATATACTCGATTTCATCAAAATAATGTTTTAGAGCATAAGCAGAGAATACACCTGTTACACCAGGGTCAAAGCCGCTGCCTAAAAGAGCTGTAATTCCAGCTTTTTCAAAACGCTCGCGGTATTCCCACTGCCATTTATATTCAAATTTAGCGGTATCTTCTGGCTCATAGTTTGCTGTGTCCATATAGTGTGTTTTTGTTGCAAGACAAGCATCCATAATTGTTAAGTCCTGGTATGGTAAAGCTAGGTTCATTACGATATCTGGTTTTACTTCATTAATTAAGGCAATTAATTCCTCAACATTGTCAGCATCCACTTGTGCAGTCGTGATTTTGGTTTTACCGCCATCTAATTTCGCTTTTAATTCATCACATTTTGATTTTGTACGACTTGCGATGCAAATCTCTTCAAATACTTCACTGTTTTGTACACATTTATGAATTGCTACTGATGCCACGCCGCCGGCGCCAATAATAAGTGCTTTTCCCATTCTCTTAATCTCCTAACTGGTTAATTTTTTTAAAGCAGAGAGAAATTGAATTCCTCTTAAAAATTCACAACAAAAAAAGCAAGTGAATCATAACGCATAACCGCGCACAACACTTGCTTTAGATATAATCATCAATATTAAAAAAGCATACGTATACCGTAATAGAAATCATACTACTACGATAAAGGTCCTTAAAAAATCAGTAAGGAAGCTCCATAATATTCAAAATATATCTTAATAGGATCAGAGTCTATATAGCAAATAATTACTTTTACTACTCTTATTGACCGTTTCACAAGTTGTGTGCATATGCACTGGTTGTAAAGTAACCAACTTATAAAATTTGAGCTTTTAACTCAATCAATAAGGCAACTAAAGTTGCCATTCGGCATTTGACCCGGCTGTCCGTATGGCCTTAACTTCTTGAAGGAAGTGGTCAAAAATTATCTGCTTGGAAAGATCCAGACATATTGAATAACAGCTTTCCAATTTACGCACCTTCAATAATATCAGCAACTAATATAAATGGCAATATAAAAATTTAAAAATATTGTCGGAAAATATTACCGCGGCTTTTGCTGCTGGGAAGAATAACATAAAGGCTTCATCCTATTAGCGATGTATCCTTCAAAAAACGCGGTTTCTTCGTTAACATGGTGTTCGATATAGATCCCCGGTTGTTTTATCTCTCCGATTAAACAAGTCCGTTCCAACTGAAATTGATAGTTGCTGATATTATCTTTAATAAAATCCTTTTCAAAGTTTTTAAGATATGCATTCGGATAGAGCTCCTTTATTTTACGAATAGATTTTGCACCATGTCTATAAAAGGTAGAGCATCCAATGATTGTTGCATCCTCTTTACAAATCTTTGTGAGCTTAGCAAGAGGAAAAATATTATTAAACAGTGCATAGTCGTTGAAAGAAATACTGTCAATTAGATAATCAACACTGTTATTTGCAAAAGGCAAATGAAGAGACGAGTTGACAATATAAAGGACCTTCAGTTCTGGATTGATTGAGTCGATTTTAGCCTTTAACTTCTTAATCATTCCTTCCTTGCTCCCGCAAAAAACGTAAAAGGCATTCTCCTGCAGCAGATGTAAATACTTTGGCAGAAATATAAAGGTATCGATGCAAGGTTCAAGGATCATCTTATTTGTTAGGTCAACATTTTTCAGGTTTTGATAGGTGAAGAGACTACATTTTTCAATCATGTTTACGAGAAATAGGCGGGAGGATTACTTTCCGCCAGCAAAAGAGGGTTTATTTCTATATGGAAAATAAATATCTCTCCCCAAAGCCGGGTGTCTATCAAGTTGAAATAACGAATGGATTAAGGAGTTGCCCCGGACTTCTGAAGTGTTATGACTCGATTCCAAATTATTTTGAGCTGATGGATGTAAATCTAAACGTGCTTGAAGGTGGGGAGCATCAGAGGATTACTGTCAAATTATTAAATCAGGCCATTGCTATAGGGGGTGCCGCAGCACTAGTGTAATTTTTAATATTAAAAATGAAGTAATAGGAGGAATGCAAGTTGGAGGCAAAAGGAATCTCTGTTACAAACCCCAAAAAGGTCTTATTCGCTAGTTTAATTGGAAGTACAATTGAGTTCTACGATTTTTTCCTTTATGGAACTGTGGCATCACTTGTATTTAATCAATTATTTTTTCCAAATGATGATCCTTTTGTAAGTTTATTAATTGCCTATGCATCCTTTGGAGTTACATTTTTTATAAGACCAATTGGCGGGCTTATTTTCAGCCATATGGGCGATAAGTTTGGCAGGAAAAATACTCTTGTAATTTCCCTTTTATTAATGGGGATCTCAACTGTATGTATCGGATTATTGCCGACCTACCAGACAATCGGTGTAACCGCGCCAATCCTTCTCATTCTTTTACGACTTGTTCAAGGGATTGCACTAGGTGGAGAATGGGGCGGAGCTGTACTGCTTGCAGTTGAATCAGCACCTAAGGAACAAAGAGGATTCTACGGTAGCTTCCCGGCAATGGGAATTCCGTTTGGTATGCTTCTTGGAACGTGTTCGATATCTTTAATTAGTAAATTGCCAGAAGCGCAATTTCTTGAATGGGGCTGGAGAATTCCATTTATCCTTAGCGCTGTGTTAGTTGCAGTTGGAATCTGGATTCAAAGAGGACTTGAAGAAACGTCTGCATTTGAGGAAGAAAAGCAAAAAGGTAATTTGGTAAAAGTCCCTCTATTCGAGACTCTACGCTATCATTGGAAGGCTGTTTTAATTTCTCTGTGCGCCAAGTGTGTTGAAGTGGGTCCATTCTATGTTTTCTCTACCTTTTTTATTGATATTCAACTGGGGCCTTGGGTTTTTCAAGAACTACAGCGTTAAATATTGTTACTGCAGCCACCATTGTTACCGTCATCTGTATTCCATTAATGGGAAAGCTCTCTGACAAAATTGGACGTAAACGTGTGTTTATGATAGGGGCCGCTGGTCTAGCTCTGTTTTCCTTTCCGTACTTCTATCTACTATCTCTTAAATNNATGTCATTTCAATTATTGCATTAGGGATTCTATGGTCAGCCATTGCTAGTATTATTGGCACCATGTTTACAGAAATGTTCAGTACAAATGTTGGGTATACGGGGATTACGCTTGGCTACCAATCTGGTTCCGCTTTATTTGGAGGCACGGCCCCAATGATTGCAACTGTTTTATTAAGTGCTTACAATAATTCTTGGGTACCGCTTGCTATTTTCATTGGCATTCTGTGTATTACCTCCCTCATCTCTGTGTCATTCATAAGGAATAATAAAATCGATTCCAAGATGCAAGCAGGGGGCGTGTACCCTTTAAATCAGGCGAAGGTGCAGGAATAATCTAAAAAGTATAAAAAGTTCGTCAAACCATGGGATAATAGATTAGAATAAATAAAAATGTATTCTTGGGAGGTACCTGCTTTGAAAGTAGCTATTGCACAATTATCTACCAGCGTTGATAAAACCTCTAATTTAGAAAAGGCCTTACAATATATTGCGAAGGCAAAAGAGAAGGGCGCAGACTTTGTTGTAATACCGGAGTTTTATATGGTGCTTGCAACTCCAAAGACTGGCGTATTGCCGGCTGATGCTGCTGAACCCTTGGACGGCCCGTTTGTTTCTGCTCTTAAAGAAGCAGCCCGCGAAAACGAGATCTATGTGGTTTGTGGAATGTATGAATCAAAAAATGATGATAAAGGGCGGGCCTATAATACAACCGTATTGATTGATCGTTCGGGGCAACTTTTGCATTCCTATCGAAAGACTCATTTATATGATGCTTTTAGCTTTAAAGAGTCTGATACGATTATCCCTGGTGATAATCAATACAAAGTGGTAGAAACAGAGTTTGGAAAAATTGGTTTAATGGTTTGCTACGAACTGAGATTTCCTGAAATAGCAAGACAATTTGCGCTTCAGGAGGCGGATGTTCTGTTTGTTCCTGCGGGATGGATGGCAGGACCAATGAAAGAGGACCATTGGCAGACGCTTATTCGCGCAAGAGCAATAGAAAATACGATGTTCGTTAGCGGAGCAAACCTAGTTGGCCCTGAGTTTACCGGCCGAAGCATGATCGTGGACCCAATGGGTGTTGTTATTGCAAGCGGAGGCGAGGAAGAAACGCTTATAATCGCGGATATTGACCTAGAAAGAATCCAACGAGTAAGAGAAAAACTACCCAGCGTAAAACACAGAAAGCCGGAGTTCTACAGGTGATTGCCCCACTCGTAATTTGTTTGATTTTAAAGCTCTAGTCCCTTTGACTAGGGCTTTTTTGTACGCTGGTAATGTGTATGGATTAGTATTTTATCCTCATAGTCTAAAAAAACTGGCCCCAATTAATGAGAGCCAGTCTTCAACCTAATTATTTATTTCCATAAGGGTGAATCGTTTGAATGGTACCGTCTTCATTATACTTTAGTTCAGTGTATTTCACAGACCGCTTATGATTAACACCATCTGATAACGAGCAATCATGATAGAACAGATACCATTTATCATTAAACTGGACAATCGAATGATGAGTAGTCCAGCCAATGACAGGTGTAAGAATCGTCCCTTTGAACACAAATGGCCCTTGTGGATTTTCGCTTACCGCATAAACAATTTTATGAGTGGTACCGGTAGAATACGATAAATAGTAAAGCCCATTGTATTTATGAACCCATGGTCCTTCAAAATATCTTCGGTCTTCGTCACTTGCAAGAATCGGATCGCCGTTTTCATCCACAATGGAAATTTCCTGTGGTTCACTTTTAAACTTCAGCATATCGTCGCTTAATTCAGCTACTTGTGGTCCTAAAGCAGGTTCTGTAGCTGCTGGACCTTCAGCATCTGGGGTAAATGTTCCTGTCTGCCATTTTTCCAACTGTCCACCCCAAAGCCCGCCGAAATAAACATATGCTTTGTCATCTTCATCCACGAAGACAGCTGGATCAATGCTGAAACTGCCTGGTATGTAATTTTCTTCTGGTGTAAAAGGTCCTGCCGGATTAGGGCTAGTTGCGACACCAATTCTGAAAATACCATCTTTATCTCTTGCCGGGAAAAATAAATAATACGTGTTATTTTTGTAAGCAGCGTCTGGTGCCCAAAGCTGTTTACTTGCCCAAGGGATATCTTTTAAATGAAGAGCTTTTCCGTGGTCTATACATGGTGCGTCCGCGTCATCCATGGATAAAATATGGTAATCTTCCATCTTATATTGGTCACCGTTATCATTAGATGGTTCATCGTGATCAAGGTCATGAGAAGGATAAATATAAAGCTTACCTTCAAAGACATGTGCGGAAGGATCTGCTGTGAAAATATGCGTAACTAATGGTTCATTGGGCTTTGAATTTTTCATCATAATATCTCCCCATTATATAGTTTTGATACTTACAGATTCATTATAACTGAACAAAGATACTTTGTGTATTGGTTCAACTAAGTTTTTGTGAAAAATACTTAAATTAAGCATAATAGAAACAATTGCGCTATACAAGGCGAGGGTTGTTAAATAAAAAACATCTATAAAGTTTTTATTTTTCCACTAAAGCAGATACTAACCTAATAGTTTTACAAGATCTTTGATTTACTTTTAAAAAAATATTTAATCTTAGTTTATCTGATAGACAAACTAAGTTAACGATGCTATACTTTGAGTATCAAAGGTTTAGAGATTTCAGAAACCTTTTGTAAGCATTTACATAGTTATTCTGAACCCATAAAACTCTAGGAGGAATAGTCCCATGGCTTATTTCGAAACAATTAATAAAATTCAATTTGAAGGTGCCGCATCTAAAAACCCTTTAGCATTTAAGTATTATAATCCAGAAGAAAAAATAAACGGCAAGACAATGGAAGAAATTCTTCGTTTCTCCGTTGCATATTGGCACACATTTACTGCAGATGGCACCGATCCATTTGGCGTAGGTACAGCTATTCGTCCGTGGGATCACCTTAAAGGATTAGATTTAGCGAAGGCACGTGTGGAAGCTGCATTTGAACTTTTTGAAAAATTAAATGTTCCTTTCTTTGCTTTCCATGATGTCGATATTGCTCCAGAAGGACGCACGTTACAAGAAACAAATGAGAATCAAGATGTAATTGTTGCGATGATTAAAGAATACATGAAAACCAGCAAGACAAAATTACTATGGAACACTGCAAACATGTTTACTAACCCTAGATATGTTCATGGTGCGGCCACTGCTCCAAATGCAGATGTTTTTGCTTACTCTGCAGCGAAAGTGAAAAAAGCGTTAGAAGTAGCAAAAGAGCTTGGTGCAGAAAACTATGTATTCTGGGGCGGACGTGAAGGTTACGAAACACTTCTTAATACAGACATGAAGTTGGAACAAGATAACTTAGCACGCTTCTTTCATATGGCAGTAGATTATTCGAAAGAAATCGGTCTAAACGTTCCATTCCTAATAGAGCCAAAACCAAAAGAGCCTACCAAACATCAATATGATTTCGATGTGGCTACGGGTCTAGCATTCTTGCAAAAATATGATTTAACAGACTACTTCAAGTTTAATATCGAAGCAAACCACGCTACTTTAGCTGGTCACACATTTGAGCATGAATTAAGAACAGCTCGTATTAACGGAATGCTTGGATCTGTTGATGCTAACCAAGGTGATACACTGCTTGGATGGGATACAGATGAATTCCCAACTGACTTGTATACGAACACATTAGCTATGTACGAAATTCTGAAAAATGGCGGCTTAGGAAAAGGCGGATTAAACTTTGATGCAAAGGTAAGAAGAGGTTCATTCGAAGCAGAAGACCTATTCCACGCACACATTGCTGGTATGGACGCATTTGCGATCGGCCTAAAAGTTGCAAACAAGTTAATCGAAGATAAAGTCCTTGATAGCTTTATCGAGGAGCGTTATAGCAGTTATACAAACGGAATTGGCTTAGACATCGTAGAAGGAAAAACAAACTTCCGTGAACTTGAAGCTTATGCTCTTCAATTAACAGAAATTAAAAACATCTCAGGCAGAACGGAGCGTCTAAAAGCTTTAATTAATCAATATTTACTAGAAACACTTTCAAGTGTAACAGTTTAATTAAAATTATAAAAAAGTGCTGGCAGCTTATTACTCCAGCACTTTTTTTAGAAAAGGATGATACATAATGAAATACGTAATTGGTGTCGACCTTGGAACCAGTGCAGTAAAAATCTTACTCGTCAATCAACACGGGGAAGTTTGCCAAGAAGTGTCAAAATCATATCCACTCATTATTGAAAAATCAGGTTATAGTGAACAAAACCCAGAAGAATGGGTGAAAAAAACAACTGAAGGTTTAAAAGAATTGGTTGAGCAATTCGAAGGCGATGTAAATGATATTGAGGGCATCAGCTTCTCCGGGCAAATGCACGGCCTTGTTTTAATAGATGAAAATAATCAAGTTTTAAGAAATGCGATTTTGTGGAATGACACAAGAACAACGCAGCAGTGTCAGGAGATTTACAACATTGTTGGCAGAGAGCGTTTATTGGAAATTACCAAAAATCCGGCATTAGAAGGATTTACCTTGCCGAAAATTCTCTGGGTAAAAGAAAACGAGCCTGAAGTATTTGAACGTGCCAGCAAATTTTTGCTTCCAAAGGATTATTTGCGCTACCGGTTAACAGGAAATATCCATATGGAGTACTCTGATGCTGCAGGAACCTTGCTGTTAAATGTGGCAAAGCGCAAATGGAGTCATGAAATATTAGAAGCTTTTGGTATTTCAGCTGATTTCTGTCCTCCGCTGGTAGAATCTCATGCATTTGTGGGTACTGTTAACGCCGAATTTGCCCAAGAAACGGGATTGTCTGAGGCTGTAAAAGTGTTTGCGGGTGGAGCGGACAATGCCTGCGGTGCGATTGGTTCAGGGATTTTAACAGAAGGTAAAACCTTATGCAGTATCGGTACTTCTGGAGTTGTTCTTTCCTATGAAGAACGAAATGACCTCGATTTTGAGGGGAAGGTTCATTACTTTAATCACGGTGAAGAAAATGCTTACTATACAATGGGAGTAACCCTCGCAGCCGGCTATAGTTTAAGCTGGTTTAAAGATACGTTTGCTAAGGAAGAGGCATTTGAACTGTTATTAGCAGGTGTGGATGAAGTACCAGCAGGGAGTAATGGATTATTATTTACACCTTATATTGTAGGGGAAAGAACGCCGCATGCGGATTCAACGATTCGCGGCAGTTTTATTGGGGTCGATGCTTCCCATGAGCGTAAGCACTTTGCTCGCGCAGTGCTAGAAGGTATTACATTCTCCTTACATGAATCGATTGAGATTTTAAGAAGCAGTGGCAAGACCATTGATTCAATAATCTCGATTGGCGGCGGAGCGAAGAACGACACATGGCTGCAAATGCAGGCAGATATTTTTAACGCAAGAATTGAAAAGCTTACGAGTGAGCAAGGCCCTGGAATGGGTGCAGCCATGTTAGCAGCTTACGGATGCGGTTGGTATCCGTCCCTAAAAGAATGTGCACAGGAATTTATCCAAACTTCAAAAACCTATGATCCGATAAAGGAAAATGTTGAAGCATATAAAAAGTTATTCACAATTTATCAACAAGTTTATCCACAAACTCAGGAACTAAATGAGCAATTAAGAGAGTTTAGAAAGTAACGGAGAGCTGGCCTAGGTCAGCTCTCTTTATGAAGGAGTTAAGGCCATGAAACTGGAACAAGGTCAAAAGCTTTTGTTTATTGGTGATTCGATAACCGATTGTGAACGAGCCAAACCAGAAGGAGAAGGATTGTTTGCTGCCCTGGGCAAGGGATATGTTTCCTTTGTTGATGGACTACTCCAGGCCGTATATCCGGAGCTGGGAATTCGAGTGGTGAATAAGGGGATCAATGGTAACACCGTTCGTGATTTGAAGAATAGATGGCAGGAAGATGTCATCAATCAAAAGCCAGACTGGTTATCAATAATGATTGGAATTAACGATGTATGGCGTCAATACGATACCCCATTCATCAAGGATTGGCATGTTTATTTAGAAGAATACGAGGAAACACTTAGGAAACTTGTGACCGAGACAAAGCCATTTGTCAAACAAATTGTCCTTATGACTCCTTTTTACTTGGAGAGTAATGAGCAGGATCAAATGCGCAGGTCCATGGATCAGTACGGTCAGGTTGTCAGGAAAATAGCTGATGAAACCAATTGTTTAGTTGTTGATACACAAGTGGCTTTTAATACCGTTTTAAAAGACCTTTATTCTGCAGCGATTGCTTGGGATCGCGTCCATCCTTCAACTGCCGGGCATATGGTTTTGGCTCGGTCATTTTTAAAAGAAATCGGCTTTGATTGGAATCGTTAGTTAGAAAGGAGTTATTAACATGAATTATCGTGAATTAGGTAATACAGGAATCATGATCAGTGAGGTTAGTTTTGGCACATGGGCAATCGGTGGTGCTTGGGGGAAAACAAATGATACAGAAGCTCTGAAATCTTTGCAATATGCGATGGACCAAGGTGTTAATTTTTTTGATACGGCCGATGTATATGGGGATGGTCATAGTGAAGCGTTACTGGCTAAAGCCACAAAAGGCAGGGAAGACCAGATTTATATCGCAACAAAATTCTGCCGTCAGGGCGACATTTTTGATCCGAAAAATTATAGCTATGAAAAAGTTAGTGCCTATTGTGAAGATAGTCTTCGCCGTTTGGATAGAGAGGCGATTGATTTGTATCAGATTCATTGCCCGGCAACGGAGATTTTGAAGGATGGCAGTGTTTTTGAAGTACTGGATAGGTTGAAGCAGGAAGGAAAAATCCGTCAATATGGAGTTAGTGTGGAAACCGTTGAAGAAGGGCTTATTTGTTTGGAGTATCCAAATGTGAAGAGCTTGCAAATCATCTTTAATATGTTCCGCCAAAAGCCATTAGAGAAATTAATCCCGGAGGCTTATCAAAAAGGGGTAGGGCTTCTCGTAAGATTACCGCTTGCCAGCGGTCTCCTCACTGGTAAGTTTACTGCCGAGCATAGATTTGAAGCGGATGACCACCGACGTTTTAATGAAAATGGAGAAGCTTTTAATGTAGGGGAAACCTTTGCGGGTCTTGGATTCCAGAAGGGTGTTGAATTGGCTGATCAGTTAAAGTGGATTGGAGAAGGACGGAAATCGATGGCGAGCGGAGCACTACGCTGGATTTTGGACCAAAAAGAAATTACTTGTATTATTCCTGGGTTTAAAAATGTTAAACAGGTGGAGGAAAATCTCTCAGCACTCGAGACAAAACCATTCTTAGAAGAAGAAAAGCAAGAACTTCAACGATTCTATCAGGAAAAAGTAAAGGATTTTATTAGAGGTCCGTATTGAGGGGGTGTTCAATAAATATAATTAACAAGGTTCCTACATCGCGTAAGGCAGTGGCGATTACGTTTGATGATGGGCCTAATCCCATCTACACACCTCAAGTATTAGAGATTTTTTCGGAGTCAGTTGGAAAAGCTACCTTCTTTATGATTGGTGAGCAAATGAAGAAAAATCCTGAGGTGGTAAAACAAGTGGCTGCCCTAGGACATGAAATCGGAAATCATACATTCACTCACCCGAAATTATCTTTGTTAAGTATTGCTGAATGTTTAGAGGAAATCGAACAAAATGAGAAATTAATAGAGGAGCTGGCCGGACAAAAACCTGTTGTCTTTCGTCCTCCTTACTTCGATTACAATCAGGACACAGTTTCATTACTCAATCAGAAGGGATATCCGATGATTGGTGCAATTAATTTAGAGGCTCGTGACTGGGAACAGCCCGGTGTGATGCATATCCTCGAAAAATCAAGAGAACGGATCCAAAATGGCAGTATTTTAATTTTTCATGATGGCTATGGGGACCGTTCACAAACAATAGAAGCAGTTCGAAAGCTAGTTTCCGAGTTAACATCTCAAGGCTATCAACTTGTAACGGTCAGCGAACTATTAGAATTAGCATAAAAAGAGGAAGCACAATAAGAGTTTGTGCTTCCTTTTGCTACTCCAGTTTTACGAGTAATTCTATGAGTTTTAAGCGGCTGCCTGCCCTTGTTTCTTTTCGATTTTTTGAAAGGCTAGATAACAGGATGCCATGATGATTCCTGCCGTAATGCTCCCGCCAAAGATAAACCATAGTGCCGGTATAAACTTCATGACAAAAATCGCTGCGATAAACCCAATGATCATCATCATATTCGGAACCGGATTCACTAGCATGATAAAGAAAGCATTTTTAAACAACTGTATAAATTTAACTTCATAGTGAACGTAAACGGGGAATATATACAAAACCGTCATGATCATCGCGAAAATAATTAAGTATAAAGGTATTTGAAGGCTTGTATCAATCTTGATATAGTTCAGGTCAATATAAATAATACACGCTAATAAAGCGAGAACCAATCCTAATCCATTACTTCTAAGAAACTCTTTTTTATAGGTGCCCCAAAAGGTTTGAAACACAGGGATATCACTTTCACCCATGATCCATTTCCGAATAACCGTAAACATTGCCACGGTCGATGGGCTAATTCCAAACAACACGAGTCCAAGGAGAGAGCAGCCAATCCATAATAAATTAACATAGGCAAGCTTAGTGATCCACTCGGTAAGGGTATAAAGACCACTCATTGATAGCTTATTCATAAAATTCCCCTTCTCTATGGTACTTAGTTTTATACAATTATAGACGATTGAACCTATATTGAACATGACTAACTTTTAAAAAAATTGACAGATTTTTGATTTTTTAAAATAATATTACGGAATTCGACAAATTGCGGTATAGTAGGTAAAAAACTATCCTAGAAGGGCGATAATATGTTCACAATATTACATAAATGGAACACGTTACGAAATCAAATACTCGTCGTATTTTTAGTCGTTATGCTGATTGTTTTATTGATTGTCGGCCTGTTAACTTTTAATAGAGTGTCAACTTTGCTGAAAAATAATGCCGAAAAACAAATTCACCAGACAGCAGTAGAGGCAAATGGAAGATTAGAATCTTTATATAAACAAATTAGCACGGCCTCGAAACTGGTCATGACGAATGATACGATTCAAAGAACCTTAACTAAGGCATACGGAGGAAACCCTATTTCTTTTGCCGAGCGCCAGCAATTAAAGGGAATTGTGAATACCATACAAGCGAATACAGAGGGAATTTTTTCTTTTGAAATATATACAAATACGTTGAATCGCTTAATTCCACTAGATGATACGAATTTAGTCTCAAGAATTGACGGGAAGTGGATCCAGCAGGCTGATAGCGCGAATGGACGACTGGTTTGGATCGGTGATGATCCGCGTAACTCAGATAACATCCTCGCTCTAAGACGAGTGAATTTAATGGGACGTGACTACGCAAATGGCGGATATCTGCTCATTAGTATCTATCGAAATTATCTGCAGTTCGTGGACCAAGACGAAACCAATATTGAAAACCAGTATTCGATATTATTAGATCAAAATTCAAAGCCGATTCTATCAAACTACAATAAGTCTCTCGAACCGATTATAAAAAATGAAGCTCCTACTCTTTCATTGAATAACCAGGAGTATATGATGACAAAACAAATGTCGAATGATACCGAATGGACACTGGTAATCTTAACACCGATTAAAGCGCTGACAGAAGGAATTACGGTATTACGATCAGGGATTATTATTTCTGGGGTTATTGGATTCATTATCTTTTTGATCAGTTCGCTATTCCTATCGACTTTTATTACAAGGCCGATTATTAAATTAACGAAAACGATGCAGCAGGCAAGCGCAGGTTCATTAACGATGAACCCAAGCGTTACCACGGTCAATGAAATCAATGAATTAAATAGTACCTATAACCAACTGGTTAAAGAAACCAATCATCTGATTAAAATGGTGTATCAAAAGGAAATTACCCGAAGCCGGAGTGAATTAAAAGCATTGCAAGCTCAAATTAATCCTCATTTTCTTTTTAATACTTTAGACGCTCTAAAGTGGACGCTTGAGGATAAAGATGAGGAAGAGCTGGCAGAGTTTGTCGTGGCCATGTCAAACTTATTCCGATATACAATAACCAAACAAAACGATGGAGATTGGGTTCCAATTAAGAACGAAATCCAACATATTGAAGACTATATGGAGATTATGAAAATGCGTTTTGGTGATCATTTAAAATGGAAGTTAAACATGCCTCTTGAAACAGGACACGTTAAAATTCCAAAACTGTTGATTCAGCCGTTAGTCGAAAATGCAGTTCTGCATGGAGCAGGGAATACGATGAAGCCATGTACGATATCGGTTACGATTCAACCAACGGTGGATCCAGAGTACCTGCAAATACTTGTAGAAGATGACGGCCCGGGAATCCATCAAGAAAAATTAGATTCAATTAAACAGGCCATTCAATCAGGCGGAATCATCTCTAAAAACGGCAACGGAATGGCAATTTCCAACGTTCACAAACGCTTAGAACTATACTATCCTGATCGTCTGAAAAATGGACTTACCATTATGAGTGAAGTAAACACTGGAACAACGGTTTCGTTTGTCATACCGGTAAAGGGGGAGGAAAACCATGTTGAATACAAAGACAATTTTGATCGTAGATGATGAACCAAGAACCCGCCAAGGGCTCAAAAAAACATTAGACTCTTGGGCAAATGGGCAATATCAAATAAATATAGCTTCGAATGGAGAAGAAGCTATTGAACTGATGAAGCAACATAAAGTTCATATCCTCATCAC
>NZ_JBALSN010000398.1:3236-6854 GCF_036966985.1 Neobacillus drentensis | reverse complement strand
CCTTGAATGATGGTCAAAGGGTTTCTAATTTCATGTGCGAGTCCACCAGCCATTTCACCTAAAAGTTTCATTTTTTCCTCTTGATAACGCAATTCTTCCTGTTTCTTCTCTTCTTTAAGAAGATTTTTTGCTCTTTCCGTTTCAATGATATATTGAATGATAAGCACTACGGCTAGAGAAGTTAAGAAGTCCGATCCAACGGCAAGTATGCTATAGGCATCGACAGGAGTATACGAAATGCGTATTATTGTGTAAAAAGCAATCAAGACAAGACTAAGAAAAACCCCTTTAAGGACACCCTTGATTTGAAATAAGAATTTACTAAGTAAAATAATATAAATGGAGAAACACCAATTCAACTGGCTTGTGAAATGAAACAATAGTAACGAAAGGATTTCAATAGCCGCTATATAAATAAAATAGCGGGGAAAAATCCTTTCCAAATAAATGCTTGTTATAAAAATAATGCCTAGTAAAATCATTAAAAAGTTGTTTTGGGATTTATCCAACGTTATCGAGGAAAAAATCACAAATACAACATAAATAGGCAAGACGACATGGTACATTAAACGAAAAAACATATATTTCTCTCCGATTCATTTATCTAAAGGTTGTCCAAATGATTATATTCGATTTTTCGGTCAAAAACCTCAGACTAATTATACCATTATAAATAAAAAAGACTGTCCTGTGTTATGTTTAAGGACAGTCTAAAAAGACAAGTTATTTCGCACTCACACGCCTTTGTTGACTACAATCATGTAATTTTCCCCAACAAAAAACAACGAATATCTTCTCCATTTTGGAGAAAAATTCGTTGTTTTACATCCGTGCGTACTATTGCATTTGAAACGGAACCAATCCCATGGATTTCAAGCCTGCCATCAAGCTCGTCGCTGAAATTTGTTGAAATAGAAGGTGTGAAGAATCACGATTGCGAACTTGTAGTTGCATGGAAGAAAAACAATTTGAATCCATCCATATCGCTTTTTTTAGAGTTTCTTGAAGATAAGATCATGACTTCTATTGGATGAAGAGAAGCTTTTTTGAAGGAAAACCGTACTAGCATGAAACTAGTACGGTTTATTTTAAGGGCTATTTTTGCGATAATTCATGCTTATATAAAGGAAGATCAAATGGTAAACCGATATAGTTTTCAGCTAAGTTTGCTGCTGCATTTGGGGATGATGTAACATTATCAAGTTCTGTCAACTGAATGCCGTATTCAAACGGACTATGGTTTTGGTTGGTATGAAGGATGGTGGTCATCCACCATGAGAATCTTTGTGCTCTCCAAATCCTTTTTAGACATGTTTCGGAATACTTTTGCAGGATATTTTGATTACCTTGTTCATAAAATTCTCTAATCCCCTGGCTCAAAACTAGGATATCTGCTACAGCTAAATTTAGCCCCTTTGCTCCTGTTGGAGGCACGATATGTGCAGCATCTCCAGCTAAATAGAGACGTCCATATTGCATCGTTTCACAAACAAAGCTTCTCATGGAAACAATATTTTTTTGTATAATCGGTCCCTGTGGAAGTGTCCAGCCTTCCAAATCAACTCTCGCATGCAGTTCTGACCAAATTCGATCATCTGACCAGTTTGTAATATCATCCTTTGGGTCAACTTGAAGATAGTGGCGCTGAATAGATGGGGTACGGGTACTTAGTAGTGCAAAACCTCGTTCATGGTGGGCATAGATTAACTCTGGGTTCACTTGAGGTGTCTCGGCAATAATCCCCAGCCATCCAAATGGATAGATTTGCTGTTTTTCAACTCTTTTGCTTTTTGGGATGGATTGTCTGCTTGGTCCATGAAAACCATCACAGCCCGCAATAAAATCACATTCAATGACCTGAGGCTCACCAAATTCATTCGTATACTCTATTGTGGGTTGAGCAGATTCAATATTTACTAGTTTAACATCGCTAACATTAAAGAAAATGGTCCCATTAGCTTTTAATCGGGCAGCAACCAAATCCTTAATGACTTCATGCTGAGGATATACCATAATTTGTTTTCCACCGGTTAACTCGGCGAAATCAATTCGGTGTCTATTGCCATTAAATTGCAATTCGATTCCCTCGTGAACATGCCCCTCCCTCATCATTCGTTCACCGACACCAGTGGCATTTAATAGGTCAACAGTTCCTTGCTCTAAAACCCCAGCACGAATGGTTCCTTCAATTTCTTGACGTGAACGGGATTCAATGATAATAGATTCTATTCCTTGTAAGTGTAATAGATGCGATAACATTAGCCCCGCGGGACCCGCTCCGATTATTCCTACTTGAGTACGCATATATAAACCATCTCCTCCTTTCTTTTCTTTAGTAGATTTATTTAACAAATTCACTTTCAACTTCAGCTTTTAAATTTGCTGTTTCGCTTTTTTCAAATGTAATTAGCGCATTCCAGCTTCCCGAGGACTGGCCTTCTGCTAGATAAGTAGGTACACAATCATCCTCAATCATCGCGAATAACATGGCGAGATGTCGCCCTCCTGATTCCACTCTTGCCATTCTTGCATATTCCGGCAGCATGTCATAAGCCGCTTTATAATCTTTCTTCATTACAAATTCAATAAACTGCTTATCCAAAGCATGTTCAGAAAGAGTTGGCTTGTTATGTCTGCCTCGAACTATATTGTGGGATAAGGCACCACTTGAAAGAAATACCACTTTTTTATCACTTTCCCGCAATATCTTGGCAATTACTTGCCCCCATTTATATGTTTCTTCTAAACTCGCAGCTAGCGTAACTGATAAATTAATAACTGGGATGTCCTCGTCTGGGACCAAATACCGTAAAGGGACTAAACTTCCATAATCCCAAATAAAATAAGGATCATTCACTCCTTGAACTTGAAGATTAGCCTCTTCCCCCGCTTTTACTAATTCATTTGCCAATTTTTCATCCCCAGGGTAATGATAGGGAACATCCTTAATTAAATCCGGGGCCTCAAACGCAGTAAGAATCCCTTTATGAACAGGCGTACAGTCGACATAATGGAAGAAGGTTGATGGCCAATGACAGGAAACTAACACA
Organism: Neobacillus drentensis; assembly: GCF_036966985.1. Classification (GTDB taxonomy): domain Bacteria; phylum Bacillota; class Bacilli; order Bacillales; family Cytobacillaceae; genus Neobacillus; species Neobacillus drentensis_E. The sequence goes on along the minus strand of NZ_JBALSN010000398.1, from coordinate 3,804 downwards.
ATAACATCTGGATTTATTTCTTTAATTTGTTTCCCCATTTTTTTCATTTTTCTTGCCATGTCTTGTTGAAATTCTGGTACTTGATCCTCGTTACAGAGGCTGGGAACATGAGGCACTAACAAACTCAATTCTATCGTCATAATAACCTCCAAAACTTAAATTTATTTAGTTAGCGCTTACATCGGTTATATACATTCTTAGGAGTATGACGGAATATCCCCTATCGCCATACTCTCCCTTTAAATGTTGGTCACTTTTTCGAAACTGGTACTCCAGCTATTCCCCAATGAGATTTTGGAATTTCTGTTACGATGACTCTTATGCTCTCTTTTGGAGCATCTAATGTTTCTGAAACAGTATTAGTAATATTGTGAATGACTTCTTCTATTTTCTCATTTGGTCTTCCTTCTAATATTTGAACATTAATAATTGGCATGTAAATGCTCCTTTTTAAAAATTAGGCTCTGTTAATGTTGCCTGTTGATTTCCGCTCCAGGCACGTGCGGTTCGCGGGCGGTCCGGGGAGCCTCCTCGTCGCTGCGCTCCTGCGGGGTCTCCCCTGCCCCGT
>NZ_JBALSN010000398.1:216-3185 GCF_036966985.1 Neobacillus drentensis | reverse complement strand
CTCCCCTGCCCCGTCCTCCCGCAGGATCGTGCCTTCCACTTCAATCAACAGGGTGCCAAAAATTATTAATCAGTTACTGTAAAGGCCACTTCACCTAAACCATCGAATTTATCGCTTACAATATCCCCATATTTTAATTGAACCGCACTTGTAATCCCGCCTGTTAGAATTACATCACCCTTACGGACCTTTTCTCCTTTTCTTGCCAGCATATTGGCAAGCATGGCAATGGAATTTGCAGGGTGGCCAAGGACCGCAGCTCCTGCTCCCAATTCCTTGATTTCGCCATTGATCGAAAGCGTTGCTCCAACTAAATCGAGTTCAAATTGCTCCGGCTTTTTAAGGGTGGTACCAAACACTACTCTTGAAGTTGAAGCATTATCCGCAATCACGTCGGGTAAGGTAAATTGAAAATTTTCGTACCGGCTGTCAATAATCTCTAAGGCTGGTAAAACATACTCGGTTTTAGCTAAAACCTGAGCCCCTGTTACGCCAGGACCTTCAATATCCTCACCAATTACAAAGGCAATTTCAGCCTCAACTTTTGGGTGAATTAATTCATGTAATGGCACCTGACCGCCATTTTCAATGATCATATAATCAAACACATACCCATAAATCGGTTCTTCAATCCCCATTTGTTTCATTTTGGCCTGACTGGTTAATCCCATTTTTGGGCCAATGATTTTTTTTCCTTCATTTAATTTCGAATGTACAATTTCCTGTTGTACTTGATAAGCTTCTTCCACTGTTAAATCAGGTTTCAAGTTTACCGTGACTTTGGCAACCTCGCGCTTATCGAGTTCCGCAGATTCTAAATAGTGTGCAATCTCTTTGTATTGACTCATCCTCTTTCCTCCTTTAAACGGTTAAAACCGTACACTGACCTGACCGATATGAGCGAATCTTGCCGTAAATGTATCTCCCTTTTGAGCGGCTTCTGCTGCTGACAAAGCCCCTGAAAGAATCACTTCGCCTGCTTTTAGCGAAATATCGAATTCGGCTAATTTATTCGCTAACCAGGCAACACACTTTGCTGGATTTCCTAAAGCCGCTGCACCGACCCCCGTATTGACGAGCTCACCATTTTTCGTTAGTACCATGCCAATTAATTCAAGATCAATATCGGCTATTTTTGTTGGCTTACCGCCAAGTACATAAAAACCAGATGAGGCATTGTCTGCCACTGTATCGGCCAATTTAATTTTCCAATCTTTTATTCTACTATCGACGATTTCAAGAGCAGGTACTATATAATCAGTTGCCTGAATGACATCAAGCGCTGTAAGATTCGGCCCACGTAATTCCTTTTTTAGGATAAAGGCAATCTCCGCTTCTACTTTTGGTTGAAGAACTTGCTCTATATTAATCTGACCGCCATTTTCTACCACCATACTGTCCAGCAAATGTCCGTAATCAGGTTCATCTACACCTAATAAATTCTGCATCGCCAAGGACGTTAATCCGATTTTCTTCCCTACTATAATTTGTCCCTGTTCTATTTTGCGCTGAATATTTTCCAACTGAATATAATAGGCTTCTTTTACTGTCAGCGTTGAATCTACTGAGGTAAGTGGAACCGTACCAATCCGAGTGTTCTCCGCTTCAGCTAATTTTTCTGCATATTGCTTTATTTTGTCCGTCAAAAGAATGACTCCCCTTCTTATAATTTAATCGTAATATTGGATAATTCAGAGTAAAAATCAATGCTATGCATTCCGCCTGTTCTGCCAATCCCACTATTTTTCATCCCGCCAAATGGGGTGCGCAGGTCACGTAAAAACCAAGTGTTTACCCAAATGATACCTGCTTCAATTTGATGAGCAACCCGGTGCGCCCGTCTTAAATCGTTTGTCCAAATCGTTGCACTTAAACCATAATGGGTATCATTTGCCTGCATGATCACTTCTTCTTCCATATCAAAAGGCATAACTGTTACAACCGGCCCAAAAATCTCTTCACGAACACAACGGGAATTCCGGTCTACTCCTGTGATGATCGTGGGTTCTAAATAATATCCCTTTTCAATCCCATCCGGACGTTTTCCCCCGGTCAGAATGGTCGCACCATCATTGCGGGCAATTTCAATATAGCTATTAACCCGATCATAATGTTCCTTACTGATTAAGGCACCCACCTTTGTATCTTCATTTTCTGGAAGCCCTACTTTTAAGTTTTTAACCTTTGCTACAAATTTGTTGAGGAATTCTTCATATGCCGGTCGCTCAACATAAATGCGTGAACCGCAGAGACAAACTTCACCTTGATTAATAAAACTTGATTTGATTGTTGTTTCGACCACTTCATCCAGATCAGAATCGGCAAAAATAATGTTAGGATTTTTCCCTCCTAATTCAAACGACAATTTCTTTAATGAACTTGATGCAGCCTTCATAATAGAAGATCCAGTTCCTGGCTCACCAATGAAGGAAATCGCATCAACATCTGGATGTTCCGAAATGGCACCGCCTGCAGAATTTGGCCCGAAGCCATGTACAAGATTAACCACACCATCTGGAACCCCAGCTTCTTTACAAATTTCCATCAATACCGTTGCCGTCATGGGAGTCCATTCTGCTGGTTTAATCACGGCTGTATTGCCCATCGCTAAACATGGTGCTAATTTCCAAGTAAGTAATAATAATGGCAAATTCCAAGGTTTAATAATACCAACCACTCCAACTGGGCGCCGATAGGAGTAATGAATGGCCATGTCATCCTGTTGGTTTGCATCCGTATTAACAGATATCATATAATCGGCAAAAAAGTGGAAATTATAAGCAGCCCTCGGAACATCAATACTATTAGCCAACCAGAACGGTTTACCAGTGTCCAACGATTCCAACCGGGCTAATTCCTCTTGTCTTTCCAGGATTAAATCTCCAATTCGACGAAGAATCTTTGAACGTTCTCCTGTCGTCATCTTTTTCCAACTGCCATTTAATGCTCTGCGGGCGGCTGCTACGGCA
>NZ_JBALSN010000398.1:0-196 GCF_036966985.1 Neobacillus drentensis | reverse complement strand
ACGGCATAATCAACCTCGTCTTTTCCCCCTTCTGCTACCATCCCTAGAACTTCTTCAGTGGCGGGATTAATATTCTCAAATGTTTTTTTGTTTTGCGACTCAACAAATTGGCCGTTAATGAAATGCAAACAATTGATTGCCTTTACTCTTGTTTCGACAGTCATCTTTTTATTCCTCCAATTAAAAAACTATATTA
>NZ_JBALSN010000397.1:0-12416 GCF_036966985.1 Neobacillus drentensis | reverse complement strand
GTTTTTACGTCATAGCCTGCTGCTTTTATGTTTTCAATGTCAAATTCAATCAGCAAGTCACCTCTTTTCACGGTATCCCATTGTTTTACATGGGAGGTGAAATATTGACCTTTCAGATTAATCGTATCCACTCCCACAATAATTAAGATTTCCGCTCCGTCTTCTGATGTAATTCCAATCGCATGCTCCGTTGGAAATAAAGTTGTCACAACTCCATCAACAGGTGAAACCACTTCCCCCTTTGATGGTTCAATGGCAATTCCTTTTCCTACCGTTTCAGTTGAAAAAAGAGGATCTGAAATTTTGCTTAAGGGTACAATTTCCCCGCTTAATGGGCTTGAAATCGTTTCTCGTTGTACATTCACAAATCCAAATTCTTTAACCGTTTTTGCAGCAACTGCATCGCTTTTACTTTCATATCCTAATACAAATGTAAGAACCAGCGCTAAAACTAAAGCCGTTCCTGTACCAATTAAATATAAACTTACCGGTGTAAACACCGGAATAGACAAGAAACTTGGGAGAGCAAATCCGGTCCCTTTTACACCAAATGCACCATTTATTGCTCCGCCAATAGCCCCTGCTATTGCAACAATTACCATCGTTCGTTTGTAGCGAACTAATATACCGTAAGTGATGATTTCTGTTGTACCTGCTAAGGCACCCGGAATAAGTCCTGATCCAGCGAGCGTTTTCAGGTCCTTATCTCTCGTTTTGAAGAAAACCCCAAGCCCCATCCCGATTTGAGCAAAAGGTGCTGCAGCTACCATAGGACTAAGTGGATCTAAGCCAGACTTTGCAAGATTAGCAAGGAATATTGGAATAACTGCCCAGTGGAGTCCTAATATCGTCAGAAATGACCATGCCGCACCCATCACCGCACCTGTTAGAATGCCGCTTCTTGCACTTAAAAATTGGATAAAGACTGCCAATGCCTCACCAACATAGGTACCAAAAGGACCAAAAATAAGGACGGTCAAGGGAACAATCACAATTAAAGAAATAAGCGGATTAATAAACATTTGTAAGTCCTTATAAATCACTTTTTTCAAAAATTTATTTAATAAAGAATAAATGGAAACAGCAATTAAGATTGGAAAAACGGTGGAGGAATAATTGGCCAATATTACTGGAATCCCAAAAAAATCCACGTTTTGGGCTTTTGATGCCACTAAATCTGTATAATGAGGTTCTAAAAGTGCGGCACCGATCGCCCCACCGACATACCCATTGGCCCCGAGCTTTGTTGCTAATGTAATCCCTAGAAAAACGGGGAAGAAGTAAAAAATGGCATGCCCAGTTGCAGCAAGAATGGCATAGGCACCACTCTCATGTGATAACCATCCAACTGTTATTAAAATTGATAATAAAGCTGAAATTAGTCCTGATCCAGCAAGCACCCCTAAAATAGGTGCAAAGCTTCCGCTGACTGTTCCTAAAATTTTATTCATGACCGTATCTTTTTTTTCTGTAGAAGCATTATTTGCCTGAATCGGATTCATTTTAGTTCTCCTTGTTTGAAAGTTTACATTGATATTCTTATCCATAATTATCGAGCACATATTTTTCCTTATTCTCCTCAAAATGCCCGTCCCTATACGGAAAGAGAATCCTCTTTAGTAAAAAACAAACAAAAAAATCCCCAATCCATAATTGGATTGAGTTGAATAGCATATAGTTTGAGAAAACCAATCTCATAGAATGAGTCAGGTAATTTATCAGAGAATCTTTTTGCATAGCTTTTGATGAATCATACTACCGAGAATGTAAAGAAATATAGATAAGAATTGCATTGTGTTTCCATCGCTATTATAATCTTTCAACAGGAAAGATTATTTTTGTATCGCCTAATAAGGTAGACAAATCAATAAATGACCAACTGACTGGGGCTATTTAGCTATTTGAAAAGGAGATAGTGGTATGACAGAATTTTGGGAATCAAGTTTTATAGAAAATCAAATGATGTGGGGATTTGAACCTTCAGACTCTGCAATTTTGACAAAGGACTTTTTCCTTGAAAAGAAAGTTAAGGATATATTGATTCCTGGTATTGGATATGGTAGAAATGCAAAGGTTTTTATTGACAGTGGTATAAATGTAACAGGTATTGAGATTTCAAAAACAGCGATTGAATTGGCAAGGCAAAATGACCTTAATATTAGTATTTTTCATGGTTCAGTAACTGATATGCCTTTTGATAACAAACTTTATGATGGTATATTTTGTTATGCCCTTATTCACTTATTGAATGATCGTGAGAGAGAGAAGTTAATTAAAGATTGCTATAATCAGTTAAAGCCAAACGGTTATATGATTTTTACTACTATTTCAAAAGAAGCCCCAATGTTTGGAAAGGGCAAACAACTGGGTAAAGACTATTTCGAGATAATGGATGGGGTAAAAATGTTTTTTTATGATTCTGACTCGATCAAACAAGACTTTGGAAAATATGGACTAATAGAACTTTCGGAAATTGTTGAGCCACATAAGAATATGGAAACTAAACCTCCATTTAAATTTTTAATGGTAAAATGTCAAAAACAACTATAATAATTACATAAAAATCCCCAAAATGATAATATAGCTACAAAACATTTTTAAGTAAATTTATGCATATTAAAAAGCACTTACTCTGTAAAGTAATTTTCCTACTTTCCCTAGTAAGTGCTTTATTTAATCCAATTCTAAAATCCTTTATAAAGAGACGGACGGACCATTCGTCCGCCCCCATGTTTTAATCAAAATGGTAGATTTTCTGCAATTTCTTGCCGGCCATATTTACTAACCAGTACATCAGGACGGAAAGAATAGCCAAAATGGTAATACTGGTCATCACTAGATTCATTTGGAACACTTGGCCTCCGTAAGTAATGAGGAAGCCTAACCCTGCTTTGGAAGAGAGGAATTCACCCATAATCACTCCGACAAGTGTAAGCCCTACATTCACTTTCATCGTCGCCACAAAATTGGGGATGCTGGCTGGAAGAACGACCATCTTCAGCATTTGCCAGCGTGTAGCGCCAAATGATTCCATCAGCTTCATTTTGCCTTTCGAGATCTCCTGGAAGCCGGAGTGGACCATGATGACGGTGACGATGATTGAGATAGCAATCGCCATTCCATAGATTGATAGCTGGTCTCCGAGCCAGATGTAGAAGATAGGCCCAAGCGCCACTTTCGGCAAAGCATTCAGCACGACAATATAGGGCTCGACCACTTCGGAAAGAAACCGGGAACTCCAAAGCAGGATGGCGATGAGCGTACCTATCACCATGGATATGATGAAACCTAAGAGGGTTTCCTTCGAGGTAATCCACGTGTGATGCAGGATCTCGCCTTTGATTAACAATTCTTTAAAAGAAGCAAAAATTTGGGAAGGCTTACTTGTTAACATGGTGTCAATCCAACTCATGTTTGCTGCAAATTCCCAAACTCCTAAAAACACGATGAGCACTAGCCATTGTGCCATGCGGATTGATAGGCTTCGATTCCGCTGCTTACGTAAATAGGATGAATATTGAACGCTGGGCGATTTTTCGTTTGGTACCCGCTGAATGAAAGGTTCCGCTGCGACATCGCTTGAAGCTGGCAATATTTTAGGGTTAGGTACGGACATTTTCTTCCAACTCCCTCCAAATGGTATTAAAGTAAGTATGGTATTCTGGGGTCTCCCTCGTATCAAAAGGAGAAGGCCTTCCGTTTTCATTGGAAAATTCAATACGATAGTCGGACTGAATGGTACTCGGTCTTCGGGACATCACGATGACTCGATCAGCCATCGAGATGGCCTCGGAGATATCATGGGTGACTAAGATGGCCGTTATCCCTTGCTCGCGCAGGATGGAAGAAATTTCATCCGATAAATTCAAACGGGTTTGATAGTCTAACGCAGAAAATGGTTCGTCTAACAACAAGATTTCCGGCATCACAACCAAAGTTCGTATTAAGGCAACTCGTTGCCGCATTCCCCCGGAAAGCTGTTTCGGACTGTGATGGACAAATTCCCCCAAGCCATAGCGGTGCAACAGATCCAGGGCACGTTCCTTCGCTTCTTGTCGATCCATTCCGCGGATTTCAGCCCCAACTAGGACATTGTTCAAAATATCTCTCCATTCAAATAAATGATCATGCTGCAGCATGTACCCTATTCGTTTGGAAGGCTCCTTCACTTTTTCACCGAAAAGCCTGACCTCTCCATCCGTCGGCATAATCATCCCCGAAATGAGGGAAAGCAGGGTGCTTTTCCCACACCCGCTAGGACCGACAATGCTGATGAACTCTCCCTCCTTGATAGAAAGATTGATATGTTGGAGAGCCTTTGTCTCCTCTTTTGGCGTAAAGTAATGCAGGGATACATCACGTAATTCGATCTGGGTCATCACTATTAGCTCCTTCCACTTAATTTCCTTCTTGTACCGCTTTCTCTGCAAAGGTTGTCTCAACTATATCTTCATGCTTGACCTTTTGATCTGCCGGCAGTACCCCGCTATCAACCAGTGTGTCCTGGAGCATATCCAATTGTGCCTGATCCAAAACAGGGTTCTTAGCCCATGAATTTTGCTTAACATATCGTTCAACTGATTTTTGGATTAACTCTTTAGATGTTCCTTGAAAATGAGGCGCTAGAACGTCAGCTGCTTCCTCTGCCGAATGTTCATTTAGCCATAGGGTAGCCTTGTAGACCGCATTCGACCACTTTTGTAAAATTTCAGGATTCTTCTTAATAAATTCATTTGTTGCCACATATGATGTCTCCGGATAGGACCCGAACGCTTCCCCCATGGATGCAACTAGTTTAGCCTTGCCGGATTGCTCCAGCATAGAAGCGAGGGGTTCGAACACTTGGATGTATTCTCCTTTACCGCTTTCGAAGGCACCGACCATAGCAGGGGAGGCAATATTGGTGATTAGTTTGGTCTTATCAACTTGATTCTTCTTAAGTACTTGAGACATCACCATCTGCGGCGAACTTCCCGGCCTCCAGCTCACCACTGCTTGGCCATTCAGGTCGCTCCACTGAAAGTTGCTCTTGGGGTTTCGTGCCAATAAGAAGGAGCCATCTGTTGCTGTAAGCTGATAAAATACTTTTAAGGACTGTTTCCCGTGCTGATTAAAAATAAAGACAGCCGACTCAGGTCCAACCAGTGAAATGTCTGCCGTTCCGGACAATAATGCTGCTGCTCCTTTGTCTGACCCTTGGGCAGTCATCATATCGACTTCTATGCCTTCTTCTCGGAAAAATCCTTTCTCCATCGCTATATAATGAGGGGCGTAAAAGATCGAACGGATGACTTCCGAAAAACGAACCTCAACCATCTTTTCCCCCTTATTCTTTGATACAGTTCCTTCTTTTGTAGTCGTAGATTGTGCCGAATTCCCACAGCCAGTTAACGCCAACGATAGTGCTGTCAAACAGGCCATCATGACTGCTGTCATTCTTTTCTTTTTGTACATACTGTAATTCCCCCTAAATTTTAATTGAGTTCTTAGAAACCAAATAATTTAACGCCATATCTTTTCCATAATTCTGAATCTCCTGATGTCCTGCGTATGCAAGCGGCATCGCGGTAACCCGTTCTCTTAGGACATAAATCTCGATTTCAGGCAGCAAATATTCCAGCGCATAAGCTAAGGGAAGGCCATTTTCTAAAATTTCCACAGAGTGGGGGTTTCCGATAATAAAGGTCAGCCCCAGGCGTTTCGCTTCCATGACCAACGGATGATTCTCTCGCACTCGGCTGATGCTTGCGATAATCGTGTCAGTTTCCGGATACAGGTCAAGAGCTTGGTGTAGATGTTCGACGGTAAACCCGCTATGCGGGAAAAAGTGGAGAATATGCTTAACTGGAGTGTCCTGTTTTCCATTCAGAATCTCCGCTGGATTGGCCAATGTCGCCTCTTCCAGAAAATTGGTGGAACGGATTTCTTGTTCGGATTTTAATAAAGTGGATTCGATCTGGCGTCCTATGTATCTATCGAGACGCTTCAGAATATCTCCTGCTGTTTGGATTTCTTCCAAGGCAATTCCTTTGTGCAAGACATTCCCATGAATTCCTCCAAAGCTAGTATCTGTTATGAGTTTCTGATGTCCATGCAAATAGGCTAATCCGGGATGCAGCCCATGAAAGGCTTCATGCAGTTCAATCAAGGATAGATTGTAAAGGGGTAAGTACTGGGCGAATGGAACTCCGCCTGAATTGGCCGCATCCGCAACCGGATGATGGACCACCAGGAGGTCCAGCCCCATCCCGGAAGCTAATTCAACTCCGCATTCCGTCATGGTCATGGCCACTCCAATTTTTTTTACAGGAGCATTCATATCGCCATACACAAGTCCTGGGATTTCCATCACGCTTTTTCCAGGGATATTGGACGTCTTCATCAATACAAATGGATTGCTGCCTTTGGCAATTTCATTCCAATCCATTACCATCCGCCCTTTGGTAATGACATTCAAGGCTTGCATGACATCATGGATGGTGAATTCACTCTGCATATTTATCATTATCTTCCCTCCTATAACACTAATAAAAAATAAAAACCGCTTACCATAAAAACACACCAAAGCAGCTAAGCTTTAGTAAGTTTCATGATAAGCGGTTTGAAAGCCTCTCCAAAGTGGACCTTAAACCTGCTAATCGTTCTGTTTTAATCGATCGGTTCCTTAAAGATAATGACCGTCAACGACTGCTCTGTACGTGGATCATAGTCCTTAAAGATAACCTGAATCGGAAGACTTAGAGTTTCTTCGATCTTGGAAGCTAGTATTTCTTTGTAAGCATCGATGATTGAAGAATCGACTACTCTTGTCAATAATCGCTGTGTTTCATCCAATACTTTTAAAGCGGGGATCCGTTTATGTAGGGCATAAATAAATACCTTGTCCCCCATCAATTCAATCCGTTGTGATTTGATCCCGATTCCAAACAGCTCTTGATTCACCGTGTTGTAGATTTTAATAATTTCAAGTTTCAATTGGTTAGCGGAGAGCTGCAGCTTCATCCTTTCACCTCTATTTATGTTTACTATTCATCATAGAAAGGTTGTACATATTCATAATATACATTGGATAAAAACTATTGTCAATATTCTTAATATTAAAATATTTACAAACACTTCATTGGGGTCAGTCCTCCTGTGAAGTAAAGCTTTAACGAACCTTCCATTATGTGACCGTTGGCTTTTTTAGATATTCTTCTTTCTCGGCCTTTAAAAGGCATGTCCCTTTGAATATTTCCCTCTCAAATACATAATACTCTCATCAATAAACGGTTCTTTGGTTCCTTCTATCAAGATATCTATAAATGGTTTTGTTTTCCTAATTAAGCTAAATAACTTATCGTAATTTAACAAACCCTGTCCTACTGGAACTTGTTTTAGTGAGCTCCCCTTAACAATAAAGTCCTTGGCATGGAATATAACCATTCTGTCTCCCAATAATTCAAATGCCTCTTCAAAAATTTCTTCCTGATTCATATAATTATCAAACGTCAAAAGATTGTACGGATCAAAAATTATTTGGAGATTATGAGAGTCAATTGTATCATCTTCCCATTCATATAGACATTAAAATCCACAATATCACGATAGTTCTCTGGCTTATCCCACACAAGGGTTATGCTATCTTCGTCAAAAGCCAGATTTGGAATCTGTAAGTTTACTGGCGATGCAGGTGCATTTGGAGCCGATTGTTTTTCAGCAAGAGCTGTTGCACCGAGTTGACTGAATACTAGGAATGCTACAAAAATGATAGAGATACTGATTTTGAGACTCTTCAACTATGTTTCCACCTTTCATATGTTTTTTTAAAGCTTCCTCCCTCCTGATAGTCCATTATAAATGAAAACGCTTTCTCGGATAATCAAATATTTTTAGACTTTTACATAAAATCTTTATGAATTTTTTTATTTTAAACTTTCAACGGGACGGGGTATTCGAACCCACCAGACCTTGGCACGCAGGTCTCAAGCAGTTTTAGAAAAGCTAGAAATTTCATGCCCTTCCACCCCCTCTTTTTGGGTTTGTCTGTATCCTATAGTCTATCTGCAGGTAAAGGTAAACTCATCACCTATACAACAAAAAAGGTAGCACTACAATGGCTACCTTTCTATTACTAGTTCCTAAAATGGACTTGGGGGTAAAAGTGGACCTCGCGGTACAAGACGGACTGGACTGGTGGGAGTGAACTGATGATGCAACACTGTATTTCCTTCTTGTGGCACACTATCACTACTCAAACCAAAACTACTGAATAACAAATTTGTAGGAATAGGTGGGAAGATACGAATTTCATAGCAAGGGTTTGGTGGATGTAATGGTTGTGGAGGAACTGCTAAAATTGTTAATCTGCTTTGTGCTGGTATTCTGAAGAATAATGGTGTAGTGATAGGTGGAAACGCATCAGGAATATCCTGAATTACTACACCTGCATCAGTATTAGCGTCTGTACTAGTTTCTTCAGAACTTTCATCGCTGCTTTTATCACCACTTTCATCTTCAAAGTCACCAGTAGGAATATCAGCAGGATTTAGTTGTACCCCACAAAGGAATACAAACTTCCCTTGTTGACTAGGCGGACAGGTTGTCCAGTTTTTCACTTCAACAATCACATCTCTTGAATCGTTAGGGTCTACATTCAAAATTTCAACAGATATTAACTCTGTATTCGGATTAGGCACTATTGGTCCTGAACTTAGTACTAAATTTTGATTATGTTTCTTTGGATGCAATAAAAATCACCTCTTTTCTATTCGTACTGAAATATCATATTTAACACCCCTTAAATGGGAAACGGCTTATTCCCTGATTTCATAGTTATAAGCTACTTCTGGATAATCAGTACAAAAAGAAAACAGCTGAAAGGCAGCTGTCATTTTTAAATAAAGGATTTAATTTTTCGTTCAACATATGTACCGCTCCAAATCGAATTCAATATCTCGATCTTCTTATGCTATCCAGTAAAGGATTTGTAAAACAAGATCGACTTTAAATAGCAAAAACACCTTGAAGTCTCAAGGTGTTACTGCTAAAGATGAATAATATTTACACTTAATCTCTGCTGAAATCGGCCTTTTTTAATGGCACGATTTTTGTTTTGTTAATAGTTTTATAGCCTAAATAACCAATTAAGAATAGAGGTAGTCCAATATAAGAAACCAATATACCATACCAGTCAACCTTTGAGCCAATAAATGCCCCGTAATTTGTTCCAAGCATTGCGATTAAACATAATACTGTCGCCAAAATTGGACCTACTGGGAACCACTTTGCTTTATAGGGCAGGTCTTTGAAATCTCTTCCTTGTGCAACATAAGCCTTACGGAATCGATAATGTGTAACCGAAATACTTAACCAAGAGATATAACCAGCTAAGCCAGCAGCGTTTAATAGCCAAGAATAAACAGTTCCATCACCAAAAAGGGAGGTAAGGAAGCATAGCATCCCAACAAAGGTTGATATGTATAATGCGTTTATCGGAACACCACCTTTATTTACTTTTTTCAAGAATGACGGAGCTTTTCCTTCTTCCGCTAATACCCAAAGGACGCGCGAAGCGGCGTATAAAGTGGAATTTCCTGCTGACAGAACTGAAGTAAGGATTACTGCATTCATGGCAGCAGCCGCAAAGGCAAGACCTGCATTTTCAAATACTAAAGTAAACGGACTCACTGCAATATTCTCTAAATCTGCGCTTAATAATTGGGGGTCAGTATAGCTGATTAAACATCCAATAATAAAAATCGCCAAAACATAAAACAATAAAATTCTCCAGAAAATCTGTTTTACTGCCTTAGGTAAATTTTTTGAAGGATTTTCACTTTCACCGGCTGTAATCCCGACGAGCTCCGTGCCTTGAAAGGCAAATCCCACCACCATAAACACACTAAATATGGATAACAAGCCGCCTTTAAATGGGGCTTCTCCTTTTGTGAAGTTTTCAAATCCGCCACTATGGCCTTTCATTATTCCAAAGATCATTAATAACCCAACAACAATAAATAATAAAATGGTTGCAACTTTTATCAATGAAAACCAAAATTCTGATTCACCATAACCCTTAACGGATAAAAAGTTAAGACCAAAAATTAGTACAAGGAAACTTGCGCTCCAAATAATACCTGGGACATCAGGAAACCAATATTTCATAATCAATGACGATGCTGATAATTCCAAAGCAAAAATAATCGCATTATTGTACCAATAGTTCCAGCCAACTGCAAAACCCAATGCAGGGTCGACAAACCTTGAGGTATAGGTACTAAAAGAACCTGAAATCGGAATAAAAGCCGCCATTTCTCCTAAGCTTCCCATGATAAAATATACCATTATTCCTGCAATGATATAGGCAGTTAAAGCTCCACCTGGACCAGCATCATGAATCGTGGTTCCACTGGCTAAAAATAACCCTGTACCAATTGTTCCCCCGATAGCAATCATGGTAAGATGCCGTGTTTTAAGCTTTCTTTCTAAATGTTCGCCATACTCCTGTTCATGTACTGTTTCTTGGGCTTTAAGTGCCGTATTTTGCATATAACACCTCTTTTTTTAATATTAAAGTTGGTTAGTAGGTCTATTTCTTCTCTATTATGTTTAGCTGGTAAAATTTACTTTACACTGTCTACTTGCTCAAGTAATTTTGATAGATTCATTGTTTTCAGACCTTCAGTAGATTTTTCAATATCTTTTGAGAAAATACGGTCTCTTTTAATGGAAGGTACAAGTTCTCTACCTTTCTCATAAAGCCGTTTTGTTTGGCTTGCCATTTTTTCAACTCCACGGTATTCAACCGCCTGCATCGCACAAATGAGCTCAATTGCGAGGACTCTTCTTGTATTCTGAATAATTTGATGAGCATGCCTTGATCCGATTGTTCCCATGCTTACATGATCCTCTTGATTCGCCGAAGAAGGAATCGAATCTACACTTGCTGGATGTGCCAGCGTTTTGTTTTCTGATACAAGCGATGCGGCAACATATTGCATGATCATAGCACCAGATTGTAGTCCTGGTTCAGGGCTTAAAAATGGCGGTAAATCATTTAACTGCGGATTAATTAATCGTTCAATTCGTCTTTCAGATATATTTGCCATTTCCGCCACAGCAATTTTCATAAAATCCATTGCAAAAGCAATTGGCTGGCCATGGAAGTTACCACCGGAGATGACTTTTTCACCGTCATCAAAAATTAGTGGATTATCTGTTGCTGCATTCATCTCAATTTCTAATTTTTCTTTTACATAATCAAGTGCTTGCCACGTGGCACCATGAACTTGCGGGATACAGCGGAGGGAATAAGCATCCTGCACTCTCAATTCCCCCTGTGTCGTCGTCAATAAGCTATCGCTTAAGTAACCTCGAATTCGTGCTGCGGTATCAATTTGCTGTTGATAGCCCCTTGCGATATGAACTTCTTCAGCAAAGGCATCAATAATCCCTTGTAATCCTTCAATGGTCATAGAGGAAATTAACTCACTTTGGTATGCGAGTTGTTCTGCCTCAAGATAACCGACAACTCCCATTGCAGTCATGGCTTGGGTTCCATTGATCAGAGCAAGGCCTTCTTTTGCCTCAAGTACTACAGGGAAAATTCCTTCTTGCTGTAAGGCTTCAAGTGAATCCATTCGATTTCCTTTATAAAATACTTCTCCTTCACCGATTAGCACTAACGCCAAATGTGAAAGCGGTGCCAAATCTCCGCTTGCTCCAAGGGAACCTTGCTGAGGAATCACAGGGATAATATCCTTGTTTACTAAATCTAATAACCTTTCAATAACAAGCGGCCTAATACCTGAATAGCCCTTTAAAAGAGCGTTAGCGCGAAGAAGTACCATTGCTTTTGCGACAACCTCTGGGAATGGCTCACCTACGCCGCACGCATGTGAACGAATTAAATTAAGCTGAAGATCTTGAACATGATCTTTATCAATAAGAACGTCACTAAATTTTCCAAACCCTGTTGTAATCCCATAGACTACTTTTGATTCTGAAACAATTCTTTCTACGGCTTCCCGACTCTTTCTAGCAGCCTCCATACTCATTTCTGAAGCGCTTACCTTCTGATTACCGAATAAAATTTCCTTCATTTGTTTCAATGTTAAATTTTGACCTGTTAATGTTATCATTAATCCCACTCCNNAAAGAGGCTGGATTCCGATTCCTATTAGAATTGGAGTCCAGCCTCTTTTTTTCCGATTATTGAATTTTTAGAAATTTTTATACGCTGCCTCATGCGTTATCCTTCCCTTCTTCATAGTCTATTATTCTATTACCATCATAATTATATGTTATATAAATCTTAATAGTCAACAGAAAAATACCATATTTTACCACGATAATACTTTAGCACAATAGTTAATGAAAGGAACTAACCATAAAATTAAATGTCGACTTTCATAGAAAGCAGCCAAAAATGGGGT
>NZ_JBALSN010000396.1:0-2435 GCF_036966985.1 Neobacillus drentensis | reverse complement strand
GATACTTTAGAACTTGCGTTTGATATGAATAAGGCACATTTCTTTGATGAAGAAACAGAATCAAGAATTCGCCCGTAATAGTATACAATCTAAAGACAGAATAGCCTCGCTTGGCAGCGAGGCTTATTCTTTTATAAAAAATACTTCTTCTAGATGACAAGCAGGACATCGATACACATGGGGGCACTTATGACCTGAATTTGTATCAGGATATCCATCTTCCATTTTCATTAAGTCTATTTCCATATATGGACTGTAATCATCATAAAAATCCATAAGACGACCACTTTCCATCATAGGCTCACCGCAATTTGTACATAATAAATAGGCTTCACGGAAACCATTACATACTGGGCATTCAGACATTTCATTCACCCTTTTGTTTAATTGATAACCTTAGTTTGTGTTAACTTACATACCATATGTAATGGAATAAATTACTAATTAATTTCTCGAATAAGTCTTTCCGTTTTAATCATAATAAGTATTACAAAGCAAGCAACCATTCAACAACACGATGGATGAAACCAAAAAGGGTATTAGCCGGTGCAAGTCCGACTCATCCAGCCAAACCAAAGTTTTATGAATGAATCTCCAATTGTAGAAAGTTTATCAAAAGTAATATTGATAATATGGGTTAGGCCTAGGCGGCAATGGTTTAATCTCCATTATGGTTCAACTCCATACTGACCCCAAATTTATTAAGAGGAGTGTTATTCAACTATGGCAAGTAACAACAACTCTAATCAACTTCTAGTACCAGGCGTCGAGCAAGCTCTTAGTCAAATGAAGTATGAAATTGCTTCAGAATTTGGTGTAAATCTTGGTGCAGACACTACTTCACGTGCCAACGGATCTGTTGGTGGAGAAATTACAAAACGTCTAGTAGCAATGGCTGAGTCTCAACTTGGCGGATTCCAACGCTAATATTTAGTACTCCAAGTAAATACAAATAAATATTATGGCTAAGCCCCTTCCACTTGGAAGGGGCTTTCAATTTCATATCATATTTTCTGGCTTTACCCATTTGGAAAACTGTTCTTCAGTAAGATAACCTAATTTTATCGCTGCTTCCTTTAGGGAACCATTTTCTTTGAAAGCTAATTTGGCAATTTCCGCTGCCTTTTCATAGCCAATATGAGGATTTAATGCGGTAACAAGCATCAATGAGCGATTCAAATGTTCTTTAAGAATCTCTTCATTGGCCTGAAGACCCACGGCACAATTTTTATTGAAGGATCTGATTCCATCTGAAAGGAGTCTAACCGATTGAATAAAATTGTTAATTATAACTGGTTTAAAAACATTTAACTCGAAGTTCCCTTGACTCGCTGCAAAAGCAATTGCAGCGTCATTTCCATATATCTGGCATGTTATCATCGTCAATGCTTCGCTTTGAGTTGGATTTACCTTTCCTGGCATAATGGAACTCCCAGGCTCATTCGCCGGGATATTAATCTCTCCAATCCCACTGCGCGGCCCACTTGCCAGCCAACGGATGTCATTAGCAATTTTCATTAAATCAGCGGCCAAAGCTTTAAGCGCACCATGAACATGTACAATCTCATCGTGACTTGTTAAAGCATGAAATTTATTTTCTGAGGACCGAAATGGGTATCCGGTAAATATGGAAATTTGCTCAGCAACCTTATCACCAAACAAAAGGGGTGCGTTGATTCCTGTACCAACCGCCGTTCCTCCGATCGCTAAATCAAGCAGATATTGGCTTGCCTCTTTTATCATCTTTTCACATTTTTCAAGCATCCACCGCCATCCACTGATTTCTTGTCCCAGTGTCAGTGGTGTTGCATCCTGTAAATGTGTTCTTCCGATTTTAATGACTGTAGAGAAATCCTTTTCCTTTTGTAGGAGAGTATTTTTTAGTTCTGATAATGCTGGAAGAAGTTCTACTACGATCTTTTGATATGCAGCAATATGCATGGCTGTTGGAAAGGTATCGTTGGAACTTTGCGACATATTGACATCATCATTTGGATGGATTTTTTCATGTGCAGCACCCAGTTCCTTTAAATATTCATTTGCCTTATTGGCTATCACTTCATTTACGTTCATGTTGGATTGTGTCCCACTACCTGTTTGCCAGACCACCAGTGGAAAATGTTCATCCATATCCCCGGCATGAATGGAATCACATACTTTTTGAATGGCCTTCATTTTATTTTCACTGAGCTTTCCTAATTGGAAATTTACTATGGCTGCTGCCTTTTTAATAAAGACCAAACCATATATTAATTCCAATGGCATCTTCTCTGAGCCAATTTTAAAATTGTCCTTGCTCCGTTGTGTTTGAGCACCCCAATATTTATCAATGGGAACACGAACCTCACCAAGTGTATCCTTTTCAATTCGATAATTCTCCACTTATCAACACACCTCACAAATTCATATACTTCAATATATATACCCATTCCTAT
>NZ_JBALSN010000395.1:342-1108 GCF_036966985.1 Neobacillus drentensis | reverse complement strand
GGTCTTTAACCTTTTCAACCATTATCACAATCTGCCCCTCCTGATCGATAGCTTCCACAGCATTGGCGACAAGATTATTGATTAGGGAAAGGAGGATAAAAGTGCGGTACTCCGGATGTTCACCGGAAATTCTTACTTGGAAATCAATCGTTTTCCCGAGCAACTCACTATAATTTTTATTCGAGATAGTTGCAACAAAAATGATTTCCTGAATGTTCATAAAATCATCTAATTTTTCTTTGGCCATTAATTTGGACAAACCGGCATATATACGTTGATTATCTTTTTTAATCTCGTGTAATTCCCCGGCGATTTTCAGCATCGCTTGCGCTTGTTCCTGATTGTTTAGAGCTTTCAAATCACGATAAATTGCATAGCAGGCGCTGGTTAACTTCTCCGCATCTTTCGCTGATTTTTCCAATTGAAACATTTCTACATACAAATTTGAGACNNGACTAATAGTAAAACCTCTTCGGTCCGCTTTTTTTGCTGCTCTTCAGCCAACCTAGTTTCCCGCACTAAGATGGTATTGAAAAAACCAAGGACAAAGAAGCTGCGGATGATCGCTACCCCTATAATAATCAAGAAGCTCGAAGTTGTCATTTTCATATCGGTTGTAAAATGGCGAATGGTCATTTCGGTAACATTCCCCATGATTTCGAGCACCATGCCGAGCAGACCAATGAGAAGCGGCCGATGATACAATTTCTTTACCTTGAAAATATGAAAAAACATGCCGAAGACCATGTAATAAAAAAACACGGGA
>NZ_JBALSN010000395.1:0-257 GCF_036966985.1 Neobacillus drentensis | reverse complement strand
AAACAGGATGGATTTTTCGTGACCATAACAAAATGAAGAAGAATACAGTTGTACTCATGCTGAATCTTAAATCAGCTCCGCTTAAGGGGTAAAACTTTAATTCTCCAGTAATGGGCACAGCAATAATCATAAATAAATACTCCAATAATTTATCGCGAATACAATCACTCCCTTTCTATCGTAAAAAAAATTTTGTTAATTGTAAAAATATTTTTAATTATTTTTGTAGTTTTTTGTAGTTTATCGTAGTACTACAG
>NZ_JBALSN010000394.1:2721-8500 GCF_036966985.1 Neobacillus drentensis | reverse complement strand
TTTAGTTTTCAAAGAACTATTTTGTGACAGGATTATAGTTTATCATCTCATCTTCAGAAAGTCAAGTGTTATTTTGAAATAATACTTTCTAAATAAACGAGATTCTCATCTTATCAAACACAATCACTTTTGTCAACTGGAGAAGGATTATTTTTAAGAAACAACTAAGTTTCATTTGCTATCCCCTCATCAGATTTACTATATTACTATCATGTATCTTTAAAGTCAACTATTATTCTACAAAATATATTATTTTTATTTTTTAAGATAACCATCCCATCATTCAGTCATGGATGCAACCATAGTGCAGCACTAATTCTATAGTACAATTCGGTTATTATATACAATAATATAAATTGAACAGTAAAACGCGGGATAGCAATGCAGCCTACAGGGTGTCAGGCACCGCTAAGGAAGGTAATGGAATGACAAATATCAAAGATTTAGCCAAGCTGGCAGGCGTTTCTGTAACCACTGTTTCTCGAGTGTTAAATAATCATCCATATGTAAGTGCCGAAAAAAGGAATGCGGTTTTAGAGGCGATTAGGCAGAGTAATTATCAACAAAATATTAATGCAGTCCATTTAAGTACGGGAAAGACCTTTCTTGTAGGTCTGGTCGTTCCTTTTATCGATCACCCCTACTTCGCCTTACTAATAAAAGGGATCGCAAATGAAGCGTTAAAACACAATTACAATTTGGTTTTATTCCAAACTAACTACCTGGAAAGCCGAGAATTAGAGGCATTACAAACGTTAAAACAAAAGCAGATTGATGCACTAATTATTTGCTCAAGAATATCCGAATGGACCACCATAGAAACGTATTTGCCTTTTGGACCGATCATTTTATGCGAAGATACCAGAGGTAAAGAAGTAGCCTCCTCATTTGTGGATCACTATAAAAGTTTCCTATTTGCATTAGATTACCTATTTCAAAAAGGTCACGAAAAAATTGGTTATTGCATCGGACGTAGATCAGGTACTAATAGTAAAAACAGAGAATTAGCCTATAATGATTTTTTAAAAAACAATCGTTTACCCTATAACCGTGCCTATGTTTTTGAAGATTGTCTTCACTTCGAAGATGGTGAAAAGGTATTAAACCAGATTATGAAGATGCCTCATCCTCCAACAGCACTACTGGCGACAAGCGATGATGTAGCAGCCGGGATTGTTACCTGCGCACAAAATCAAGGTGTTACGATACCAGATAATCTTGCCCTTATTGGGTTCAACAATCAACCTATTGCTAAAATGATGAATATCACAACGATTGAAATCCCACTTGAGGAGATGGGCCGGAAACTATTTTTACAAGGAATTAACAAAAATGAGGAGATTGCCCAATATGAAATCCCAGTAACCTTAATTGAACGAAATACCGTATGAATCTCACGAATTGATTAATTTCTCCCTTCGTACCGTTCCGTACCTAATAAAACAGAATTTATTTTTTTAATCCCCTTGACCTGAAACGCGTTTCATAAACTATTCTGTTTTTGCAAGAACTCACAACACCAGGTCGGCGTTATCAGAATCCCCTGAGCGTAACGACCTGCTGTGATTTAATGGAGGGATAGAAAATGAAACAACCTATGGTGTTTTTTGATATTGACGGTACATTGCTTAACGAGGATAAAGTGATTCCAGATTCCACAAAGAAAGCTGTTCGTTTACTTCAGGAAAAAGGCGTTCACACGGTAATTGCCACTGGTCGTGTGCCGAAGATGTTTTATTGGATTCAAAAGGAATTGAATATTAGTTCTTTTATTTCCATGAATGGACAATATGTCGTATTTGAAGGGCAGGAAATTTATGCAAATCCAATTAATCCTGAGCTGCTTGAGTCGATTTCCACTTTGACAGTAAGCAAAGGGCATGCCCTTGCCTACTGCAGTCACGATAATTTTAAAGTCAGCCAAGAAAATCATCCATTTATTGAATCTAGTTTTGACTCATTAATGATGCCTTATCCTATAGTTGACGATGCATTTTATAAACATCAGCCAATATTTCAGGGACATCTTTACTGCAACCACGAGGACAAATATCAATACGTCCACCATTTTCCTAATTTAGACTTCGTTCAGTGGCATGATTATGCTTATGATTTCCTGCCAAAGGGCGCCTCAAAAGCGGTTGGTATTCGCAAACTGCTTGAATTCTTAGATATCAATAACGAGAACTGTTTTGCGTTTGGCGATGGTTTGAATGATTTGGAGATGTTAACGATGATTGGAACAGGGATAGCTATGGGTAATGGGGTTCCTGAAGCAAAGGCTGCAGCTGATCTTATTACCACGACATCTTCTAATCATGGAATTCTCAACGGCCTCATCCAGGTTGGCCTTTTAGGAAAAGACGCTGCCGCGGAATATGCAAATGAAGCTATATAACCATTGGATAAGGTATGGTTTTTAAAATGTTAGACCTTCATCCAACTAATGTATGTCAGACGGTGTCAGGCACCCGTCTGACATACATCTATCCTTTAAAAACTAGAGGGATATAAACGGTGAAGGTACTTCCTTTTCCAAGTTCACTGGTGACTTTTATCGTTCCATTATGTGTGTCAACGATCCATTTAGCGATGGAAAGTCCCAAGCCATGCCCGCCCATTTGCCGAGAACGAGATTTATCAGACCTGTAAAACCGTTCGAAGATATGCTTACAATCCTCTGCACTTATTCCAATTCCCGTATCTTGAACAGAGAGACATACCTGTTGTCCTTCAATTTTCAGTGACAGACCAACTTCCCCGCCGTTTGTTGTGTATTTTATCGCATTATCTAAAAGAATATATAATAGCTGTGATAGCCTCCCTGGATCGCCGACTGCAATCAGCGAATCAGGTGAATCCAAATGGAGAGAAATTTGTTTAGCAGCAGCCAGCGGACGAACTGAGTCAATCGCTCTTTCTGCTTGAGGACGAAAGTCAAAGGTCTCGAAACTTAGCTGTATGGTGTTTGAGTCTGAACGAGCTAGTGTCAATAAATCACTCACCAAATGTGTCATCCGTTTCACTTCTTGTCTCATATTGGTGAGAATTTTCTCCACCATGTCTTTCTTTTGAGGTTCAATCGTCATTTCCACTGCTTCAATCGAAGAAAGCAAAACACTTAATGGTGTCCGTAATTCATGCGAAGCGTCTGCCACGAATTCACGCTGCCTTGTAAACGCGCCGCTAATTGGAATCATCGCTCTTTTTGACATGACGACACTCATATAGATGGCTATCCCCAGAAATACAATCCCTATTGTTATAAGTATCATCAATAGTGAGCGGAACAGCTGATACGCAAAGGATATATTTTTTCCAACATACAACTTCCCAATAAATTGACCATTATTATAGATAGACCGATTGGCAATCATGAGCTGAATATTTTGAGAAGTCTCACGCGGATGAAATTCCCCCTTCATTCCCCTTCCAGCAGCATCCATTTCAACATGCACAGTTTCCTTTTGAATCTCCCCTTCATTTTGCATTCTTCCATTGATGAGCCGGAGTATATTTTGACGCATCCGCTTATCAGATTCATTGCCCATTATTATTTCTCCGTTAGCATTTACGAGATAATAAAAGAACTGATTTACTCCTGCAAACACCACCTCTTGGTCATCGATTCCTTTCAAGTCATTCTGTTCATTTTTTAGTAATGAATTCTTGATGAAACTCGCTTCCTGATTCACCAATGATTGCAGTTCACGTTCCTGGTTGTTTAGGATGACAACATGAAGGACAATATAAACTATTGTGATAAAAAGGATTAGTAAAAGCATGAGCAATCCACTATACATGCGGGTTAATCTGCCTTGCGTGTGTCTAAAAATATCTTTTTCGCCCTGTGTGGTGAATGCACGAATGAAGGATCCAATTTTAGTTTCCAAACTTGTACCCTACCCCTCTAATGCTTTGAAGCAAATCTTGTTTTCCAAAAGATTGGAGCTTTTTGCGGATTAATTTGACGGTTGCATCTATTGTTTTAGGTGCAACCTCCGAATCAAAGCCCCAGATACGCTCTAAAATTACTTCACGCGGCAGGACCTGCCCCTTATTTTTTACCATTAAATCTAACAACTGAAATTCACGGGGGCTTAGTTGAATTTCCTCTTGACCCAAACCAACACTATGACTCAATCGATTCAGAACCAAACCTTGAATTTGAATTTCTTCCTCCAAAATCGGTGCATAATTACGACGAGAAAGCGCCCGGAGCCGAGCTAAAAGTTCGTCAATTTCGAACGGTTTAACTAGGTAATCATCTGCACCTGAATCTAGGCCCTCAATTCGGTCACCAACGGTATCTTTCGCTGTCAGCATCAGAATCGCACTAGAATAACCTTGTTTCCGTAATCTGGCACAAACTTCCACACCTGTCCCATTTGGCATCATCCAATCCATGATGATGACATCATAGTGGGCGGTGGTAGCGTAATAGTAAGCATCCTCTCCATTTGTTACCCACTCGACTTGGTAGCCGCCTTTCTTTTTGAGCATATATTCGATTAATTCACCGAGACGTAAATCGTCTTCCGCTAATAAAACTTTCATTCTAATATCTCCCTTGCGATTGATTTTATAAGGATTAAAATCATCTCTAGTAACTCAAATCTAGCATCGCAATCTTAAGGTTTGCTTAAGAAAAGACAAAAAGGTGTCAGGCACCATGTGAATTTTTCACATGGTGCCTGACACCTTTCATTCTACTTTTCATCTAGAAATATATTTCTTCAGCTTTTCCTTTGTTTCGGCATTGGCAAAGCTTGCTTCCACGCTAGTAAGGTAAATTTGCTTGTAGTCATCTTCACTTATATTGAATTCTTTAAATACGATGTCACATTCATTTGCCATCGTTGTATTTGAAACTGTCCGGTTGTCTGTATTAACCGTGACCTGAATTCCATCCTTATGAAATTGATATATTGGGTGTTCACTAAACTGGTTCACTGCTTTTGTTTGCACATTACTTGTTGGGCACATTTCAAGCACTATTCGCTTTTCCTTTACGATGTTATATGCCTCATCACAGTTCTTTATAAATACGCCATGGCCAATTCTCTCGGCACCCAAAAGTTTAACTGCCTCTAATACGTTTTTACCTACACCCGTTTCACCTGCATGGATGGTTACTCGATAACCATATTCTCTAGCCAAGGCAATCGGTTCTACGAATTTTTCAGAAAATCCTTCCTCTTCCGATGCACATAAATCGATGGCCACTACACCTTCTCCAAGGAATTTCTTCCCCTTCTCTACCACCTCAAAAGCACGGGAAGCAGGCATCGTCCTCATGCAGGAAAGAATCAAGTTTCCCTTTATCTCAAATTGCTTTTCAGCATCCTTCATTCCAGTTATAACGCTTTGAATTATCTCTTCAACATCTAATCCCCCAGCTGTATGAAGTAATGGGGCAAATCTTACTTCCATGTATTTCACATTTTCCCGGGCTGCATCCTCAAAAAGTTCAAAAGTAATCCTTCTAAGATTTTCCTCTGACTGCATAACTAAATTAGGTATAGAAAATTTCTCTAAGTATTCATCAAGGGATTCACATTCTAATGGCGCAATGAGCTCTCTTTGTAGTTCATCCCTATCCAAGGAAGGCAAACTAATCCCCTCTCTCTTCGCAATGTCAATGATAGTTTCCGGTCTTAGACTCCCATCCAAATGGCAGTGAAGTTCAATTTTGGGTAAGGTTACAAAATTCATGTTGGATCTTTACCTCCTGATTTTTGTTTAATTATAGTAAAAAAAAAAATTCCTGATTACGAAG